>DASZMJ010000353.1:0-10090 GCA_035551935.1 Isosphaeraceae bacterium
TGGGTCGAGTACCCGTCGAGCACGCGTTGCACCGCGAGCCGGCGGCGATGCTCCAGTTCCGCCGGCGAGCCCTCGTGTCTCATCCGAGCAAGTGTAGCCGACCCCGCGAAGAGCGTGCATTACTTTTCTGACCGTCAGTAATGGGTTGTCTGCTCAGTTTGGGGGATTTGGATGAACAATTCAAGTCGGGAGGACCCTCGGATTCGTGGTTCGCACCCTCCCGGGCACGGGGGATGTATACTGGCCGGTCGGGGGAGCGGGAGGAGGCGCGATGGCGAGGCCGGCGGCGGGGAGGCTGTTCGACGACGATGGGGACGAGCCGATCGTCGCCGTCGACCCGGGGGCACCCCTGGCCGAGCGGCTGCGGCCGAGGACCCTGGGAGAGTTCGTCGGCCAGGAGCACCTGGTCGGGCGTGGGCGACTGGTCCGGAGGCTCGCGGAAGACCCGAAGGGTGCCTTGCCGTCCTTGATCCTCTGGGGACCGCCGGGCACGGGTAAGACGACGCTCGCGAGGCTGCTGGCCGCGGCCTCGGGGGCGCGGTTCACGGCGGTCTCGGCGGTCTTGGCGGGGGTCAAGGAGCTGCGTGACGCGATCGCCGAGGCCCGCGCCGAGCGGCGCCGAGGGGGCCGAACCGTCCTGTTCATCGACGAGATCCACCGCTTCAACAAGGCCCAGCAGGACGCCCTGTTGCCGGCCGTCGAGGACGGGACCGTTACCCTGATCGGCGCGACGACCGAGAACCCCTCCTTCGAGGTCAACGCCGCGTTGCTCTCGCGGGCGCGCGTGCTGACTCTCCAGCCCCTGGCCCCCGCCGACGTCCTGGCCGTCCTCCGCCGAGCCCTGGACGACGCCGACCGTGGCCTGGCCGGGCTGCGGCCCGAGGTCGCCGCCGAGGACCGCGACCGGCTGGCCGTCGCCGCGGCCGGCGATGCCCGCGTCGCCCTGACGGCCCTCGAATCGGCCGTGCTCGCGACCGAGCCGGACGCCGACGGTGTCCGCCACGTCCCCCGCGAGGCGATCGTCGAGGCGATCGGCCGGGCTCGGTTCGCTTACGACAAAGGGGGCGAAGAGCACTACAACCTCGTCTCGGCCCTCATCAAGTCCCTGCGCAACTCCGACGAGAACGCCGGCCTCTACTGGCTCGCCCGCCTGATCGAGGGGGGTGCCGACCCGATCTTCATCGCCCGGAGGCTCTGCATCCTCGCCTCGGAGGACGTCGGCCTGGCCGACCCCCAGGCGATAGTCCAGGCAGCCGCCGCCGCCCAGATCGTCCAGCTCATCGGCCTCCCGGAGGGCCTCTATCCCCTCGCGCAGGCCACGCTTTACCTCGCCCGCGCCCCGAAGTCCAACCTCGTGAAGCGTGCCTACTTCGCCGCGGCCGAGGACGCCGCCGCGACCGCCCGCGAGCCGGTCCCGCTGCACCTGCGGAACGCCGTCACCCCCTTGATGAAGGCCGCCGGCTACGGCCAGGGGTATCGCTACGCCCACGACGACCCCGATGCCGCCGAAATGACCTGTCTCCCGGAGCCCCTTCGCGGTAGGGTCTACGTCGAGCCGGGGCGCACGGATTCGGGAGGATCGACCGTTCTCTGATTGGACCGGATTCAAGGACGGCCCCACAGGGGGCCGATCCGCGAGTTGATGCCATCGGCGCGGGGTACGGGTCCGGTCGGAGACCCCGGCCGGGCCGATCGCACGCGTTGCGGACGACTCCCGGGCATGGATGCGGGGAGAGTCATGGGCCGGACCGAGGAGTGCAAGACGTCGCCCCCGCTCGGGCGGGGGACGCGAAGGGCCGCGGCCTGGCTCCTCGTGGTGGTCGGCCTGGCGACCTGGTTCTGGGTGGACGTCCGCCTCCGCGCCGAGGTCTCGGCATCGCAGCCGGACCTGCACAAGACCGACTTCACCGTCTTCACCGCGGCCGGCGCGGCCTTCTTCGACGGCCGCGACCCCTACGCCGTGACCAACCCGCGCGGCTGGTTCTACCTCTATCCGCCGATCTTCGCCCTGATGGTCGCGCCGCTGGCCCGGCTCGACACCTACGGGCAGGTCGGCGCCTGGTTCGCCATCAGCGCGGCCCTGGCCTTCGGCTGCGCCGTCGAGGCCCGCCGGCTCTGGCGTCGGATCGCCCCCGGGGTCGGCCGCGGCGAGGGCCGGTGGATCGCGTGGTGCGCGGGCCTGGCGGTCGTGCTGCCGACGCTGGAGTGCCTCCAGAGGGGACAGGTGGGGATCGCCCTCCTTTACGGCCTGCTGCTGGGCCATCGCCTGGTGCTCGAGGGCCGCGGCCCGGCCCGGTCGGCGCTGGGGGGTGTAGTCCTGGCCTGGACGGTCGCCGTCAAGCTGATCCCGGCCTTGCCGGTCGGGGTGCTCCTCTGGCAGCGGCTGGGTCGGGCCTCGCGGCCGGATCGCGAGTCGGGCACGCGCCGTGGCGCGACCGCCCTGGCCGCGGGGATCGTGCTCGGGGGCGGCCTGTTTCTGGTGGCGATCCCGGCCGGGGTGCTCGGCTGGCGGGCGAACGTCCGGCACCTCGAGACCTGGGCGCGCCGGGTGGCCATGAACGACGACCCCGGCCAGACGTCGCGATTCGACATCGAGAGCAGCACGAACCAGAGCTTCTGGCGCGCGGCCCACGCCGTGTCGGCCCGACTCCAGCCCGGCAAGCTCGCCGCGGTGCGGCGGGAGGAGTCCCGCCAGGCCCGGACCGCCTTCGAGCGCCGCTGGGCCGAGGACCGCGCCTTCGCCGCGATGCGACGGTCCGGGTGGCTCACCGGCGTTGTCATCGCCGCGACCCAGGCCCTGATGCTGGCGTTGCTGCTCGTCCTGGGCTGGACCGCCCGCCGCGACGGCCCCGCCGGCCAGTCGGCCGTCTTCGGCCTCGCCTGCGTGGCGATGCTCCTGGTCTCGCCGGTCGCCTGGACCCATTACTACATGATGACCCTCCCCGCCCTGCTCGCCGTGCCGCTCTGGCTCGCCGGCCGGGGCCGGCCGGGCCGGGCGCGGCTGATGGCCGTCGTTCCCCCCCTGCTCTCCTGGTCCCACGGCCTCGCCAAGGGCCTCGTCGGCCCGGTCGGCCTGCTCGCCCTCGGCACCGCGGCCTGGTTCCTGGCCGCGTGCGCGTCGTTGCTCGCCATCCCCCGGCTCGACGGCCGCAGTCCCGCGACGAACGGGCGAGAAGCAAATAACAAGATAAATCGATATATGCAAACTTATAATGGTCGATCCGCCGACGCCGCCCGACGAGGGGAGCGGTCCACGACCCTTTGATGCGGAGATCAGAGCGGCTTCGGCCTCCTTTGAGATCGCTTGCCGCCGCCGGCGCGGGCCTTGGATCTCGCCCCCTGGGCCTGGGGCGAGGCGGGGGGGCGGGCGGGGCCGTCGCCGGCGGCGGAGCGGAGCGAGACGATGCGGTCGCGGAGCGCGGCGGCGCGCTCGAATTCGAGGGACTCGGCGGCGGCGAGCATCTCGGCCTCGAGCTCGTTGAGGTACTCGGCGGTCGCGCCGGCGGCCTCGTCGAGCCCGACGGCGCGGCGGGACTCGCTCTTGGCCTGGATCTCCTCCTCGATCCCGCGGCGGATCGCCTTGCGGATCGTCTCGGGCGTGATGCCGTGCTCGGCGTTGTACGCGATCTGCAACGCCCGACGTCGCGCGGTCTCGTCGATCGCGCGCTGCATCGAATTCGTGACCGTGTCGGCGTAGAGCACGACCTCGGCGTTGATGTGCCGGGCGGCGCGGCCGATGGTCTGGATCAGGCTGGTCTCGCTGCGGAGGAAGCCCTCCTTGTCGGCGTCGAGGATGCAGACCATCGACACCTCGGGCAGGTCGAGCCCCTCGCGCAGGAGGTTGACGCCGACCAAGGCGTCGAACGCCCCCTCGCGCAATTCGCGGAGGATCGACACCCGCTCGAAGGCGTCGAGCTCCGAGTGCAGCCACTTGGTCCGCAGCCCTTGCTCCTTGAGGAACTTCGACAGGTCCTCGGCGAGCCGCTTGGTGAGCGTGGTGATCAGGACGCGCTCGTGCTTCTCGGCCCGCTTGCGGATCTCGCCCAAAAGCGCCGGCACCTGGCCGCGCGCCGGCTCGACGCGGACGATCGGGTCGACCAGGCCGGTCGGCCGGATGACCTGCTCGACGACCTCGCCGCCGGACATCGTGACCTCATAGTCGCCCGGCGTCGCCGACACGAAGACGCGCGGGCCGAGCTTCTTCTCCCACTCGTCGAACCGCAACGGGCGGTTGTCGAGCGCGCTCGGCAGTCGGAAGCCGTGCTCGACGAGCGTGGTCTTGCGGCTGAAGTCGCCGGCGAACATCCCGCGCACCTGGGGGACCGCCACGTGCGACTCGTCGATGAACATCAGGCTGTCGGGCGGGAAGAAGTCGAGCAAGGTGTTCGGCGTCTCGCCCGCCTTCCGGCCCGACAAGGGTCGGCTGTAGTTCTCGATGCCCGAGCAGTAGCCGACTTCGAGGAGCATCTCGACGTCGTACCGCGTCCGCGCCGCCAGCCGCTGGGCCTCGAGGAGCTTGCCCTGGTCCTTCAGGGTCTTGAGCCGCTCGTCGAGCTCCGCGTTGATCGCCTCGACGGCCCCCTGGATGCGCTCCTCGGGCAGGACGAAGTGCTTGGCCGGGTAGATGTACATCTCCTTTTTCTTCTCGAGCACCGCGCCCGAGATCGGGTCGATGACGGCCAATGTCTCGACCTCGTCGCCGAAGAGCTCGATCCGGTAGGCGACCTCCTCGTACGCCGGCCAGCATTCGACGACGTCGCCGCGCACGCGGAACTTGCCGCGCTCGAAGGCGACGTCGTTGCGGTCGTACTGGATGTCGACGAGCCTCCTCAGGACCTCGTCGCGATCGACGGTCTCGCCGAGCTGGAGCCGGACCATCATCTTACGGTAGTCCTCGGGCGAGCCGAGGCCGTAGATGCTCGAGACGCTGGCGACGACGATCACGTCGCGGCGGCTGACCAGGGCGCTGGTGCAGGCGAGGCGGAGGCGCTCGATCTCCTCGTTGATCGAGGCGTCCTTCTCGATGTAGATGTCGCGCTGGGGGATGTAGGCTTCGGGCTGGTAGTAGTCGTAATAGCTGACGAAGTAGCGGACGGCGTTCCTGGGGAAGAACTCCTTGAACTCGCCGTAGAGCTGCGCGGCGAGCGTCTTGTTGTGCGAGAGGACCAGCGCCGGGCGGCCGACGCGGGCGATGACGTTGGCCATCGTGAAGGTCTTGCCCGAGCCGGTGACGCCGAGCAACGTCTGGTGCCCCTTGCCCTCGCCGAGCCCGGCGACGAGCTGGTCGATCGCCCTGGGCTGGTCGCCGGCCGGCGGGAACGGGCTCTCGAGCTGGAATTCGGACATGGCTCGTTCCATCATTCCGGGGGATTGGGGCGAATCTCGAGATAGGGTCGGATCGCGGCCATGGTCGCCGGGCCGATCCCCTTGACGCGCGCGTCGAGGTCGTCGAGCGACCGGAACGGGTCGGCCTCGCGCGCCGCGACGATCGCCTTGACCCGGCCCGGCCCCAGGCTCGGCAACGCGGCCAGGACCGCCGGCGGCGCCGTGTTCGCGTCGACGACGAGCCTCGGCGCCCTCGTGGCCGCGCCTTGCGGGCCCGGTTCGCGGACGAGCCCCGCCGCCAGGGCGAGCGCGACCGTCGCCAGCACGGCCCGGACCGGCCCCTCCCAACCGCAGAACGCGCGCCCGGGCATCCGGTCTCCCTCGACGGCCGCCGGCCTTGTACGACCGTTCCGTATCATAGCCCCCGTCCCCGTTCCTCTCAAGGTGAGGGCGTGGCTGGGGGTCTGGGGAATCCTTCGGTTCGTTCCGCGCCGCGAGGGGACACCGGCACGCCTTGCCCGGACGACCCAATGCCCCGTTCGGTTCGTTCCGCGCCGACGGTGGGCGGCTTGTCTCCCCTCGTAGCAGGCACGCTCCGCGTGCCGTCACGCGAGGCCACAAGGATCGGGGCGGCCTTGCCGACGGCACGCGGAGCGTGCCTGCTACGGTGGAAGCCGGAAGATCTTGCCCTGAGCCTCCATATCCCCGTTCGGTTCGTTCCGCGCCGGGCGGGAGATGGCCGCAACATTTGCCGAGACGACCCAATGCCCCGTTCGGTTCGTTCCGCGCCGGGAGATCGCCTCCCGTCCGACCTGTTCCCGGCCCATGCCGCGGGTTGAGTTCGTTTGCTCCGGGAGGAACCCCCGGGTCGAGCCCGGGTTTCGAGGGTGGCACACCCTGCAAGGGCGTGTCCGGCCCCGGCCCACGCCCTTGCAGGGCGTGCCACCCGGATGGGAGACGCACGGGGATTCGAGAGAGGCTTTTCCAGGATGTCACGGGCATACGGGTCTCGACGGGTCGTTCTACAAGGGGCCGGGCGCGCACGAGGCCCCTCCCGAGAGGTGCCTCGATACCCCTACAGTTGGAATCGGCGCGGAAATCCGGCAAGGAATCCGCGGGATTTCGGGGTCGTGGCGGCTAACCGCGGTGGTCGGGGGGCGTTATCATCCGGGGAGTGGTCCTCGAACGAGCCGCAGGACGGGGATCGTCGAGCCACGAGGGGGATGGGCGCATGGGGCTCTCGGCGTTGCTGATCGGCGCGGCGATGGTGGGGATGGAGGGGGTGCCGTTGTCGGGGAGGGTCGAGGACCGCGACGGCAAGGCAGTCGCGGGGGCGGAGGTCTGGCTGGCGGACCGGCCGTGGTGGTTCGGGCCGAAGGTGCTGGGCCACGCGACGACCGACGCGGACGGCCGGTTCCGGCTCGACCGGCCGGCCGACGCGACGGGCGGCGGGCCGCACATGCCGCTGGCGCTCTGGGCCTTCAAGCCGGGTTTCCATGTGGGCTTGAAAGCCTTCTCGAAGGATTTGCCGGGGCGGGATCAAAACGTGAGGATGGTCCTCGGCCCGGCGGCGCGGACGGCGGTGACGGTCGAACGGCCCGATGGGAAGGCGACGGCGGGGGCGAAGGTGCGGGTGACGCTCCTGCACCGAGGACCGAGCCGGATGCCGGCCCCGCTGGCCGATCGGGTCGTGGCGACCGTCGCCGGGGACGGCCGGGCGACGATCGAGGGGTTCGAGCCGGAGGAGATCGGCTTCGTCGAGGTCGAGGCCGACGGCCTCGGCGTGCAGCGACGTTCGTTCTTCCCGCCGTCGCCGGCCGACAAGACCGTCTGGCTCCGCCCCGCCGGCCGGGTCGAGGGGCGGATCGTTGCCGACGACCCGAAGGCGCTCGCCGGCTGGACGATCGAGGCGTACACCCGACCCGACGACGAGGCGAACGACCCGAGGGAGCCGTCGGTCGGCTCGGTCGAGGTCAAGACCGACGAGCACGGGCGCTTCACGATCCCCGCCATCGCGACCGGCGTCCTCAACCTGTCGGCGAATCCGCCGGAAGGCGTCTCGTCCATGGCCTTGCCGGTCGCCGCGGTCGTCGTCCGCGACGGGGCGACGGTCGCCGTCGAAGTCAAGGCCGCGCGCGCGGTCCGGGTGGAGGGGGTCGTCCGCGCGAAGGGGGCGGGGACGCCGATCGCGGGGGCGCAGGTGAACCTGTTCGTCGTCGGCCGGCAGGGGATGCCGTCGTACACCACCGACGCCGAGGGCCGGTTCCACGCCCTGGCCCTGCCGGGCAAGGCCTCGGTCCACGTCTCGAACGTGCCCGACGGCTACGTCTCGTCGCTGGGCCTGTCGCGGAATGCGGTCGAGATCGCCGAGGGGGTCGACCGGCTCGCGCTCGAACCCTTCGAGGTCGAGCCCGGCGCGACGGTCGCCGGGACGGTCGTCGACGACCGGGGCGAGCCCGTCGCCGGGGCGACGGTCCGCGGGGACTGGGAGTATTCGGACCAGCGGGGTGGGGTCGTCTGGTCCACGACCGCGACGAGCGACGCGAACGGGCGGTTCGTGCTGCGGGGGATCGTCGACGGGGTCGATGTCGAGGTCTCGGCGCGGGCGCGCGACCTGGCCACCGTCGGGACGGTCACGGCGAAGGCCGGCTCCGGCCGCGCGGTGGCCTTGAAGCTGGGTCGGGCGGACCTGTTCGCGGTCAAGGGGCGCGTCGTCGGCCGCGGCGGCGAGCCGGTGTCGGGCGCGGTGGTGCAGCTCGAATACAAGGAACAGCGCAAGAATATGTTCTCGATGGGCCCCGTCCTGTTCGAGGACGACACGCCGATCCGCACCTGGGAGGACGGCACCTTCGAGACGCCGCGCGAGTTGACCCGCGACCGCGAATACTCCATCAAGGCGACGGCCGCCGGCCGCGAGCCGGGCCAGACGACGTATCTCAAGCCGGGGCCGGGCGCCGTCGTGAGGATGCCGGACCTCGTGCTCCGACGCGCCCCGAAGCTGCGGCCGGTCGCCGGCCGCGTCGTGGATTCGAACGGCAAGCCCGTCGCCGGCGCCGTCGTCTTCCAGACCGGCGACGGCCCCCGCCGGACGCAAGGCACGACCGACGCGAACGGCCGGTTCCGCGTCGGCGGCATCGACGCCGGGGCGGCGTTCCTGTGCGTCGCAGAGAAAGGCTACCACCCCCTCGCCCGCCTCGTCCGGCCGAACGCCGGGCCGGTCGAGTTGACGCTGATCCCGATCGGCACAAGGCCCGCGAAGGGGCTGACGACCCTGCCGTCGCGGCTCTCGCGGCGCGAGGAGCGCGCGATCGCGATGGACCTGCTCGAGCCGATCCTGCCGGCGGCGCTCGGGGCCGACGAGCGCGGTAACATGACGCGTCATCTCGCCCTGTACGCCCTCGCGCTCGGCGACCCCGGCCGCTTCCTGGCCGAGGTCCGCGACCGGCCGAGGCCCGACGCCGCGCCCTTGTACGCCGCGATGGCCCTCGGCCTGGTCGACGACGACCCGGCGGCGGCGCTGGCCGTCATCGAGGAGGACGCCGGCCCGCACGACGCGATCCGCGCGGCGTTCGAGGTCGTCGACGCCCTGCCGCCGACCGAGGAGAAGCTCCGACGCGCCGTCCTGAAGGCCGCCTCGGGCCGGTTGCCGGCGATCCGACAGGCCGGCCAACGCCTCCAGCCGCTGGCCGGGATCGCCCTCCGCTTCCTCGACCTGGGCGACGTCGCGGCGGCCCGGCCGCTGCTGGAGGAGGCGCGGGAGGTCGCGGCGACGCTGCCCGACAACGAACTCCTCTGGTCGCGGGGCGAGCTGGCGCAGGCGCTGGCCCGTGTCGACCTGCCGGCGGCCGAGGCCCTCCTCGACGGCGTCCCGAATGGCGACGTCATGATCGACCTGGCCCGCGTCGGCGTCGCCCGGCGGGTCGCCGCGACCGACCCGGCCGCGGCCGAGCGGCTGCTGGGCCTGGTCCGGGTCTTCCCGGACCACGAAAAACCCTATAAATTGCTCGAAGTCGCCGTCCCGATGGCCGCGAAGGACCTGCCGCGGGCCCGGCGGCTGGCCGGGCGGATCATGCCGGCGCACCTGCACGCCCGGGCGCTGGGCCTGATGGCCCGGTCGCTAGCCGGCACGGACCCGTCGCGGGCGAAGGCGCTGCTGGACGAGGCGTTCGACCGGCTCGCGGCCCCCCGCGACGGCGACCGCGTGGACGCCGTCCGCGGCACGGCCGCCCTCGAGATGGCCGCGCTGCTGCCCGTCGCCGAGCGGATCGACCCGGCGCTCGTGCCCGACGACCTCGCGCGGGCCCTCGCCGGGCGCCCCGCGCGGCCCGAGACCCTCCGATTCCCGGACGCCCAGCTCCTCGTCAACCTCGCCGCCCTCCTCGCGCGCTACGACCGCGAGGCCGCCGCCGTCGTCTTCGCGCCGGTGGCCGACCAGTTGCCCGAGATCCTCGCCGGCTCGCCCTTCCCCTACAACGCCGGCCAGATCGAGTGGGTCATCCAGGCCGCCGCCGTCGCCGACCCCCGCCGCGCCGCCCAGCTCGTCAACCGCCTGCCCGGCCAGGGTGATCGGCCCGAAGATCCCAAGTTCCAGGTCCGCCTCGCGGCCGCCCGCTTCATCGCCCTGCCCCTCGCCGTCCGCCGGCGCGAGGCGATGGGACGGATCGTCTGGGGGTGGACGAAGAACCTCGGGGATTGAGAAGGCGGAGGGCAAAGGGCGAAGGACAAGGGACAACGAGGTCCGGACCGGCTGGGGACTGGCTCCGAG
>DASZMJ010000354.1:0-18935 GCA_035551935.1 Isosphaeraceae bacterium
TCCAACCGAGTGCATGGCTCCTGTGATGAGGTCCGACGATCATGACCACGACTTCGAAGACGACCACGACCCCGCTGACGCCCGCCCAGCTCGCCGCCCGCCGCGCCAACGCGCAAAAGGCCACCGGACCGCGCACCGACGAGGGCAAGGCCCGCGCCGCCAAGAACGCGCTCTTGCACGGCCTCTGCTCGCTGGCGCCGGTGTTGCCCGGCGAAGATCCCGCCGAATTCGAACGCATCTTGGCGCAGTGGATCAAAGAGCAGCAGCCGGCGACCGAAGAGGAACGCAACCTCGTCTTCAACATGTGCTGCGCCACCGTCGCCATCGGCCGCGTCCGCAAGGCCGACGCCGCCGCGGCGGCGGCCCGCAGCCGCCAGGCCGGCGAGGCGTTCGACGCGGACCGCGCCAGAACACTTACGGAGGCGACCGTGCTCGTCGGCCGCGGCCGACAGGACCTCGTGATCCCGCTGCTGGCGCGGGCCGACGGCGTGCGTTGGCTGATCGCCAAATGGGACGAGATGGACGAGCAGCTCACCGGCAGCGGCCACCTCTGCCCCGACTGGCGCGGGCGGATGCTGGCGATGCTCGGCGGCGCCCTCGGGGACCTCGACGACGAGCGGGCCCGCGTGGTGCACGGCCTGGGCATGGCGCTGGACGTCGCCTGCGACGCGCACCTCGAGGGCCACGCGCGGTACCTCGCCAAGGGCATCGCGATCGACGCCGACCGGCCGATGGAGCGGCTCCGCGCCATCATGGCCACCGAGCTCGAGGCGCTGCGGTCGATCCTCCCCGACCTGGAGGCCGAGGAGGCCGAGCAGCGGCAACAGGTCCTCGACGCGGCGGCGGTCGACGTCAGCGACGACGGCATGCGCCGACACCGCTATCTGCAGGACCATCAGCGCAGCTTCCGCCAGCTCTCGACGGCGCTGATCGCCTGCAAGAACGCGCGGCTGAAGCTGTATGGTCGCATCCTCTCCAGCAGCGAGAACGAGCCCGCGTGGACGCCCCCGGCCGAGACCCCGCCGGCCCCGGAAGCGCCGGCGCGGAACGAACCGAAGGACGATGCAACTTACGACTACGTCCTGGTCTTGGATGAGATACCCCTGCCCGCGACGCCCCGGCCGGCGTCCTCGGTCGTCGTCGGCGTGGCGCCGCCGCCGACTTCGGCCCCGCCGCGGCGCTTCTGAGGCCCGAAATCGGGCCTCGGAACACCGCTTCCCATCGACAAGGGCTGATCCGAAAGGGTCGGCGACGTCCGGGGTGCGCGCGGGAGGGTCAGCGAGAAGACGCCCTGGCGGCGCGGATGAAGGCGGCGACGAGGTCGGGGTCCTTGCGGCCGGGGGAGCCGGCGGGCTCGACGCCGCTGGCGACGTCGACCATCCAGGGGCGGACCAGGGCGACCCGATCGGCCACGTTTGCGGGGGTCAGGCCACCGGCGAGGATCAGCCGGGGGTGCGCGGGGATCGCGTCGAGCAGGGGCGCGGCGATCGACACGCCCGTCCCGCCCGCGACACCGGCGACGAACGCATCGACGAGCACGGCGTGGGGACGATGGCCAAGCTCGGCGGCGCGGGCGAGATAGGAGGACATGCGCGCGACGTCGTCGAGGTTGCCGAGCCGGAAGGCGCGGACCACCTGGAGATGCGCGAGCGCGACCAGGTCGGCGACCGGCTCGGAGCCGTGCAGTTGCACGACGCGGAGGCCGAGGCGGCCGGCGACGGCGGCGACCTCGGCGGCGGGTCGGTCGACGAAGAGGCCGACGGGCTCGACGCCCGCCGGCAAGGCCGCGAGGATGCGCGCGGCGGTCGGCTCATCCACCCGTCGCGGCGAGCCGGGGTGGAAGTTCAGGCCGATCCAGTCGGCGCCCGCCGAGGCCGCCGCCGCGGCGTCGGCCGGGGTCGTCACGCCGCAGACCTTGACGAGCACGCCCGGCCCCGGCATCCCCGGTCAGTGGGCCGCCGGCGCGGCGACGTTGTGCTTGGAGAGCATGTCGTGGAACCGCGACTCCTCGCCCTGGCCGACGAGGCGGTCGACCTCGCGACCGCCCTGGAAGAGGATGACCGTCGGGATCGACGAGATCCGCAGGGCGCTGGGGGTGTTGATGTTCTGGTCGGTGTCCATCTTGCCGACCTTGACCTTGCCCTGGTAGTCGGCCGCGAGCTTCTCGATCGTCGGCGCCAGGCGGCGGCAGGGCATGCACCAGGGGGCCCAGAAATCGACGAGCACCGGCGACTCCGAGCCGAGGACTTCCGACTCGAAGTTGCCGTCGGTAAACTCCAGCACGTTGCCGGCCATGGTTCTCGTCCTCGTCCTCGGAAATGGTCGAAACGGGCGACCGCCCTTGGAATTACGAGGCCCGGATCGGGCCTTCATCGGAGTTATTATAAGGTGGCCAAATCGCGAGTCAACCGCGGCGGCCCGGCGCCCGGCACACCCCCTGCAAAACCCGCGCCGCACGCCCCGGCCCCCAGGTCGTGGCCCGACTGGGTCGACCCCCGCCGGATCGGCTGGCTGCGGTCATTGCTCGTCTTCGTGCCGGTGACGGTCGTCCTCTGGGTCGCCGGCGCGCCGCCGGTCTGGCGGTTCGCCGGCGCGGCCCTGGCGATCATCCCCCTGGCCGGCCTGCTCGGCGAGGCGACCGAGCACCTGGCCCACCGGCTCGGCCCCGGCGTCGGCGGCCTGCTCAACGCCACCTTCGGCAACGCCGCCGAGCTCATCATCGCCCTCTTCGCGCTCTTCCGGGGATACGATGACGTCGTGAAGGCATCGCTGACCGGCAGCGTCATCGGCAACCTGCTCCTGGTCCTCGGTGCCAGCCTCTTCGCCGGGGGCCTGAAGTACCCGGTGCAGCGGTTCAACAAGACCGCCGCGGGCGTCGGCGGGATCATGATGGTCCTGGCCGCCATCGGCATGGTCGTCCCGGCCACGTTCCACCACCTGATCGCCGCCGAGGGGCCCACCCCCGCCGACGCGGCGCGGAGGACGCGCCTCGAGCACGAGCTGAGCGTCTCGGTCGCGATTGTGCTGATTATTACTTATATATTACAATTGATATTCAGCCTGAAAACGCACAAGGATCTGTACAACCCGAAGTCCGAGAGCGGCGTCGAGCCGGCGGAGGCGAAGCAGGCGTGGCGGCTGCGGCGGTCGACGGCGGTCCTGCTCGGGGCGACGGCGCTGGTGGCGCTCATGAGCGAGGTGCTCGTCGGCGCCGTCGAGGGGGCGGGCAAGGCGCTGGGCCTGACGGAGGTCTTCGTCGGCGTGATCGTCGTGGCGATCGTCGGCAACGCGGCCGAGCACTCGACGGCGGTCCTGATGGCCTTGAAGAACCAGATGGACCTGGCCGTCGGGATCGCGTTGGGGTCGGCGCAGCAGATCGCGCTGTTCGTGGCGCCGGTGCTCGTCGTCGCCAGCTACCTGCGGAAATCGCCGATGGACCTCGTCTTCCGCCCCTTCGAGGTCGTCGCCGTGATCCTCGCGGTGATCATCGCGCGGATGGTCGCCGAGGACGGCGAGTCGAACTGGCTCGAGGGGGCCATGCTCCTGATGATCTACGCGATCCTGGGATTGGCCTTCTACTACTTGCCCTGAGCTGCCCGCGGTCTCAGCCCACCCCGGGCGGCAGGGCCTGGCCGGGAGATGAACCGAAGACGGTCGCGGGGCTCACGAGTACCGGGTTGTGGCCGAGGGGGGGCGCGACGGTGACGGTGAAGGTGCCGTTGTCCGTGACCGTCCTCCCGGTCGAGACGTTCACCACCAGCGGCTCGCCGGCGAGGTCGGTCAGGGGCCGGGCGGCGGACCCGTGCGGCGAGGTGTCGACCGTGGTGCGACCGCTCACCGTGTAGACGTCGCCCTTCATCAAGGGCCTGGTCGGCACGAGCTTGACGCTCAGGGTGGTCGGGTCGTAGGTCGCGGCGCGGAGGCGGACGGCTCCGACGTTGTGGGCGGCGGACCGGATGCCGAGATCGTACAGGACCCCCGTGACGAGGTCGCCGGCGCCGAGAGGCCGCAAGGTGATGTCCTGGACCGTGTAATTGCGGGCGTTCGCGACGGTGGCCGGGTCCATCGGCTCGCTGAAGGTCAGGACGATCCCGGCGCGGGTGACGCTCGCGGCCGTGACCGTCGGCCCCGGGGGCTGGCTGGAGGGCTCCGTCATCGCGACGCCCTGCGGGGCCGGCGTCGCGACGACCACCGTCGCGGGCAGGATCGGGAAGGACGGGTGGGCCCGGAGGGGCGCCGCGGCGAGCAACGTCCGGCCTTCGAGCGCCTGGGCCTGCGGCCGGAAGGCGGACATGGGGGGACCTTCCTTGGTCGGGGCCGACATCGGCCCGGTGGTTGACGGTCGTCGGACTGAGTATCGGCCGGTTTGGGCCGCTGGATTCAACAAATCCCGCGACGTTCAGCGCGAGGAGCGCCGGGTGGCGGGGCGGTCCTCGTCGGCGAGGTAGAGGATGCGGCCGCAGGTCTTGCAGTAGACGAGGCTCTCGACGTTGATCAGCTCGTTGATCATCTGGGCGGTGACGGAGACGTAGCAGCCGGTGCAGGCGCCGTTGTCGACGGCGGCGAGGGCGTCGGAGCCGCGCTGGCGGATGAGGCGGCGGTACTGGTCGCGGCGGTCCTCGGGGATGATCGCCTCGGCGGCGGTGATGGCGGCCTCGAGCTCCTGGAGCTGTGCCTGCTGGCCGGCGGCCTGGGCCTCGAGGTCGGCCCGCAGGGTCGCGACCTCGGCGTCGAGCGCCTTGACCTCGGCCTCGAGGGTCGCCATCGCCTCGGCGTGGGCGTCGGCGTCGGTCATGGCGTGGAGGATCTCGTCCTCGAGCCGGGCCATCGAGGCGGCGTCGTGGGCGAGCTGGTTCTGGATCGCCTTGTATTCGTCGTTCTTCTTGGCCTGGTTGAGCTTGACCTTCAGGTCGTCGGACTTGCCCTGCTGCCCCTGGAGCGTCAGCTCCTTCTTCTTGATGTTCGACCGCGTCTCCTGGAGCGCCTTCTTCGCCGCGTCGAGGGCCGCCTTGCGGTTGTCGAGCGCCCCCTGGCGGGCCGCGAGCGTCTTCGGGGCCGAGGCCAGGCGGTCTCGGATCGCCTTGGCGCGCTGGTGGAGCGAGTGGAGGTCGCGGAGGTTCTCGGCGGTCGCGGGCATCGGGGCTCCTCCTTGGGCGATTCCGGGCGGGGTCCTGGTCGGGTTCGAAGTCGGGTCCCGGGGTGGATGACAGATGACCGTTGACGGAAAAAGTGGCCGGGTCCAACAAAAAACCGCCGGTCGCCGCGGGGCGACCGGCGGTTGGTGGCCGCCGTCAGCCGGTGCTCTCGAGGAAGCCCTCGAGTTGCCGGGACCTGACCGGATGCTGGAGCTTCCGGACCGCCTTGGCCTCGATCTGGCGGACGCGCTCGCGGGTGACCTTGAAGATGCGGCCGACCTCTTCCAGGGTATAGGTGTAGCCGTCGCCGAGGCCGTAGCGGAGCTTGATGATCTCGCGCTCGCGGTAGGTCAGGGTCTTGAGGACCGAGTCGATCTTCTCCTTGAGCATCTCCTGCGTGGCGGCGTTGATCGGGCTCTCGGCGGCCTCGTCCTCGATGAAGTCGCCGAAGTAGCTGTCCTCGCTCTCGCCGACCGGGCGGTCGAGCGAGATCGGGTGGCGGCTGATCTTCATCACCCGCCGGGTCTCCTCGACGGAGATGTTGGCGGCGCGGGCGGTCTCCTCGATGGTCGGCTCGCGGCCCTTCTCCTGGAGCAGCTTCTTCGAGACGTTGCGGAGCTTCGACATCGTCTCGATCATGTGGACCGGGATGCGGATCGTCCGCGCCTGGTCGGCGATGGCGCGGGTGATCGCCTGGCGGATCCACCAGGTGGCGTAGGTGCTGAACTTGTAGCCGCGGCGGTACTCGTACTTGTCGACGGCCCGCATCAACCCGGTGTTCCCCTCCTGGATCAGGTCGAGGAACGAGAGGCCGCGGTTGCGGTACTTCTTGGCGATCGAGACGACCAGCCGGAGGTTGCCGCCGGAGAGTTCGCGCTTGGCCTGCTCGTACTCCTTGAACCGGCTGTTCATGGCCTCGACCCGCCGCGAGAGGCTCTCGGGGGTCTCGAGGGTCATGACCATCAGGTCCTTGAGCTCCTTCTCGAGGTTGGCGCGGTCCTCCTTGCCGCCGCGGCCGAGGCGGTCGTCCTCGAGCTGCTGGACCAGCTCGCGCATCCGCGCGGCGACCTGCTCGAGCCGCTTCATCAGCGGCTGCACCTTCTGGGTGCGGATCGACAGCTCCTCGACGAGCGTGACGGCCTTACGGCGGCGGTTCTTCAGGTCGAGCCGGAGCCGGCGGCGGGCCGGGCGGTCCTCCTTGGCGCGGACGTAGGCGCGGAAGTCGCGCTCGTTGCAGTCCATCAGGTGGTCGAGCGTGTCGAGGTTGTGCGGCATCCGGCCGAGGATCTGGTCCTTCTCCAGGTTCTCGGTGACGGAGACCTTCACGGTGCGGTCGAACGGCAGCTCGCCGCTGTTGACCTTCTTGAGCACGTCGACGACCAGCCGCAAGGCGTAGTCGCACTCCAGCACCTTGCGGCGGAAGCGCTTGCGGGTGATCTCGATCTTCTTGGCGAGGCCGATCTCCTGCTCGCGGGTCAGCAGCGGGATCTCGCCCATCTGGGTCAGGTACATGCGGACCGGGTCGTCGATCCGGCGCGAGATCTCGTCGAGGTCCTCGGGCGTCAGCTCGCCGTCGTCCTCGTCGGCATCCGGCTCGTCGACCAGCTCGTCGGGCTCGTCGTCGGGGTCGCCCGAGGCGACGAGGCGCGCCTCGGCCTCCTCCTCGCTGACCAGGTCGATGCCCAACTCGTCGAGCGACTCGACGAGGCTCGACATCTTCTCGGGGCTGCTCGCCTCGTCGGGAAGGTAGTCGTTGACCTGGTCATAGGTCAGGAAGCCGCGGCGCTTCCCGAGATCGAGGAGCGTCTTGAGGCCCTCGTCCATCTTTTCCATCGAATCAGCTCTCCTCGTGCTCGCGCGACCGACGACGGGTCAGGACGCGTGGATCTTCCTGGGGTCGGGGGTTGGCTCAATGTCTGGGGGTCGGGGGTTGGCTCAATGTCCGGAGGTATTCGCGGTGCAGGGCGCGGTGCTCGTCGGGCTGGGCGGCGGGGTCGGTCTCGTCGAGCGCACCCTTGAGGTCGCGGACCCGCGCCCGCCAGTCGCGCTCGTCGATCCGGACGAGCACGCCGGCCAGGCGCTCGGCCCAGCTCGCCGGCCGCAGGCCCTCGGGCAGGCGCGACCGGTCGGCCGGCAGCAGCAGGCCCGCGGCCAGCGACCGCTCGGCCGGCCCGATCCGCGACGCGAGCTGGATGAACTCGGGGGCTTGCCCTTCACCATAGAGGTCGTAGCAAGCCTGCAAGATCCGCCGCAAGGGCGCGTCGCGGAGCGTTCCGGCGGCCACCCGCGACACCAGGGGACCGACCAACGTCGGCTCGTTCAGCACGGCCCGCACCAGCTCGCGGTCGAGCGGGTCGAGGCCCTCGGGCCGGATCGTTATATCTTCAGACACCATCGGGGCCGCCGCGGGTTCGGTCGCGGCGGTCGGGTTCGGGGTCGTGGTCGCCTTCTTGCCGAGGCGGCGGGCCTCGTCGCGACGGAGCTGCCGGAGCCGGGGACGAAGCTCGTCGACCGGCAGGCCGAGCCGCCGCGCCAGCTTGTCGAGCGCGACGCCCAGCTTGAGGCCGAGCCCCTCGCGGCCGACGGCCGGGACCTTCGCCAGCACGGCCAGCACCGACTCGGCGGCGCGACGGGCCTCCTCGGGCGAGTCGAGGTCGAACCGGGTCGTCGCCCGCTCGATGGCGAAATCGAGCGGGTCGACCGCCTGGTCGACCAGGCCTCGGAAGGCGTCGGCCCCCTCCTTCAGGAGGAAGTCGCAGGGGTCGAGGCCGTCGGGCAGGGTCAGGACGCGGGCGTCGATCTCGTGGCCGAGGAACAGCTCGAGGGCGCGGTCGGCGGCCTTCTGGCCGGCCTCGTCGCCGTCGAAGATCAGGACGACGCGGTCGGCCAGGCGGCGGAGGGCCAGGACGTGGTCGTCGCCCAGGGCGGTGCCCAGGGTGCCGACGACGTTGGCCACGCCGACCTGGTGGGCCGCGATCACGTCGGTGTAGCCTTCCACGACGGCCACCCACCCCGCCGACCGGCTGGCGGCGCGGGCCAGGTCGGCCGCATAAAGCGTACGTCGCTTCTGGAAGAGCGGTGTCTCGGGCGAGTTCAGGTATTTAGCGACGCGGCGACCGAGGCCGGCCAGCCGTTCCTCGGCCTCGGGCAAGATCCGCCCGCCGAAGCCGATGGGGCGGCCGCGGAGGTCGTGGATCGGGAAGATCAGGCGCCCGTGGAAGCGGTCGCGGATGGTGCCGGGCGACTCGGGGCTCCGGAGGATCAGGCCGACCCCTTCGAGCGCGGCCGTCGTGACGCCGTCGCGACGGGCGCGGGCCTGGAGCCAGCCGCGGTCCTCGGGGGCGAAGCCGAGCCGGAATCGGGCGACGCTCTCGGCCGAGAGGCCCCGCGTTTGCACGTAGGCCCGCGCCGGGGCCGAGTCGCGCAAGGCCGCGGCGAAGGCCCCCTCCGCCCAGGCCGCCGCGGCCAGCAGGTCGCTCTTCGAGGGCCCCTTACGGGCCTCGCGGCGGTCGTCGGGGGTGTCGAGGGCCACTCCGGCCCGCTCGGCCAACATGCGCAACGCCTCGGGGAATTCCACCCGCTCGTAGGACCGGACGAAGTCGAAGACGTCGCCGCCCGCCCCGCAACTCCAGCACTTGAACGACTGGCGCTCGGGGTCGAGGATCAGCGACGGGTTGTGGTCGTCATGGAAGGGGCACAGCGCCTTGAACTTGGCGCCGCTCCGGTGCAGCGTCAGGTATTCGCCGACGAGTTGGACGATATCGACGGCCTGCTTGATGGCGGCGAGGGTGGCTTCGGAGTGCTTGGGCACCGGGGGCTCCTGGATCGAGGATTCAGGCCCGGGTCCATGGTGCGGACGACCCGAGGCAGCCGGTGCCACGCCGGCCCCGCTCGGGTCGCCAATACCTTGCCCTTTCTTCGGCGGCTCGTGAGGAATTATAGCCCGGGGCCGGGTCGCGTCAAGTTTTTTCAACCCGTCGGGCCCGCCCGCCTCGACGTTGTAACTCGGCACGATTTTCGCGTTTAGAACAAATGGCCGCGGTGCAAGTCCGCCGATCTCGCCCCGTTTCCCCCGCCCGCGTCGGTTGGCCCTTGACAACCGCAAACCCCGCCGTTCCAACCCATCCCGTCGTTTCATGAAGGTCCCGAGAGTGTCTCGCAAACCAGGTGTCCAAGTCAAGGGTGCGACCAGAACGTGTCGGCCCGCCGCGACGGCGGGGTGAG
The DNA here is from genome assembly GCA_035551935.1 of Isosphaeraceae bacterium. Taxonomy (GTDB): domain Bacteria; phylum Planctomycetota; class Planctomycetia; order Isosphaerales; family Isosphaeraceae; genus DASZMJ01. The sequence goes on from DASZMJ010000354.1 coordinate 9,360, forward strand.
CGTCGGATTCGAGGTGCATCAACCCTCACCCCGGCGCTCTCCCGGGGGTTGGCCGGCCGTCCCTCCCCCGCGTAGCAGGCACGCTCCGCGGGGGTGGGACGGCCGGTCAGCTCCCGGGGGAGAGGGGGGAAGAGGGCGGCCTCGGGGCCGGCTCGCCTCAGGGTTGCTGGCCGTCGCCGCCGAGGCGGATCGTGTAGTCGCGGCCGTCGGCGCCGCGGACGCGGAGCGGGACGGCCTTGCCGGGGATGAGCCGGGCGACGGCGTGCTCGCACTCGGCCTTGGAGCGGACGGGCTGGTCGCCGACGCCGAGGACGCGCATGCCGGGCGCCAGCCCCTTCTCCTCGGCGGGGCTGCCGGGGGCGACCTGCTCGACGACGACGGCCGAGCCGGGCTCGTCGGGGAGGCGGCGGAGGAGGTGGGGGGGCAGGTCGCGGAGCCGCAGGCCCAGGGCGACGAGGGTAGGCATCTCGCCGATCGTCACCTCGCCCCGCCGCGGCTTGCCGTCGCGGTAGTAACGCACCGGCACGCGGGTGCCGACGCCGAGCGACGAGATGATGTTCCGGAGGCCGGCGGCGCCGACGACCTCCCGGCCGCCGATCTCGACGATCACGTCGTCATTCTTCAGGCCGGACCTGGCGGCGGGGCTATCGGGCTCGACGTCGCTGACGACGGCCCCCTGCCCTTCGCGCACCTTGAGCGCCTCGGCGTGCGCCGGCGCCAGGGCCGAGAAGTCCTGGATCCGGACCCCGAGGTAGCCGCGGATGACCCGCCCTTCCTTGACGAGCTGCTCGACGACCCGACGGGCCATGTTCGACGAGATGGCGAAGCCGATGCCGGTGTTGAAGCCGACCTCGCCGTGCGGCGACCCCCGCCGTTCGCCGCGGCCGTTACCGTTGCCGTTGACCGGCGGCGAGTAGATCGCCGTGTTGATCCCCACGACCCGGCCGGCCAGGTCGATCAACGGGCCGCCGGAGTTGCCCGGGTTGATGGCCGCGTCGGTCTGGATGAAGTCCTCATACCCCCCCTCGCCGATGATCCGCAGGTTGTTGCGGCCGGTGGCCGAGACGATGCCGGCGGTGACGGTCTGGTCCAGCGCGAAGGGGCTGCCGATGGCCAGGACCCAGTCGCCCATGGCCACCTTGTCCGAATCCGCCCATCGCGCCGCCACCGGCAGGCCGCCGCGGACCTGGATGACCGCCAGGTCGGTCTGCGGGTCGGCGCCGACGACCCGGGCGGGGATGGCCTGGCCGCGGCCGAGCCGGACCTCGATCTTGATCGCGTCCTTGATGACGTGGTGGTTGGTGACGATGTAGCCCTTGTCCTTGTCGATGACCACCCCCGAGCCCAGCCCGATCCCCAGGGCCTGCACCTGGCCATTGGGGCCGCGGAACTCGGTCTCGGTGTGGATGTTGACGACCGCCGGCGACACGGCGGTGGCGGCCATCCGGAACAGGACGGAGGCGTCGTTGATCTTGCCGGCCTTCTCGAGCTTGTCCAGCGCCTCGATCGCCGCCCGCGACCGCCCGGCCTCCCAGGCGTAGCCGGCCCGATCGAGGATGAACGGGATGCCGTAGACGAGGCTCGCCGCCAGGCAGAGCAGGGCCAACGTCAGCAGGAACCCGCGTCGCACCGGCGGGGTCGTCGGCCGGAGCGGCGCGTGGGGGTCGAAGTCGATCGGTTCGAACGAGGGCATCAGCATCGGCTCCTGCGGCGGGGGCGGCGGCGGGGTGCGGGCGCAGTTCGGGCGCGGGAGGACCCTGAAAAGCCTATGCCGATCGGGGCCCGAAATCAACGTCGGCGCCCGCCGGCCCGGGCCCGGCCGGCGGCGGCGGGAGCTGCGGCACCGGCGGCACGGTCTTGGTCACGACGCGGCCGGTGACGTAGGCGCAGCAGAAGGCGAACGTGAAAGCGATTCCCGAATGGATCAGCAAATCCTTGCCCTGGTAGCCGACGCCGACGCGGAGGCCGATGAAGAAGTAGACCCAGCCGAAGGCGGCGAACCCCTTCCAGAACATCTTGAACGGCCGGTGGCCGCGGCGGAACTTGGCGCCGAGGCTGGCCAGGCAGAGCGCCGCCAGGAAGGCCGCGAAGGCGACCTCGCCCACGAGGTCGATGCTCTCGCGGAGGGCGAAGGCCGCGACGGCGCAGGGGATGACCAGCACCATCATATCGGCGATCAGGAAGCGGAATCGCATCGCGGGACGCCTCCGAGCGGGGCGGGGTCCACCACACCGACTCCCATCGGTGCGACGGCCCGCCCTCCTCGACGGAATTCGGCGCCGAGGGGTGCGGGTCGCCCGGAAGGGGACGACGCGACGGCTTCTCGGGCCGTCGGGGATCGGTTAACGTGGATCGAAGGGCTTTGCGACGCCGCGAAGGGCCGGGAACACGACATGTGCGGGATTGCGGGGTTCGTCAACCGCGCGGGGGAGCCGGCCGACCGGGCCGTCGTCGAGCGGATGACGGCGACGATCGCCCACCGCGGGCCGGACGGCGCGGGGTTCTACCTCGACGGCCCGGCCGCGCTCGGGCATCGCCGCCTGGCGATCATCGACCTCGACGGCGGCGCCCAGCCGATGGCCAACGAGGACGGCACCGTCTGGGTGACCTACAACGGCGAGCTCTACAACGAGCCCGCCCTCCGTTCCGAGCTGATCGCGAAGGGCCACCGCTTCCGCAACGTCAGCGACACCGAGGCCCTCGTCCACCTGTACGAGGAGGAAGGCCCCGACTTCGCCCGGCGGCTCAACGGCATGTTCGCGTTGGCGATCTGGGACGCCCGACGGCGCCGGCTCATCCTGGCGCGCGACCGGATGGGGCAGAAGCCGCTCTTCTTCGCCGAGACGGCCGGCGGCGGCATCGCCTTCGGCTCCGAGCCCAAGGCCGTCCTCGCCCACCCCGGCGTCGGCCGCCGGCTCGACCCGAAGGGCCTGGCGCGCTACCTCTTCTATGAATACGTGCCCGCGCCCGACTCGATCTGGCAAGGGATGAAGAAGCTGCCCCGGGCGCACGTGCTCGTCTGGGAAGACGGCCGCTCGACGGTCTCCCGCTACTGGCAAGGTCCCCCGACGCTCGCCGACCCGCCGCCATTCGAGGAGGCGGCAGTACGGTTCTGGGACGACTTCCGTGGGGCGGTCGACCGGCACACCCGGGCGGACGTGCCGCTGGGTGTCTTCCTGTCGGGCGGCGTGGATTCGTCGAGCGTCGCCGCGGCCCTGACCGAGCTGCGGCCGGCCCGTGAGGTGCGGACCTTCTCGATCGGCTTCGAGGATCCGAGCTTCGACGAGAGCGCCCCCGCCCGGCTCGTCGCCATGCACCTCGGCACCGACCACCGCGAGCGGACCTTCTCGGCCGAGACGGTGCTCGAACTCCTCCCCTCGGTCGCCGGCTGGCTCGACGAGCCCTTCGGCGACGCCTCGATCTTGCCGACGCACCTGCTCTGCCGCTTCGCCCGCGAGGAGGTCACCGTCGTCCTCGGCGGCGACGGCGCCGACGAACTCTTGGCCGGCTACCCGACCTTCGCCGCCGAGCGGGCCGCGCGGGTCTTCCGCCGCCTCCCCGGCCCGGCTCGGGCGCTGGCCGGGGCAGCGGTCGGGGCGTTGCCGGTGGACCATCGCAACCTGAGCCTCGACTTCAAGCTCAAGCAATTCCTCCGCGGCGCCGCCGAGCCCTCCCCGCTGGCGCATCAGCGCTGGCTCGGCTCGTTCTCCGGCGCCGAGATCGCCCGCCTGCTCGGCGACGCCGCCGCCCGCGACGTCGAGGCCGAGCACCTCGCCCGCGCCGCGGCCCTCGCCCCCGGCGCCGACCCGCTGACCCGCTCACTCGCCCTGTACCAGGACACCTATCTCCCGGAAGACATCCTCACCAAGGTCGACCGCGCCAGCATGGCCCGGGGGCTTGAAGTCCGGGCGCCATTCCTGGACGCCGAACTGGTGGAGACGGTCCTGGCGTTGCCGGCACGCTACAAATACGGCCGAGGGCGGACGAAGCGGTTGCTCAAACGGGCCGCGGCCGGTAGGCTGCCCGCGGCGATCCTGGCTCGGCCCAAGAAGGGGTTCGGCATCCCGGTCGCCCGCTGGCTCCGCGGCCCGCTCGCCCCCTTGCTCGACGAGTACCTCGGCCCCGGCCCGCTCGCCCGCCAAGGTTTGCTCGACCCCGCCGAGGTCGCACGGCTCGTCCGCGAGCATCGTGAAGGGACCCGAGACCACCGCAAGCCGCTCTGGACCCTCCTGATCTTCCAGCTCTGGTGCCGGTCGTGGCTCGAAGCGGCATGAAATGGAGAGGGCTCTTCGTGCTACAAGGATGCTATTGCGGACCTCCACCGGAGCATTCCGACGATGAACATCGCCCGAGATTCCTCGTATCCCCGATATCTCGAGAGAGAGGCCCGCGCCGAGGGCAAGGCAAGTGAGGCCCGGCGCCTGCTCCGCCTCATCGGCGACAACCGTTTCGGCACGCCCGACGAGGAGACGGCACGGGCCATCGACGACATTGATCGACTTGAACAGATGTTCGTTCGTCTCTTGAACGTGACGGGCTGGGCCGAGTTGATGGCGACGGATTGACGCCGCGAAATCGATCCAATCGACCCGCGGAGGCCGATTCCGACATGATTGAAATCATTCGATGAGAATCCTGGTCGTCTCCGACATCCACGCGAACTGGCCGGCGCTGGCGGCGATCGACGAGCCGCACGAGGTCTGCCTCTGCCTGGGGGACCTGGTCGACTACGGCCCGGACCCGGCCGAGTGCGTGCGCTGGGCGATGCGGCACGCGCACCACGCCGTCCGCGGCAACCACGACCACGGCGTGGCGCAGGGGGTGGCCGTCTCGGGAGAGAACGGCTATCGCTACCTGACGCGGGCGACCCGGCCGCTCATGTGGGAGGCGCTCGGGCCCGAGGAGCGGACGTACCTGCTGCGGCTGCCCTTGACCAAGCGGCTGGTGCTCGAGGGGAAGCGGTTCCTGCTCGTGCACGGCACGCCGCGCGACCCGCTCGACGAGTACCTCATGAAGGACCCGGCGACCTGGGCCAAGCGGGTCAAGGACGCCGAGGCCGACATCGTCTGTGTCGGCCACTCGCACCTCCAGTTCAACCTGCTGGTCGACGGCGTCGTCGTGCTCAACCCCGGCAGCGTCGGCCAGCCCCGCGACGGCGACCCGCGGGCCGCCTACGCGGTCATCGACGACGGCAAGATCGAGTTGAAGCGCGTGGCGTACCCGATCGACGAGACGATCGCCCGCATGGAGGCCGCGCCGGTGCCCGACCGCGCCAAGCGGCTCTTCGCCGAATCGCTCCGCCTCGGCCGACTGCCCATCCCCGCCCCCGGAGCCGACGGCGAACCCGAGTCGGCCCCGGAGCCCGAGGCATGAGCCGGCCCGACCGCCTCGACCCCCTCCACGTCGCCTTCTTCGCCTCGCTCTACGCGATCCAGGGGGTCGTGATCGCGTATTTCTTCAATTATAATCAGCTCTACATGGGCGCGGCCGGCGTGCCGATCGACCGGATCGGCCTGGTGCAGACGCTCGCGACCATCCCGTTCAGCCTGAAGTTCCTCGGCGGCATCCTCTCCGACCGCGTCGACTTCCTCGGCCTGGGGCACCGCAAGCCGTACATCGTCCTCGGCCTGCTGGCGCAGTCGGCGGGCCTGGTCGCCCTGACGGTGTTCCACCCGAAGACGCAGGCGATCGCGTTCCTGGCCTCGGCCGTGTTCGCCGTGTCGGGCCTGGCGCTCTACGACACGTGCTGCGACGGCATGGTCATCCTCGTCACCCCGACGCCGGACCGCGAGCGGGTGCAGGGCATCCTCGTCGCGGCGCGGTTCCTGGCGGCGATGGTCTGCTCGAAGCTCTTCGGCGCCTGGCTGCAGAAGACGGGCAACGGCCCCGGCCACGGCGACGGCGTGTTGTATGCCTGCGCGGCGATGGCCCTCGTGCCGCTGGCCCTGGCGGCCCTCGTCCCCGAGCCGACGAGGACGAAGGGGGCGTCGTTCGAGTGGGCCGCGCTCGGGGCCCTGATCCGACCCCGGGCGGTCGTGCTCCTCGCCTTCGGCCTGCTCTACGCGACGGTCGGCTACGGGGTCGAGATCAACCTGAGTCCCTATTATACAGGTGTCTGCCATTTCGGCTCGGACGACGTGGGCAACTTCGCCGCGGCGCGGTACGTCGGCCGGGCGGTCGGGGGGTTGCTGCTCCCGCTGGCGGTCCTGCGACTGGGACGGCCGGCGGTGCTGGCGATCGGCGTGCTGGCCCTGGCCGGGTCGAGCCTGGGGCAGCTCGCCGTGGGCGGGTCGGCGAGCGCGGCGTGCTGGGGCTTCGCCTTCGGGGCCGCCAACGGCTGGGACGACGCCCTCTTCGCCGTGCTGGCGATGGAGGCCAGCGACCCGAGGATGGCCGCCTCGACGTACGCCCTGTTCAACGCCGTGGGCAACCTCAGCGTCCTGGGCGGCTTCGCGTTCGCCAAGGTCGTCGAACGGTCGCACGGCGACTACGGGCCGGCCTTCCGGCTGGCGTGCGTCGCGGCCCTGGTCGCCCTGCCGATGACGATCCCCCTGGCCCGTCCGGCGCCCAAGCGGCCCTCTCACGCGGAGCCCCTCGATGAGCTACTCGTCTGAGCTCCCCGTCGGGCTCGTCGCGGTCGTCGCCGCGCCGGTGCTGTTCGTCGCGACGCTGCCGTGGACGATCCAGTCGCTGTTCCGGCTGGCCCTGTCCTTGCGGTATCGGCTCGTGGTCGTCGGCCTCGAGCACGTCCCCAGGCGCGGCCCGGTCCTGCTCGTCTCGAACCACGTGACGTGGATCGACGGCTTCATCCTCGCCGCCGTCTTGCCGAGGCAGGGTCGGGCGCTCGTCAACGCGGATTACATCGCGATGCCGGGCCTCAGCCACCTGGCCCGCTGGGTCGGCCTGATCCCCGTGGCGTCGAAGGGCCCGCACGCGCAGCGGGCGGCGATCCGGGCCGGGCAGGAGGCCCTCGATCGCGGCTATGTGCTCGGCATCTTCCCCGAGGCGCAGCTCTCTCGGAACGGCCTGACCGGCGCCTTCCTCCGCGGCCTCGAGATGATCCTCCGCGGCCGCGAGCACGTGCCGGTGGTCCCGGTCTTCCTCGACAACCTCTGGGGGAGCATCTTCAGCTTCTCGGGGGGCTCGACGTTCCAGAAACGGCCCAATGGGTGGCGCCGGACGGTCATCATCTCATTCGGCCCGCCGATCCCGCCGCCGGTGACGACCTTCGCCGTCCGCCAGGGAGTCGTCGAGGCGGGCGTCCGCGCCTTCGCGCACCGGCCGGGGCCGTCGGCCCCGCTGGAGACGATCGACCCGGCCCTCCCCCGGCTCGAAGTGCCCGGCCTCGGCCTGCTCGCCGCCTCGACCGCCGACTGGGACCGGGGCGGCATCCGCCAGACCGGCCAGAAGCCCGGCACCCTCGGCCAGGCCGTCCCCGGCGTGGCCCTTCGGGTCGTCGACGACGACGGGGCCCCCCTCCCCGCCGACGCCGATGGCCACCTCCAGGCCCTCCTCGCCGGCCGACCCGACTGGCTCCCCACCGGCCTCCGCGCCCGGCTCGACCGCGACGGGTTCGTCCGCCTCGCCGACCCGTCCTGAGCCCGCCGCCGGCCGACCCTCCGTCCTCATGACTTCCCAAGAGCCGATCGGGTCGGTTATCATTCGACGAGTGTCTGACACTTCGCCGGCATCGCTCGATCACGGAGGCCACACCCATGCGACCGACTCCGCGCGACCATCGGTGCTCCCTGGTGATGTTCGTCCTGGCGGGGCTCGCGGCCGGGCCGGTCTCGGCGGGCGAGGTCGAGCGGGGCCGCGCGCTGTTCACCCACGCCTGGACGCCCAGGGACCCGCGGAGCCGCGCCGGCGACGGCCTCGGCCCGGTCTTCAACGCCACGTCGTGCGTCGCCTGCCACGACAAGGGCGGGCCCGGCGGCGCGGGGGGGACGGATCGGAACATCGAGATCATCACCGCGATCGATTCGTTCAACCCGACCGGCGGCGGCTTCTTCTACGCCTTCGCCATGGACTTCGGCGCCGGCCGCTTCGAGTACCGCATCGGCGACCCGAGTTCGGCCTCGAACCGCACCCCGAGCCGCATCGACCCCGCCCTCGCCGGGGCGGTCCACCCGGGCTTCCGCAGGGCGTCGAGCCTCATGCTCCACCGCTTCGGCACCGACCCGACCTATCAATCCTGGCGCGAGTCGGTCCCCGGCAATCACGGCCGTGTCGTCGTCCAGACCTCCGAGCGGAACCCCACCCCGCTGTTCGGCCTCGGCCGGATCGACGCCATCCCCGACTCCGTCATCGAGGCCGCCGCCAAGCCCAAGGTCTCGGCCGGTACCCGGATCAAGGGGCGGATAGGTCGCACCGAGGACGGCCGCGTCGGCCGGTTCGGCTGGAAGGCTCAGACGGCGACCCTCGCCGAGTTCGTCCACTCCGCCGCCGCCAACGAGGTCGGCCTCGAGGTCCCCGGCCATCATCAAGGCGCCGACCCCCGCCTCCCCGGCCTCGAGGCGCCGGGCCTCGACCTCGACCAGGCCGATTGCGAGGCCCTCGTCGCCTTCGTCCGCGCGCTGCCGGCCCCCGTCACCCTCCCGCCGGCCGACGCCAAGGGCGCCGCGCAGGTCAAGGGCGGCGAGTCCACCTTCAAGGCCATCGGCTGCGCCGCCTGCCACCTGCCGAAGCTCGGCGACGTGGCCGGCCTCTACAGCGACCTCCTGCTCCACGACATGAGCCCCCGCCTCGCCGACACCGGCACCTACGGCGTCTTCGTCGCCGGCGCGGCCGACGCCCCCGCCCCTCGGAACCCCGGCCTCGACGGCCCGGCCACCGTCGGCGAGTGGCGGACGCCTCCGCTCTGGGGCCTCCGCGACAGCGCCCCCTACCTCCACGACGGCCGCGCCTCCACCGTCGCCGAGGCCATCGCCCTCCACGGCGGCGAGGGCTCCGCCTCCGCCTCCCGCTTCGCGCAACTCTCCCCCCGCCGCCGCCAGCAGCTCGAGTCGTTCCTGATGTCGCTGGCCGCCCCCGGACAAGCCAATTGAGGATCGTCGATCGGTGGAGAATCCCCGCGGTCCCCCTCGTCAGGTCCCGACCTCGCGCGTATAATCTGGGGGTCGAGTCGTCGGCCCGAACCGGGCCGACGTCTTCGGCGAGAACCACCCACGGGGGCGAACCAGGATCGACCGGATACTTGACGTGAGAGGTGGCGTGCCGAGGTTGGTCAGCAGGCCTCGTAAAAAGCCGACCAAAACATTAGCTGCCGAGAGCACTCCTGCTCTTCGGATGGCTGCCTAAGAAGCAGCGTCCGCGTCGCGGCGGGCCTTCGCCCGCTAGTCCCGCCCGACGTCGCCAATGCGGGCTCGTCCCGGCCTAACCGCCCGTTGCGGCCGGGGCTAAACTCATGATGGGCTAAGCCCGAGGGAACCCTGCCGGCCGGGGCCCCAGGGACGAAAACCAAACGACCGGCTACGCACGTAGATGCCCTCACCGACGGGTCTCGGGACGCGGGTGCAATTCCCGCCGCCTCCACTGTTTTCTTGAAGTGATCGCACGAGGCCGCGACCGTCAGAG
>DASZMJ010000355.1:0-39730 GCA_035551935.1 Isosphaeraceae bacterium
TCAGGGCGTGCCACCCGACGAGGTGCCCCGAGGCCGGTTGCGAGGATTTCGCGAAAAAAAGACCGGAATTCGGGAATAAGTTTCGGCGCCGGAAACGAGATTAAAGGAAGCAGGATCGCGACAGGGGCGACGACCGCCCATTTCCAACCGAGTGCCTGGCTCCTTTTCTTGAGGCTCCCCGACATGGCCACGACCACGACGACCAAGACCCAGCTCTCCGCCGCGCAGCTTGCCGCCCGACGCGCCAACGCCCTGCTCTCGACCGGCCCGCGCACCCCCGAGGGCAAGGCCATCGCGTCCATGAACGCCGTGACCCACGGCCTGTGCACCACCGTCGCGGTCCTGCCCGGCGAGAGCGTCGAGGAGTTCCAGACCACGCTGGAGGGCTGGGTCCACGAGCTCAAGCCCGCCGATTCGTACGAGCGCGAGCTGGTCTACAACATGGTCTGCGCCTCGATCGCCCTGACGCGGGTCCGCAAGGCCGACAACGCCGCCGTCTCGGCCCGCGTCCGCGACGCCGGCGCCAGGTGGGACGATCAGCGCGCCGCGGGCCTCACGGCGCTCGTCGAGGCGATCCACGCCGACCGGATCGAGGCGCACGAGGCCTTGCTGCGCCGCGGCGACGGCTGCCGCTGGCTGATCGCGAGCTGGCGCGAGCTGGCCGAGGCGCTCGACGACGGCGGCCACTGGACGTTCCAGCAGCGTGATTTCGCGATCCGGCTGCTCGGCGTCCACTCCGGAGCCACGAGCGACCCGACGGTGCGGCTCGTCCACGGGCTGGGCATGGGCCTGGAGGCGGAACTCGGCCTCGGCGCGAAGGAGCACGAGTCGAGCAAGACGCACCTCGGCCTCGACGTCATCCGCGACCCCAATCCGGGCGAGGAGTTGCGCGCGATCGTCGCCGACGAGCTGGAGGCGTTGGAGGCGCTGCGGCCGGCGCTGGAGGCGGCCGACGCCGCCGATCGCGAGGCGGCGATCGCGGCCTCGTATGTGGATACGACGGATGATGGGATGCGTCGGCACCGCTACTTGCAGGACCACCTGCGCACGCTGCGGCAGCTCTCGGCGTCGCTGATCGCCAGCAAGAAGGCCCGGCACACGCCGCGGCCGGTCCCCGTCGCCACACCCGCGCCCGTGGCGCAGCACACCCCGATGCCGGCGGAGGCGCCGGTACGGAACGAACCGAAGAATGACGCAAACCATTTATCCGAATCGGGTTTCGATGCAATACCCGTCCCCGGTCCGTCGCGGCTGGTCTCGAAGCTGTTCGCCGGCTGGGCGCCGCGGCCGTCGGCGGCCCTGCCCGGGGCGGTCTGAGGCCCGTTTCGGGCCCTCGGACGACCGTCATGCATCGGCGAAGGCCGACCCGAAGGGGTCGGCGGCGACCGGGGTGCGCCTTCGTAGCAGGCACCTCGAGGGCTCGGGGTTGGTCGTCGACGGTGGTTGCGGCGGACGGTCGGCCCCGCGGTTGTCAAGGTCTTTCGTTGATGCCGGGGGGGTGGTCGTGCCGATTCTGGGAGTTGAGAGGCGAGGTCCGCGCCCGCCGGCCGCGCCGAAGAGGCCGGCGCCCCCACCGGCTTTTGCTGATCGCGGGGGCCGTCGGCGCCGATCCAATGGATTGCCGGGTCAGTCGGCCTCGGTACCAGGACGGACGAGCCCAGACCTGCAAGGAGATAAGGGAATGTCTCGAACCCCAAGCCGCCGCCCGCGGGCGGGTGGCCCGGCCCCGCGACGGAGTCGCCGGCACCGGATCGAGCCCGTCCAGGTCCTCGAAGACCGCTGGGTGATGGCGCCGATCGTCGCGACCAATGCCTTCACCGCGACGTTCACCGCGGCGGCGGTGCCGACGAATGCCGACCTCGGCACCGTCACGATCGCGTCGGTCCCGCTGACCACCGCACCGGCGCCGCTGACGAGCGTGGCGCTGGTGACGCCGATCGCGGCCTTCGGCGGCGACAACGTGACGATCCAGGCCGGGCCCGGCGGCGACTTCGGCTCGGGCGTCTACGCGATCACCCGCGGCCACCTCGACGCCAACGGCAACCTCGTCGGCACCCCCGGCGTGATCTACCGGATCGACCCGGCGACCGGCCGGGCCACGACCTTCTTCGACCTCAACACGGTCGTCAACCAACTCGAGCCCGGGGCCAATGCGAGCAACTCGCTGGGCAACTCGACCGGGTTCGTCAACTGGTACAGCATGACCTTCGACGCCGAGGGAATCTTCGACGGCAAGCCCTCGCTGTTCGTCTCGTCGGTCGACCGCACCGACCCGGCCAAGAACATCATCTTCCGGATCGCGCCCGACGGCTCGTTCCTGGGGGCCTTCGTCAGCCTGTCGTCGGGCCAGGGGGCGCAGTCCTTCGACGTCAGCCCGACCTCGATCCTGATCCCGCCGGCGCAGCAGCAGTCGTTCCTGCGCGGGCTGTTCGTCGGCAACGGCGTCAGCAACGCGACGACCAACTTCGCGGCCCTGTTCTTCGACGCCAACGTCTTCCCGTCCGGGACGAATGTCAACAACGTCGCGGCCCTGCCGGCGGGCGTCGACGTGACCCCGCTGACCCAGGGGCCGCAGGTCGGCCTGACGGCGGCGAACACCGACTACTTCTCGCCGGTCTACTCGGCGTTCACCGACTTCGGCACGCCGGGGCTGCCCTACGACCCGCAGTCCGGCGGCATCCCGGCGCGGCCGGGCCTCAGCGGCGTCCAGGGCCTCGGCGGCGAGTTCCTGATCCCGACCCCGGCCACGCCGGGCAACGTCCTGGCCGGCAACGGCTACGACATCAACACGCCCTTGACGCCGGCGCAGGTCACGTTCATGACCACGCAGCCGACGGCGACGGTCGCCTCGGGCCTCGACCAGATCCCCGCCGTCTCGACCCCGTTCCGCCGGTTCCAGAGCATCGCCTTCGACCAGTACGGCTACTTCTCGAACAACTTCCCGAACCCGCCGGTCGCCGGCACCGTCCCCGACCCGCTCCCGTACGCGGGGGCCATGTTCGTCTCCGACCTGGCGACCGGCCTGGCCGTCTCGGTCACGCCGATCAACACCCCCGCGGCGCCGGCGATCCCGGTGCCGATCCAGGGGCCGGGCACGATCGGCGTCCAGCTCGTCAACCCCGGCCAGCCGTTCAACGCCGCGACCAACCCGTACGTGCCGATCGTCACCAACGGCAACACCACCGACGGCTCGAACCTCGGCGGCCGCATCCTCCGCATCGAGCCCAACGGCACGGTCACGACGTTCGCCTATAACTTCAACACCTCGCGGTTCCAGAACTCCACCAGCTTCATCCAAAGCAGCCTGAGCATCACCTTCTCCAACGACGGCACGATACTCTACGCCTCCGACGGTGACGGCATCTGGGAGTTCAAGACCGTCACCGACCTGGCCAGCTCGACCTCCGGCTCGATCACCGGCCTGAACGACCTGCGGAGCCTGGGCGTCCCCTACGACGGCCAGAACAGCGCCGTCGCGGTCCTCGACACCGGCGTCGACGCGACCAACCCGGCGTTCAAGGGCCAGGTCTCCACCGGCCAGAACGTCGTGTTCAACGGGCCCGGCAACCAGGACCTCGCGGGCCTGGCGACCGGGACGACCGCGACGACGGCCAACAGCGTCGGCCACGGCACGCCGATCGCCGGCGTCATCGCGCAGTTCGTCCCCCAGGCGACGATCGTGCCGGTCGACGTCTTCTCGCCCGCCACCACCACCGGGGCCGTCGCCGGCTCGTCGACGAACTTCCAGCTCCTGTACCAGGGGCTCCAGTACGTGGCGGCCAACCCGTTCGTCGCCGACCCGGTACGCGTCGGGCACCAGAACCGCGTCGTCGCGGCGGCGATCGGCTTCGGCACGCAGCAGGCCTTCACGACCGAGACCGAGGCGCTCCAGCGCTTCCCGCAGGCGACCGTCGCCCTGAAGAACGCGCTGCACAACGTCCGGCAGGCCGGCATCGCCCCGGTCGCCCCGGCCGGCGAGTTCGGCCAGCCCGGGACGAACGTCGCGGGCACGACCGGCACGATCAACGGCATGAGCCTGCCGGCGATCTTCAACGAGGTCATCTCGGTGACCGGGACCTATCCGTTCCCGATCGCACCGAGCGCGACGACGACCCCGCTGGAGAACTTCGTCGGCGTGATCCCCAGGCCGGCGGGCCCGCTCCTGATCTTCGGCGGCACGAACCGGCCGGTGCCGGCCGGCGCGCTGGCCCTCGCGGCCCCCGACGCGACGATCTTCAAGGACAAGCTCGTCAGCGCCGCCAACCGCAGCCCGACGACCGACTACGCGGCGCCTGTGATGGACGTGCCGACCTTCGCGCGGACCGTCGCCGCGGCGGCCGGCGGCCCGGCGAACGCCTCGGGCAACAGCCCAGAGCACCTGACCTTCTCGCAGGCCGGCACGGCCCTCTCGGCCGCCGAGGTCACGGGCTCCTTCGCGCTGGTCTCCTCGGCCATCAACTTCTGGTCGCAGCTCGCCACCACCGGCGGCGGCCAGACCGTCAACGCCTACCTGACCCAGCCCGTCGGCGCCCGCTCGTTGAACTTCGGCGCCAACGGGATCGTCCAGCTCTCCAACTACGCCAACCCCGACGGCATCAACGCCATCCTCCAGTGGACCGCCGCGCCGGCGGTCGACAACCCGGCGTATTACGCCGACGGCATCGTGGGCGTCATCCCGCGGCCGACGACGGTCTCGCACACGCAGCAGTTCCCGTCGTACTCGCGGATCAGCGTCTCCAACGCCGTCGCCGCGATCGAGGGGACGGTGGCGTTGAACTACCTGATCGCGCACAACGACCTCGGCCTCATCGACGCCAACCACGACGGCCTGATCACCGCGCAGGAGGTCCAGGACTTCGTCGACAAGGCGCCGACGATCGGCCTGCCCGAGGCCGGCGCCATGGCCCGCCTGCTCGGCGGCACCGCCCGCATCCCCGGCACGCCGACGCCGACCTCGGCCGGCGAAAACCCGGACCAGCCCGACGTCCTCCAGCGGCGGTTCAACTTCTTCGACTACGCCCTCAACGGCCGGCTCACGGGGACGCTCTCGGTCGCCGGCCTCCAGCAGCTCTCGCAGCGCCTGCTGCCGACTCCGGACGAGTTCACGATCATCGACCGCCAGCGCGCCTCGGCCAACGGTTATCTGCTCGCCCCGGCCAACGTCCGCAACATCGTCACGCTCCAGCACCGGCTGCCGCGCTTCGAGTTCATCCCGCCGAGCCGGATCAGGCGGTTCCGCGGCATCTCGCCCCAGGCCTTCAACGTCGGTGCCGGCCAGCCGCCGTTGGCCAACAGCCCGACCTTCTCCCTCGGGGCGCTCGGCGGCGTCGCCGGCGGGGCAGCCGCGGGCGGCGGCACCACAGGCAGCGGCACCACGGGCGGGGGCGTCACCGGAGCGTCGGTCTCGGCCGCGACCACGACCACAGCGGCGCAGGCGAGCACCCCCGCCGTCACCACGACGGCCCCCGTCACGACCGCCTCGACCACCACCACGGGTTCGAGCACGAACGCGAGCAACTCCGCCGCGGCGATCCTCCAGGCGATCCAGCAGATCGGCAAGACCGAGCCCGCCTCGACCTCGTCCCCGACCTCGACCGCGACCTCGGGGACCCCCGCGACCACCACGGTCGCCTCGCAGCCGGTCACCGGGCTGACCACGCCGAACAGCGGCTTCACCGGCTCGACCCAGACGAGTTCGGTCGCGACCGCCCTCGGCACCCCGACCCCGGCCGGGACCGTCGGCGCCCCGGTCACCCAGGCCACGACCGCCGCCGCCCAGGCAGCTGCCGCGGCCACCCACCGCGCCACGGTGCGGGCCCAGTCGCAGGCCGCGGCGCAGCAGTTGGCCCAGGCCAAGCTCCAGGTCGCCGCGTCGAAGAAGAGCGGCAACTCCGCCAGCCTCGGCAAGATGTTCGAGTCCGTCACCAACCTGTTCCACCCCAAGAAGAAGGCATGATGGGACACCGATCGTCTTCCCCCGGAGCAGGCACGCTCCGCGTGCCGACCGCCGACCCCACCGAACGGTGTGGGGTTGCGGACGGCACGCGGAGCGTGCCTGCTACGACCTCAGAGGTCGTCGGGGCCCTTCGGCAACGGCGGCTCGGGCGGGTCCGGTGCGACCGGCGACCAGGGTCGCGCCGCGGCTCGGAGGTACTTCCTCTTCATCGCCTCGTGCCAGTCCTGGTTGGCATTGATGCGACGATGATACTCGGCGACACGCCGATCCGTCTCGATCCTACGAGAATCATCTAAATATAAAATTATAAAATATTCTATGAACAAATCCTTTCCATATTTATTCGTCCAGTATGTAACCCCTTGCGTCGTGATCCCGCTTGTCGCGATGTGAGAGTCGTGGAGTTCCGCCAAACTGGCGAAGTGGACGCGCCGCCACCGAATCCATCGCCATCCTCCGAGCGCGAGGGCGGCGACGGCCACGAGCACCATCAGCCCCCGGACTGACAGCCGCGGTCGTGGCAGGCGCATGCCCCTACCTCACGCGAGGATCTGGCGGATCGGCTCGGCGCCCTCGACGCCGACGAGCTTCTGGTCGAGGCCGTTGTAGAAGTAGGACAGGCGGTTGGGGTCGAGGCCGAGCAGGTGCAGCGCGGTGGCGTGGAGCCGCTTGACGTGGAGGCGGTCGGCGACGGCGGCGCTGCCCAGTTCATCCGTCTCGCCGAGGCCGACGCCCCCCTTGATGCCGCCGCCGGCCATCCACATGGTGAAGCCGTAGGCGTTGTGGTCGCGGCCGGTGCCCGAGGCGTTCTCGGCGGTCGGCTGGCGGCCGAACTCGCCGCCCCAGATGATGAGGGTCTGGTCGAGCAGGCCGCGGCGCTTGAGGTCCTTGATCAGGCCGGCGATCGGCTTGTCGGTGCGGCCGGCGTGGAAGCTGTGGTTCTTCATGAGGTCGCCGTGGGCGTCCCAGTTGCTGTCGTTGTGGGCGCCGCCGGCGTAGAGCTGCACGAACCGCACCCCGCGCTCGACGAGCCGCCGGGCCAGCAGGCAGCGGCGGCCGAACTCGCGGGTGCGGTCGTCGTCGAGGCCGTAGAGCGACCGGGTCTCCTCGGTCTCGCCGTCGACGGCGACGGCCTCGGGGGCGTGCCGCTGCATCGAGAAGGCCATCTCGTAGCTGGCGATCCGCGCCGCGAGGTTGCTGTTGTCGGCGCGGGGGGCGAGGTGGTCGGCGTTGGCGGCGCCGAGCGTGTCGAGCAGGCGGCGCTGGGTCGCCTCGGACATCCCGGCGGGCCGGGCGAGGTCGAGCACGGGCACGCCGGCCGAGCGGAGGATCGTCCCCTGGAACGACGCGGGCATGTAGCCGCTCGACCAGTTCTTGGCGCCGCTGATCGGGCCGCCGGTCGGGTCGAGCATCACGACGAAGCCGGGCAGGTCCCGGTTCTCGGAGCCGAGGCCGTAGTTGACCCAGCTCCCCAGGCACGGGCTCCCGGAGAGGATCTTGCCCGTGTTCATCTGGAGCATCGCCGAGCCGTGGATCGGCGAGTCGGCGGTCATCGACCGCAGGAACGCGATGTCGTCGACGCAGGTCGCCAGGTGCGGGAAGAGGTCGCTGACCCACTGCCCCGACCGGCCGTATCGCCGGAACTTCCACTTCGGCCCGACGACCCGCCCCTCGTTCCGCTTGCCGCCGCGGCCGAAGGTCTTCACGGCGATCGTCTTGCCGTCGAGCTCGTAGAGCTTCGGCTTGTGGTCGAACGTGTCGACATGACTCGGCCCGCCGTACATGAACAGGAAGATGACGCTCTTCGCCCTCGGCGCGAACTGCGGCGGCTTCGGCGCGAGCGGGTTGGCCGACCGCGCCGCCGCCTCGGCCGCGCCGGCCGTCCGGCCGAAGAAGCCGTCGCGCGACAGGAGGTCCACCAGTCCCAGCGCCGTGAAGCCGGCGCCGGCCTCCCAGAGGAACTCGCGTCGCGTCCGGCGGCAGAAGTCCCCGGCGGGGCGCGCGGGCTTCGGGGTCGAATCCGGCTCCGGTCGTCGTCCACGCATGGCCAGGGCCTCCGGCGGCGCGATCAATCCACGTACAGGAACTCGTTCAGATTCAGGACCATCAGCGCGAACACCCGCCGCGCCGCGTCGTCGCCGAGGCCGTCCTCGTGGCGGAGCGCGGCGAGGAAGGCCAGCGAGCGGCCGACCTCGCCCTCGGTCGGCTCGCGGCCGAGGGCGAGGCGGAAGGCCCGTCGGACCCGGGCGCGATCGTCGTCGCCGGCTTCGCGGCGGAGGCGGTCGGCGAGCCGGCCGGCCTGGGCGTTCAGGAAGGCGCCGTTGAGCATGCCGAGCGCCTGCGTCGGCTGCGTCGTGCTGAACCGGACGGGCGACGAGCGATCGGTCTCGGCGAGGTCGAACCCCTCGAGGATCGGCACCAGGAGCGAGCGCTTTACATGAATATAAACGCTCCGCCGCGCCTGTTCCGACGGCGGCGACTTGCCCCACCCGTACCCGGGCATCGACTGGCTCGCGAGGACCTCGGCCGGCAATTCGGGGTAGATGCCGGGGCCGAACATCCTGGGGTTCAAGGTGCCGCCGACGGCGAGGACCGCGTCGCGGATCTCCTCGCCGGTCAGGCGCCTCATGTCGAACCGCCAGACGAGGTCGTTGACCGGGTCCTTCGCCAGCGCCTCGGGCCGGCCGCTCGACGACATCCGGTAGGCGTTCGAGGTCAGGATCAGGCGGTGGATCGGCTTGAGCCGCCAGCCGCCCTTGACCAGCTCGCTCGCGAGCCAGTCGAGCAGCTCGGGGTGCGTCGGCCGGTCCCCCTGGAGGCCGAAGTTGTTCGGCGAGCGGACGATCCCCCGGCCGAAGTGGTGCTGCCAGAGTCGATTGACCATGACCCGCGCCGTCAGCGGGTTCTCCGGCGACGTGATCCAGTCCGCCAATGCCGTGCGGCGGCCCGACGACTTCGCGCCCGGGGCCGGCGGCGGGATGACGGGGCTCGAGGCGCCGAGGACCGTCGGGAAGCCGGGCTCGACCTCGTCCCCCTTGGCGTGCGGGTTGCCGCGCAGGAGCACGAACGTCTCCGGCGCGACCGGGCCCGCCTCGCTGACCCGGAGGGCCATCGCCGCCTCGGGCTTGCCCTTCTGGAGCCCGCGGAGGTCGCGGTGCAATTCCCGATATCTCTTGATCTTCTCCTTGCCGAGGAGCCGCTCCCCCTCGTCGCGGACGAGCTTCCCCAGGTCGCTGACCGCCATGACCCCCTGGTCCTCGGCCTTCGCCTTCGCCTCCCGCTCGATCGCCTCGATTTCGAGTCGCGCCGCGGCACGACGCGCTTCGTATTCCCCGAGTTTATCCTGGAAAGCCGTCCGATCCTCACCGGTATCGAACAGGGGCGATTCGTCGGTGGGCCCGCCGTTGCGGAAATGGTTGACGTTCTGGAAGAAGGCGATCAGGCGATAATAGTCCCGCTGGGGGATCGGGTCGATCTTGTGGTCGTGGCAGCGGGCGCAATCGACGGTCAGGCCGAGGAAGACCTGGCCGGTCGTGGCGACGATGTCGTCAAGGCCGTCGTACCGCGCCTGGTCGCGGTCGGTCGGCTCGTCGTCCCAGATGCCGAGGCGATAGAAGCCCGTCGCGATCAGCCCGTCATCGCCGCCGGGGAGCTCGTCGCCGGCCAGTTGTTCGCGGAGGAAACGGTCATAGGGCTTGTCGTCGTTGAGCGCGCGGATGACGTAGTCGCGATAGCGCCAGGCATTCGGCTTGGGGTTGTCGCGCTCGTAGCTATTCGTCTCGGCGAACCGGACGAGGTCGAGCCAGTGCCGTCCCCACTTCTCGCCGAAGTGCGGCGAGGCGAGGAGCCGATCGACGAGGCGTTCGTAGGCCGTCGGCGAGTCGTCGGCGAGGAACGCGTCGACCTCCTCGGGCGTCGGCGGCAGGCCGGTGACGTCGAACGTCACGCGCCGGATCAGCTCTCGACGACCGGCGGGCGGGTTCGGCCGCAGTCCCTTCGATTCGAGTTTCGCAAGGAGGAACGCATCGATCGGATTGAGGACCCATCCCCGATCCTGGACGTCCGGGACCGCCCGGGCCTGGACGGGCCGGAAGGCCCAGTGGGCGCGGTCCTTGTCGGTGACCTGGTACTCCCCTTTGCGGGCGGGGGCGGGGGCAGCCGTGGCGTCGGCGCCCGGCCACGGGGCACCGATGCGGACCCAGCGGGCGAGGTCGTCGATCTGCTCGCGCGCGAGCTTGCCCGAGGGGGGCATCTTGAGATTGTCGTCCTCCTGGCGGACGGCGGCGATCAGGAGGCTCTCGTCGGGCTTGCCGGGCACGACCGCCGGCCCGAGGTCGCCCCCCGCGAGGGCCCCGGCGCGCGAGTCGAGCCGCAGGCCCGACTTCTGCTTCTCCGGCCCGTGACACTTCTGGCAGCGTCCGGCGAGGATCGGCCGGACCTTCGCCTCGAAGAACCGAGCCTGCTCGTCCGACGGGGCATCCGCCGCCCGCGCCACGACGACCGGGACCCAGGTCGACACGATCAGGGCCGCGAGCGCAGCCGGGAGCGAACGTGCGGTTGTCGGAGCGATCATGGGGGCGTCGCTCTTCGAGTTTCGGCGGGATCGCGACCGGCCCGCGTGGGGCCGATGCGACGCGCGGGGCGGGTCTCGACGTCGGCAAGGGCCCCGCGCGCCGTCGGCGCCCCGGGACCACCCACGGATTCTATCAGGCCGACGGCCCGATTCCAAGCGGCCATCCCGGTCGGGCCGGGCCGTCTCCGAAAAAAATCGGGGCCCGGCGGGCAGGCCGGGCCCCGACGAGGGCGGAAGGCGGGGGGGGATGGACGACGATCCGCCCTAGCTGATCAGTTCCTGGATCGGCTTGCCCCCCTCGTCGACGATCTTGATCGGCCGACCGCGCGGGGTGGTGTACTGGGTCGTGGGGTCGATGCCCATCGCCTTGGCCATGGTGGCGATCATGTCCTGGACGCTGACCGGGCGGTCGACGATGTCGATGCCGTCCTTGTCGGTGGCGCCGACGACCTGGCCCCCCTTCAGGCCGCCGCCGCCCATGACGATCGACCAGCTCCGCGGCCAGTGGTCGCGGCCGGTGTTCTGGTTGATCTTCGGCGTGCGGCCGAACTCGCCCATCCAGACGACGAGGGTCGTGTCGAGCAGGCCCGTGCGGGCGAGGTCCTCGACCAGCGCGCCCATCCCCTTGTCGAGGTTCGGCAGGTTGTTCCGCGAGAGCGCCTGGAAGATGCCGGCGTGGTTGTCCCAGCCGCCCATCGAGACCTCGACGTAGGTGACCCCCTGCTCGACCAGGCGACGCGCCATCAGGCAGCCCTGGCCGAACGAGTTGCGGCCGTAGCGGTCGCGCTCGGCGGCGGCCACGGCGTCGAGCTTCAGCGCCGGGGTGTACTGCGAGTTCATCATGCGGAACGTCTTCGCGTACACCGCCTTGTGATCGACGGCGCCGACGCCCCGGCGCTCGTCGGCGAAGCGGTTCTCGACCAGGCTGAGCATCCGCATCCGCCGCTCCATCCGGAGGTCGTCGACCTCCTTGGGGGGTAGGAGGTTGGCGATCGGCGCATTCGGGTCCTGGACCACGAACGGCGCGTGCGACATGCCGAGGAACCCGGCCCCCTGCCCCGGCGTGTTGATGGCGATGCAGTGCGGCAGGTCGAAGTTCTCGAGCTTCGAGCCCAGCTCGTACGAGCAGATCGAGCCGAAGCCGGCGTGGACGACCGTCGGGTTCGGCTGGTAGCCGGTGTGCATCATGTAGGTGCCCCGGTCGTGGTTCCCCTCCTTGGAATCCAGCGATCGGATGATGCTCAGGTGTTTCATCTGCTTGGCGACGGCCGGCAGGTGCTGCGAGATCATCACGCCGGGGGCCGAGGTGGCGATCGGCTTGAACTCGCCGCCGTTGTCGCTCTCGGGCTTCAGGTCCCAGGTGTCGAGCTGGCTGGGCCCGCCCCCCATCCAGAGGACGATGCAGCTCTTGTTCTGCTTGCGGAGGGTGGCCGCGTTGGCCTGCAAGGCCCCGAAGAACTGGGCCGCGGGCAAGGCCAGGGCCGTCGTCCGCAGGTGGCCGAGGAAGTGGCGACGCGACATGCCGCCGGGCGTGGTCAGGTGGTCGAACATCGGACCGGAACCCTCCGTCGAACGGGGCGAGCGGCCGCCGGGTCAGTGGTTGAGGATGAACTCGTTGGAGTTGAGCAGGGCCCAGAAGAGGTCTTCCATCACCTGGATCTGGTCGGGCGAGTTGACGAGGAAGAGCTGCGCCTCGGCCAGCTCCCTGCGCGACGCCGGCCGGCAGAGCGCGGCCAGGTAGAGGCGGTCGGCCAGGAACCGCGCCGGGGGGACGCGGTTCTGGAGCTGCGACTGTTCGAGCGAGTCGGCCAGGAAGCTGCCGGGCTTGCCGCCGACGGCCCGGTTCATCAGGTCGCCGTTCATCATCATGAGGGCCTGCGGGATCGTCCCCTGGAAGGTGGACGACTCGTCCCCCTCGTCGTTGGCGAAGGCGAAGACGAACTGGCGGAGCCACTCGTTGCGCTTGCGTTCGTTGTCGGCCCCGCCGGCGCCGACCTTCTGCGCCGAGGTCGCCACGAGCAACGAGTCGAAGAGCTGCTCGGGCGTCATCGGCTTCAATGCCATGTGGCTGAACAGCGCGTCGTCCTTCTCGTTGGCCTTGGTCATCCTGCTGTCGAGCTGGTAGGCGCGGCTGCTCGTGATCCATCGGACGAGGGCCTTGACGTCGTAGCCGCTGGCCTTGAAGTCGGCCGTGAGGCGGTCGAGCAGCTCGGGGAGGCTGGCCTGGTTCTCGGGCCCGAAGTCGTCGACCGGGTCGACGATCCCCTTGCCGAAGAAGTGGCCCCACATCCGGTCGACGAAGGCGCGGGCGAACTGGTCGTTGCCGGGGGCGGTGATCAGCCGCGCCAACATCTCGCGGCGGTCGCGGTTGGCCTCGGTCGTGGTGCCGATCTTGTGGCCGGCGAAGGTCGGGTAGACGATCTTGACCTGGCCGTCGCGGCGGTCGTAGCGGGAATAGGCGGTCGAGGGCTCGTCATACAGCTCGATGTAGTCGCGGACCTCGGCGCCGGTGGCGTCGGCCTTGAAATGCTCGCGGCGGCGGACCCCCTTGAAGAAGGCGTTGATGCCCCAGAAGTCCGCCTGCTTCCACTCGTCGATCTTGGGGTGGTCGTGGCACTGGGTGCACTGGATCTGCTGGCCCATGAAGACCCGCATCGTGATCGACGTGAGCGGGACCGCGCCGTTCTCCAGGTGCGCCAGCGTGTAGTTCGTAGCCCCGTTGTCGCGGTTGGAGCCCTTGGCGCCGATCAGCTCATACGCCATCTCGTTCCAGGGGCGGTCGGCGCCGAACTGCTGGCGGAGCCAGGTCGACAGCGCCGCGCGATTGACGTCGTTGCCCTGGTTCTGGCGGCCGATCAGGGTCACCGACCAGATCGTCGCCATGTTCTTGGCGTAGTCCGGGCTCTCGAGGAGGTACTCGACCTGCTTGAGCCGCTTGTCCCGGTCCTTCTGGCGGAGGAAGGCCTCGGCCTCCTGGACGCTGGGGATGCGGCCGAGGACGTCGAGGTAGACGCGTCGCAGGAAGGCCGCGTCGCCGGCGTCGGGCGAGGGCTTGAGCTTGGCCTCGTCCCAGGCCGCCTTGAGCATCGCGTCGATGTAGTCGGCCCGATAGCCCTTGGCCTTCGGGTCGGCCCCGAGCGCCTGCGACGCCACGGCGAAGGCCGCCGCCACCAGGACGAACCGCAGTCCGAGACGCCGAGCCGTCATCGTCGCGCCCTCCGACCGTCCCGCCCCTCGCCGCGCCGCCGCTTCGACGTAAGGAGGGGCTCATTCCCAGCCTACGATACGGCCGCCCGCCGCGTCAAAGGCCCGCGGCGGCCGGCTGCCTGCAACCATCGAAATCGGCGTGCAAGGATCGACTCCGCGATACCTTACGTCAACACGCCCCGCGCGTGACAGGACGGCCGTGGTTTCCGGGCCGGCCCGGCTAGCTCGACTTGCTCGACTTGGCCGGCTTGTCCTCGGCCTCATCCTTCGCCTTGGTCGCGTCCGCCTTGGCCTTGGGGTCGGCCTTGGCCTTCGCCTTGGGGTCGGCCTTGGCCTTGGGCTTCGACGTGGCCTTGGCCTTCGGCTTGGTCTTGGTGTCGGGCTTGGCGACGGGCTCGAACTTCAAGGAGGCGGAGTTGATGCAGTAGCGCAGGCCGGTCGGCGGCGGCCCGTCGCCGAAGACGTGGCCGAGGTGCGAGCCGCAGTCGTTGCAGACGACCTCGACGCGCTCGACGCCGAAGCTGTAGTCGGGCGCGTTGTCGACGGCCTTCGAGTCGATCGCCTTGTAGAAGCTCGGCCAGCCGGTGCCCGACTCGAACTTCGCCGTCGAGCTGAACAGCTTGGCGCCGCAGGCGGCGCAGGAGTACGTGCCCCGCTTGTGGTTGTCCCAGTACTTGCCGGAGAACGCCGGCTCGGTGTCCTTCATCCGGCAGACGAGGTACTGCTCGCGCGTGAGGAGCTTCTGCCATTCCGCGTCGCTCTTCACCACCTTGCGCTTCTTCGGCTGCATGATCTGCGCCTCGACGGCCGTCGCCGTCAGCAAGGCCGCCAGGGCCAGGCACGTTCCCCGAAGTCTCATGGGCCGGGACCTCCTCCGCGGGGCAACCCCCGCGCTCCGTCGACGCTCGACATCGGCACCATCCACCGCCGGGGGGGCGATATCAAGATATTCGACGGCCGCCGGAAAGACAATCGGCGACCCCCGGAAGATGATGACGAAAACCCGCCGCGCGCGACAACGGCCCCATGCGGCCGTGCCGGCGAGCGACGGTTGCGGGAGGGTTCCCGGCCCTCGTCCCCGACGGCAGGCGCGGGGGACGAGGGTGCGGGCGGCTGGAGGGTGTCAGCGGGCCTCGACGTTGATCGCCTCGGCGAGCTGGGTGAGCTTCTTGTCGGTGGCACCTTCCTCGTCCAGGGTCTCCTGGAGCAGTCGGGCGGCCTCGTGTTCGTTGAGCAGGTGGGCGTAGGTGCGGACGGTGCCGTAGCCGGCGATCTCGTAGTGCTCGACGCGCTGGGCGGCGGCGATCAGGCCGGCGTCGTGGACGGCGGGCTCGGCCTTCTGCTTGACCATCTCCTCGCCCTCTTCGAGGATCCCCTCCATCGCCTTGCAGGTCTTGCCCTTGGGCGATTCGCCGAGCTTCTCGAAGATCAGCTCGAGGCGGCGGATCTGCCCCTCGGTCTCCCTCAGGTGCGTCTCGAACCCGGCCTTCAGGGCCGGGTCGGTCGCCGCCTTGATCATCTTCGGCAGCGCCTTGGTGATCTGGGTCTCGGCGTTGTAGAGGTCCCGCAGCTCCTCGACGAAGAGCGTCTGCAACGAGTCGAGTTTCATCGTGGATTCTCCCTCAACGGCGGTTGGGCGAAATGGACCGCGGACGCGCTTGGTCCGCAAATCCCATTCCCCCCGCCGCCGACCGAGGAAGGCACGCTCACGGGCTCGCCGGCGTGATCTCGACCCAGGACCGGCGGTCGTGCGACTCGAGTACCGCGTCGGCGACGATCTGGGCGTCCAGGCCGTCGAGGAAGCTCGGCACCGCCTGCCGACCCTCGACGATCGCCGAGACGAACTCCCAGACCAGGTCGTACCGGAAGACCGTGGCCGGCTCGCCTTGCGACGGGTCGCGCGGGCTCCCCTCGGGCTTGAGGAACTCGGCCGGCACCGGCTCCGGGGCCAGGTCGTGGCCGGTCTTGCCCAGGAGGATCGTGTTCGGCTCGTGGAGGCGGTAGACGGCCGACCCCTCCGACCCGTTGACCTCGGCCCATTCGTGGCCGAAGCCGTTGCGGTGGTAACCCTTGGCCAGCGTCGTCCCCTCCCAGACGCCGACGGCGCCGGAGCGGAACTCGCCGATCAGGGCCGACCAGTCGTCGACCTCCGACGGCGGGCAGGGCTTGCCGTCCTTGGTCACGTCGCGCGGGACGAACCGGGCCACCGAGCCGCAGACCCGCGCGATCGGGCCGAGCAGGTCGATGGCGAAGTCGATCCGGTGGATCGTCATGTCGTAGAGGTCGCCGGCGCCGGCCTTGTCCTTGTACTGCCGCCAGCCCCAGCTCGTCTCCGGCCAGTCGAGGAACCGCTGCGACCGGAAGTGCCTCGGCGTGCCGAGCGCGCCCGACTTCAACAAGTGTCTCAGGTAGATCATCGACGGCGCGAAGCGGTACGTGAACGCCGTCATGTGGACGACGCCGGCATCCCTCGCGACCTCGTACATCGAGCGGACCTCGCCGGCGTTCAGGCCCAGCGGCTTCTCGCACATGACGTGCTTGCCGGCCTTCGCCGCGGCCTCGGCGATCGGGCGGTGGGTGAAGTTCGGCGTGGCGATGATGACCGCGTCGATGCCCGGCTCGGCGCAGAGGGCGACCGCGTCGGTCGAGACGCGGTCGATGCCCCAGTCGGCCTTGCGCTTCTCGAGCAAGGCCGCGTCGGCGTCGCAGGCGGCGACCAGCTCGGCGCGGGGGTCGAGTCGGATCGCGGGGACGTGGTGATAGTCGCTCACGGCCCCGGCGCCGATGACGGCGATGCGGACCTTTCCCGGTCGATTCGTCGTGGCCATGGGTTCCGATCCTTTCGTGGTGGTCGTCTCAGGATTCGTCGTCGTCGTCCGGCTCATCGGCGAGCGGGTCGTGCTCGGTGGCGACGAGGTTCGTGAAGCCCCCCTCGGTCGCGCCGTCGGGGCGCATCAGGACCCAGTCGAAGACGTCGGACTCGGCGAGCTCGATGGCCTGGCCGGCGCGGAGGTCGACGCGGCGGACGGGGTCGTTGGCGAGCTGGCCGCGGATGCGGTCGTCGTCCCAGGTGTTGACGGCGATCCACATGAATTCGTGGAAGTCGTCGGGGCCGCCGACGGGGAAGCCGTGCTTGACGAGCAACTGCTCGCCGGGGGCGAGGCCGGCGCGAAAACGTTGCTTGATGTCGGGGAGGGTGGCGACGGCCCTGGCGTGGGCTTCGGCCATGGCCGCGCTGTCGCCGGGCACGCCGCGGATGTCGTGCGCGGTGCCGAAGAGGTCGCCCAGGGCGCTATGAAGCCAGACCCCCTGCCCTTCCGGGAAATGGGCCGGCGGCACGAGTCGGAGGAAGTCGTCGGCGCCCTTGCGGCCGCGGTGGAACTCCAGTCGGATCGTGGTCCAGCCGCGGACCCCCTCGGGCGGCCCCTCGGGCTCGCCGCGGTAGGTCCGCGCGATCGTGTCGAGGTCGAGCCGGACCTCGGGCCCAATCTCGATCGTCTTCGGCGGGTCGTCCCGCTCGGCCGCGGCCGCGAGGGTCGTCGCGACGAGCAGGCCGGCCACGCCGTTGATCAAGGGCAGGAGCACGTTCGGCAGGTCGGGGGGCACGTCGCGGACCTCCAGCTCCGGGAGGCCGAACTTGCCCAGGCCCTTGGTCGTCATCCAGCCCAGGCCGCGCGCGTCGATCGAGAACGGGACGACGATCTGCCGGGGGATGTGGAGCCGGCCGTCGCCTGGGAACTCGTCGTCGGGGCCCTCGACCGGCAAGAGCCGCGGGATCGACGGGTCGAGGACGACCCCGTCGTGCCGCTCGGCGATCGCCCGCGCCGCCGCGGCCGCCGCCCAGAAGCCGAGCCGGGGGTGCTGGATCCGGTCGGGCGACGTGACCAGGGCCAGGTGGGTCGCCCCGCCGAGGCGCCGCTCCTCGTCGTCGCCCATGCCGAACTGGCGGAGGAAGTCGAGGTCGGGCAGCGGCGGCCCGTCCTCGCGCGTCGTGACGAGGAACGTGACCAGGCCGCGCCGGCCCCACTCGGCCAACGCCTCGCCGAGCGGCGCCCCGATCCGCTCCTCGGCCCAGGCGACCGAGGTCGCCGCCAGGTCGTCCTGGCCCGGCGGCTCGCCGTCGGCCCGGAAGAAGACGCCGTAACTCATGAAGATCGGGTCGGGCAGCTTCAGGCGGATCGGCCGGGCCCGTCGGCGTCGGAAGAAGGGGAGCCACATCGGATGGTGGTACGTCGTCGGGGTGCTCGGTTGGTCGTCGACGACCGGACAAACTACTCTCCAACCCTCGCCCGCACAATCCGCGACCGTCCCCCGTTCGCAACCGGCCCCGGCCCTTCCCGACGGCGACGACGACGGTGATGGCGATGGCCCCGTGCGTCGGATAAACTCCTGTCGGTCTCCCGGGAACGTCTGTCGCGACCGATCGGAGTGCGTTCGATGGCCACCCGCCGCACCAGGCTGCATCTGATCGACCTGCTGATGATGGTGGTCCTCTGCGGCCTGATCGCCGCCGCGGTGCGGTGGTTCCTCGAGTGGAGGGAGATGATCGGGGCACCTGGGCCGCCGCCGGCCGGGTTGACCTTCGGAGGCTTCTTCGGGCTCGTCTTCGCCTTCCTCGCCTGGTCCGTCGCCTGGAGGATGATCCGAGGCAAGCGAGCCGGCCCCGAGTGCCGCGAGTGCGGGCGGCACTTCGTCCCCGGCGCGCGGAAGGGGGATGCGGCCGAACGCTGCCTGAGCTGTCGCCAGCGGTCCTTCGGGCCGGCGGAGTTGAAGAAGGAAGAAACCAAGGGCCGGACCTGCGCCCTCGTCCTCCTCGTCTGCGTCACGATCCTCGTGGGCGTCCGCCTCTCGGACTTCGTGGCGGCGCACTTCGGGGACTGGTACTGGGTCGCTTTGCCGCTGGTCTCGGCCGGGGCGGTGGTCGGGGCGATCGTCCTGCTCATCCTCGCGCTGATCGTCGTGACGAGGGTCCGGCACCGGCTCCTGAGGCGGGAGCATCTCGCGCTGGCGCGGGCCCGGAAGGTCACCGGCGAGGATGGCGAACTCGTCCGGACTGGCACGCGGACCGTCTGGTATTCGGGGACGGTCGACCCGGTCCCGCTGCTGACCGACGCGGAGGAGGCCGTGCGGCGCCGGGCCACGGCCATGCTCGGCGAGTCGGTCGGGCGTCGGACCCCGCTCCGCATCCTCTGCTTCCATCGGCGCGAGGGCCTGCTGGCCTACGACGTATCGAGGCTCACGAAGCTCTGCAACTTCGACGGCCTTCGCGACCCCGGACCCGCGACGACCTTCGTCCTCAGCACCGAGGTCGTCCCCCATCGCCTGGCCAGCCCGGAGGCGACGGCCCGAACGTTGTTCGCGGGCGCCTTGATCGAGGATCTTAAGGGCTTCCCGCTGCGCCTCTGGCTGCAACAGGGGCTCATCGGCGCCCTGGCCGGCGGCGTCGACCGCGACGAGACCGACCGCCTCAACCGGAAGCTGCTCGCCGCGCTGGCCGTCGGGACGGCACCCGGCCTGGAGCTCTTCCGGATGGAGCCGAAGGCATTCGTCAAGCTCCTGTACCGCTGGACCCTCCACGACAACTTCGTGCGACGCCTCCAGTTCCTCGCCCAGTCCTGGTCGCTGGTCGAATACCTCGGCGGCGACACGGCGCCCGAGGATCGCCGGGGCCGGTTCCGAATGTTCGTGAAGGACCTACGGCCGAAGGAGCCCGACGAGGCGGCCTTCGAGCGCCACTTCGGCCACGGTTACGACCGCCTGCTCGAACTCTGGACGGACTGGGTGCGGGTCCGGGGGGTCGGGACCCATGCCCAGCCGCCACCCGAGGTCCGGCAGGCGATCGTGGGGCGGGTCGTCCCGATCGTCCGGGATCGCCGGGCACCGGTCATGGAGCGGGTCGTCGCCGTCCGCGAGCTGGGCCGCTTGGGCTACGCCGTAGGCTCGGACGCCCTGATCGACCTGCTGCGCGAGCCGGCGGAGTTGCCGGTCGAGGAGCTCCTCTGGTCGCTCCGGGCGATCTCCGGCCTGGACCTGGGCGACGACCCGGGGCGCTGGTCGTCGTGGTTCTCGGGACTCCCCGAGGAGGTCGTCGCGACGCCAGCCGACACCTTGCCGACCCCGGTCACTTGACCTCGGCGATCTCGGCGCGTCCCCGTGGGTGAGAACGAGGGCGGACGGGGCGTTTTCTCCGCCGGTTTTCGGCCGGGATTCCAACTTAAGGGTGTAGAGACCGCTCGCGGGAGGGGCTTTGTGCGCGCCCCGACCGCAATCCGCCTCGAAGCCCCGGGCCCCATCGATGTCTCCCGACCCTCGAACCCTCGCGCCCTGCCCACCGCGGCCGATCCGCGCGCCGAACGAACCCACGGGGTTCTGGAGGAGTTGGGGGGACTCTGCCGACGCGGTCGCCTGGCCGCGGCGCGAAACAAAGCCACTTGGCATCCGTTTCTCGGGGGCGCCGAACGAACCCACGGCGACCTGGATAAGACGGGTTGACATTGCGGGCACGGTAACGCGGCTTCGGCGCGAAACAAAGCCACTTCACGAGCGGCCGGCGGGCCAGCGCGGGGCGAAACTCACCGTCGCGGCGAACGAACCCACCGCGCCGAGGCCCCGGCGCGGAACGAACCGAACGGGGTTTTGGGGGATTTGGTCAAGAGATTCCGACTCCGTCTCCGAAGCAGGCACACTCCGCGGCGCGAAACGAACCCAACGGGGCATTGGGGATTGTGGTCAAGTTGGATCATCGCTCCGCCTCGATTCGGAACGGACCGAACGGGGCATGGGGCGATCTGGGCAGGGAATGCCGGCGGACCGGCCCGGCGCGGAACGAACCAAAGGAGGGGGTCGGGGGCCGGGGAGGGGTTTTCGAGTCGCGGCGCGGAACGAACCGAACGGGGCAATGGAGGGCTTGGGCGAAATAGACTCACACGGAACGAAATCGGGGGACCACCCCGGACCCTGCCGCCCGACCCCTGGCCCCCGCCGACCTCGGCGGGGTGCTTGTGCTGGGCCGAGGGCGCGACTATCTTGCTGCCTGTCGTACCAGCGGCGACGAACCTTCGTGCGCGGGGCGGGGCCTCGCCCTGCCCCGGGGACCGATCGCCTTCCCGACGTGAAAGGGCCTTCCCATGGCGAGCGACCAGCCGATCCGCGTGGCGATCATCGGCCTCGGCTTCGGGGCCGAGTTCATCCCGATCTACCAGAACTACCCCGGCGCCGAGATCGCCGCCATCTGCCGGCGGTCGAAGAAGGACCTCGACGAGTGCGGCGACCGCTGGAAGATCGCCAGGCGCTACACCGACTTCGATCAGGTGCTCAAGGACCCCGACATCGACGCCGTCCACATCAACTCGCCGATCCGGGACCATGCCCCGCAGAGCCTCGCGGCCCTGAAGGCCGGCAAGCACGTCGCCTGCACCGTGCCGATGGCCACCTCGGTCGACGACTGCCGCGCGCTCGTCGAGGCGCAGCGGAAGTCGGGCAAGGTCTACATGATGATGGAGACGGTCGTCTACAGCCGCGAGTACCTGTTCGTCAAGGAGCTGTACGACCAGGGGGAACTCGGCCGCGTCCAGTTCCTCCGCGGCAGCCACCAGCAGGACATGGAGGGCTGGCCGGGCTACTGGGAGGGCCTGCCGCCGATGCACTACGCGACCCACTGCGTCAGCCCGTGCCTGGCGCTGCTGGGCAAGCACGCCGAGAGCGTCGTCTGCCACGGCTCGGGCCGGATCGACGAGAAGCTCATCCCCAAGTATGGCAGCCCGTTCGCCATCGAGACGGCCACGTTCAAGCTCAAGGGCTCCGACGTCTGCGCCGAGGTGACGCGGAGCCTCTTCAACGTCGCCCGCCAGTACCGCGAGAGCTTCGACGCCTACGGCGACAAGAAGAGCTTCGAGTGGCAGCAGGTCGAGGGCGAGGAGCCCGTCATCCACACCCGCGGCCTGCCCGAGCCCGAGATCCCCAAGCGGATCCACGTGCCCGACTACGCCCCGCGCCTCCCCGAGCCGATCCGGCGGTTCACGACCAGGGGGGTCTACGACGCCGAGGGGGAGCAGCACCTCTCGTTCACCCAGGGCGGCGGCCACGGCGGCTCGCACCCGCACCTCGTCCACGCCTGGCTCGGCGCCATCCGCGGCGGGCGGCCCGCCTTGCCCGACGCCGAGACCTCCGCCAACTGGACCATGGTCGGCCTCTGCGCCCACGAGTCGGCCATGAAGGGGGGCGAGCGGGTCGTCATCCCGACCTTCTGATCTCGAATCGCGAGGTTCGTTCGCCCATCGTCGGGCGGGCACCGCCCACCGATCTCCTTGGAGCATAAAGGGATCGGTGGGCGGTGCCCGCCCTGCGATGGAACGGCACGGCGATTGCTTCCTTCGTAATCGATCACATGGTCAAGAATAATGTGGAGTCGTGGATGGATGTCACCGAACTGACCCGACTGCTCGAAGCCCATCGCGACGGCAATCTGCGCACCGAGGACGTCGTCCGCCGGCTCCGGCACGAGCCGTTCGAGCGGGCGGGGGACTTCGCGACCGTGGACCTGCACCGCCGACTGCGTTGCGGGTTCCCCGAGGTGATCTTCGGCCAGGGGAAGACCGCCGAGCAGATCGCGGCGATCCTGCGGACGCTCCTCGATCACGACCAGGGAGGGCTGGTGACTCGGGTCGCGCCCGAGGCGGCGGAGTACCTCAAGGCGAGGTTCCCGGGGGGCGAGCACAACGTCCTGGGGCGGACCTTCCGCGTCCGGGCGCCCGGCGAGCCGGGGCCGAAGGTCGGCCGGGTCGTGGTGGTGACGGCGGGGACCAGCGACCTCCCGGTCGCCGAGGAGGCGCGCGTCACGGCCGAGGCGTGGGATTGCGACGTCGAGCTGGTGGCCGACGTCGGCGTCGCCGGCCTGCATCGGCTGCTCGGCCGGCTCGATGCATTGGGCGGCGCCGATGCGTTGGTGGTGGTCGCCGGGATGGAGGGGGCGTTGCCCAGCGTCGTCGGCGGCCTGACGGCCTGCCCGGTGATCGCCGTGCCGACGAGCGTCGGCTACGGGGCCAGCTTCGGCGGCCTGGCGGCCTTGCTGGGGATGCTCAATAGCTGCGCCTCGAACGTGGTCGTCGTCAACATCGACGCCGGGTTCAACGGCGGCCACGTCGCCGCCCTCATCGCCCGCCGCGTCGGCCTGGCCCGCCAGGGGGCGACCGACGAGACCTGGCAACCGACCCCCGAGGACCTCGACTGATGACGCCCGAACGCCCCGACTCCTCGCAGACGCCCGCCGACGACCGCCCCGCGACCCCCCCGCGTCGCGTCGGGGCCGTGCCCAAGCTGCCGAAGCGCGACCCGGAGGGGCACAAGGGGGATTACGGGTTCGTCCTCGTGATCGCGGGCGGCCGGGGGATGGCCGGCGCGGCGAGCCTCGTCGGGGCGAGCGCGTTGCGGTCGGGCGCCGGCCTGGTCCGCGTCGCCTGCCCGGCCGGCGTCCAGCCGACCGTCGCCGGCTTCGAGCCGTGTTACATGACCTATCCCCTCGACGAGGACGCCCAGGGCCTCGCCCGCTTCCCGGCCAACCGCCCGGCGCTGGAGAAGCTGCTCGACGCGGCGACCGTGCTGGCGATCGGGCCGGGCCTCGGCCAGTCGGACGAGCTCCGGGCCCTGGTGCGCTGGGTGGTCGAGGAGGTGACGGTCCCGACCGTCATCGACGCCGACGCCCTCAACGCCCTGGTCGGCCAGACCGAGCTGCTGGGGAGCCTGTCGCGGCCCGTCGTCGTCACCCCGCACCCCGGCGAGTTCGCCCGCCTGACGGGCCGGCCCGTCGCCGAGATCCAGGCCGACCGCGAGCAACACGCCGTCACCCTCGCGCAGCACGCCAGCCACCTGACGGTCGTCCTGAAGGGGGCCCGCACCGTCGTCACCGACGGCGGCCGGATCTTCGTCAACACCACCGGCAACCCCGGCATGGCCACCGGCGGCGCCGGCGACGCCCTGACCGGCGTGATCGCGGCGTTGCTCGGCCAGGGGCTCTCCGCCTTCGACGCCGCCGCGCTCGGCGCCCACGCCCACGGCCTCGCCGGCGACATCGCCCGCGAGCACTCCGGCGAGGTCGGCCTCGTCGCCGGCGACATCGTCGACTCGCTCCCCGACGCCTTCGACCTGCTCGGCGCAACCTAAACTTTTTTATGAACATCTATCGAATACCATCTCATTTGCATTTTTCCGGTACGTCCCGCCGGGTATTCGACCACCGCCCCCGCCGTTGGTCCTCGCGGGGGGCCTGGCCATGCCGCTGAGGATCGAGGACTACGCGCTGATCGGCGACGGCCGGTCGGCGGCGCTGGTGGGCAACGACGGGTCGATCGACTGGCTCTGCCTGCCGCGGTTCGACGCGCCCGCCCTCTTCGCGGCGCTCCTCGGCACGCCCGAGCACGGCCGCTGGCGGATCGCGCCGGCCGGGGGCGTCGAGAGGGTCGAGCGGCGCTACCGGGGCGACTCGATGGTCCTCGAGACCGTCTTCAACACCGGGACGGGCGTCGTGCGGGTCGTCGACGCGATGCCGTTCGGCCGGGCCGGCTCGGGGGTGACGAGGCTGGTCGAGGGAGTCGACGGGAACGTGGCGATGCGGATGGACCTGGCCATCCGCTTCGACTACGGCTCGAGGCCCCCGTGGCTCCGCAAGGGGCCGCACGACGTCCGGGCCGTCGCCGGGCCGGACGCGGCGATCCTCCGGGCCGGCGCCGAGCCGAGGATCGAGGGGGACGACGTCGTCGCCGACTTCGAGGTGGCCGCGGGCCGCTCTCGCGCCTTCGACCTGGCCTGGCACCCTTCGCACGAGGCCCCGCCCCCGCCGATCGCCCCGGAGCGGGCGATCCCGGAGGCCGAGTCCTGGTGGCGCAACTGGTCGGCCCAGGGGACGCTATCCGGCGCGGATCGCGATGCGGTCGCGCGGTCGCTCTTGACGCTCAAGGCCCTGATCCACGCCCCGACCGGCGGCATCGTCGCGGCGCCGACGACGTCGTTGCCCGAGCTCATCGGCGGCGGGCGGAACTGGGATTATCGCTACGCCTGGCTCCGCGACTCGGCCTTCACCCTCGAGGCCCTGCTCGCCGCCGGCCACCTCGACGAGGCCCGCGCCTGGCGGAGCTGGCTCGCCCGGACCCTGGGGGGCCGGCCGAGCGAGCCCCGGATCATGTACTCGCTCGACGGCCATACCCGCCTGGACGAGTGGGCGATCGACTGGCTCCCCGGCTTCGAGGGGTCGCGGCCCGTCCGCGTCGGCAACGCCGCGCACCGGCAGGTCCAGCTCGACGTGCCCGGCGAGGTGCTGGACTCCTTCGACCGCGCCCTCCGGGCCGGCCTCGAGCCCGACCCCGAGGCGGACCGCCGCGTGCTCGCCCTGGTCGAGAGCATCGAAGGCCGCTGGCGCGAGGAGGACGAGGGCATCTGGGAGATCCGCGGCAGGCGGCGCCACTTCACGCACTCGAAGGTCATGGCCTGGGTCGCCTTCGACCGCGCCCTCAAGGTCGCCGACGCCGTCGGCGCGGCCGACGCCCCGCTCGACCGCTGGCGCGCCACCCGCGACGAGATTCATGAGCAAGTCTGCACGTTTGGCTTCGATCGATCGCGGAACACATTCGTCCAATTCTATGGTTCGAGCGACCTCGACGCGAGCCTGCTCGTGATCCCGCTGGTCGGCTTCCTGCCGGCGGACGACCCGAGGGTGGTCGGGACGGTCGCCGCGATCGGGCGCG
The DNA here is from genome assembly GCA_035551935.1 of Isosphaeraceae bacterium. Lineage (GTDB taxonomy): Bacteria > Planctomycetota > Planctomycetia > Isosphaerales > Isosphaeraceae > DASZMJ01. Next base: position 25,472 of record DASZMJ010000355.1, read on the forward strand.
AGCTGATGGCCGACGGGTTCGTCCTCCGCTACCGGCCCGACGCGGAGCTGGAGGGCCTATCCGGCGGCGAGGGGGCCTTCCTCGCCTGCTCGTTCTGGCTCGTCGAGGCGCTGGCCCTCCAGGGGCGACGCGAGGAGGCCCGCAGCCTCTTCGACCGCCTGCTCGCGACCCGCAACGACGTCGGCCTGCTCGCCGAGGAGTTCGACCCCCGCGCCGGTCGGCTCCTCGGCAACTTCCCGCAGGCCTTCTCACACTACGCCCTCGTCCGGGCCGCCCGGGCGCTCGGCGAGGGGGGTTGACCCATCGCCCCGCGCCCGAACCCGCCGCCGACCGCCCGCCAGGGCCAGCGCGCCGAGCGCCAGGAGCGTGGCGCTCGCCGGCTCGGGGACGATCCGGAACTGGTTGACGTTGACCGGGACCTCGAAGATATCGGGGGCCAGGAACGAGGGGTGGATGACCTTGACGGTCATCATCGCGCCGGTCGTATACGAATGAAAGAAGACCGAGCCGATGGAGTCATACGAGGCGGTGGCCGGGAGGACGGCCGGGTGGTTGCTCTCGGTCGTGCCCGTCAGCAGGGAGAATCCGGCGCGCGGGTTGGCCGGGTCGTTCAGGTAGTTCCAGACCGGGTCCAGGTCGCCCGGGGCCGATTGGTAGGAGAAGCTGAAGTCCCCGGTCGCCGAGGCCTGGAGCGTGGCCGACGTGATCCGCCCGAGCGCGTCGAAGGTGACCGAGCCCGACCCCGTCAGCACGTCCCCCGCCGCCAGCCCGGGGAGCACGTGGAACGAGTTCACGGCCGTCGATCCCGGATAGACATAATTATCCAGGTCATTGAACGGCTGGATCGTTCCCGAGAAGGTGAACGACTCCCCGAAGTCGCCCCGCACCGGGCTCGCGGCCCCGAGCGCGAGCGCCAATGCCGCACCGATGATCCAATACCCTCGATGCCCCATCGACCCGCCCCTTTCCGACCTCGATCATCGCGTGTCGCCACGCAAGGTGGGATTGATGGGGCCATTCTGCTCGACTGTGTACGCGCGATCAAGACAATGGTGATTCGAGACATCATGATTCCTAATCTGGCAATCATGTCAAACTAGGCGAGTTCGCCGCGCCAGACGCGGTAGAGCGTGCCGCGGACGGCATCGCCGGCCTCGGTCGTGGCCACGATCGGGGTGGACTGGTGGCGCAGGCCGGCGGCGTCGAGGCACGCCGGGAGGTCCTCGGTGGCGACGCGATACGGCCCGGCCAGCAGGGCCAATCCCCCCGGCGCGAGCATCGTGTCGATCACGCCGACGACCAGGGGGACGAGCCGGCGCTCGTAGAGCACATCGGCCCCCAGGATCACCGGATGGCGCCCCTCGGAGGGCTCGCGCCAGTCGAGCGTCGAGGCCCGGTAGCGGGACGGGTCGAACCCGCTGGCCGACGCCCCCCGGGCGACCATCCCCAACGGCGCCGCGTCGTAGTCGGTGAAGTGGACCCGGAGCCCGCACGCCAGCGCGACCAGCCCCGCCAGGCCGACCCCGCAGCCGATCTCCAGCACCTCGATGTCCCCCCCCGGCCACGGCTCGCGCGCCACCGCCTCGGCCAGCAGGTACGCCCCCGGCCAGAGGTAGGCCCAGTAGGGCATGTAGTCGTCTCGATCGTTGAGCTCCAGCACCCTCGGGTCGTTCAGGAGCCTGTCCGGGTCCCCCGGTCGCGCGACATGGACCACCTTCCCGCCGAACTCCAGCCTCGTCAGCGTCACCGGGCCGTCGTAGCGCGTCTCCATGCCATTCCTTCGATCGAGGAATCTGCTTTCCACTCATTCCAACGGATCCGCCAGGGCGTATTCCGCGGGCGATCGGACGGACACAGCCTCCGGAGTCGCCGGCAGAGTCAGCCGGAAGCGGGTCAGGCCGGCGTCTCGAGAATGGGTGAGCGAGCCGCGGTGTTCCAGCGCGAGGGCGGAGCAGAGGGCGAGGCCGAGGCCGACGCCCTCGGGCTTGGTGGTGAAGAAGGGTTGGAAGAGGCGGTCGAGGTCGGCGGGGGGGACGCCGGGACCGTCGTCCTCGACGTCGATCGCGACGGAGCCGGCGGGCTCGGGAGCGGCGCGGAGCGTGACCCGGCCGCCGGGGCCGGCGGCGTCGAGGGCGTTCTGGAGGAGGTTCGTGACGACCTGGCCGAGCTGGTCGGGGTCGGCGAGGACCGTCGGCAACGACCCGATGGCATCGACCTGCAACGCGATACCACGATGCTCGGCGGTCGCGGCGAGGCCGGCGAGGACGCGATCGAGGAGGGGTCGGACTTCGACGTTCTGGAACCTGGGGAGCTCGGGGCGGGCGATCTGGAGGAAGCGGCGGACCTGGCGCTCCATCCGGCCGAGCTCGTGCAGGGCGATCCGCAGGGGCTCGGTGTCGCGGTCGTCGTTGCGTTCGATGAACAGTTGCAGGGTCATCCGCGCGGCGGTCAAGGGGTTGCGCAGCTCGTGCGCCATGCCGGCGCTGAGCTGGCGGACGAGGCGGAGGCGCTCGGTTTGCACGCGCTCGTCCTGGAGCTTCTGGAGCCAGCGCGCCAGCTGCGCGACCCCCTCGGCCAGCTCGCCGATCTCGTCGCCGCGGGTCGTCGGCAGGGCGGCCGGGGCCGGTTCGAGCTCGCCGCGGCCGATCCGACGGACCGCGCGGAGGATGGCCGAGAGCGGCCTCGACAGCGATTGCGCGATCGCCGTCGCCAGCGCCGCAGCCAGCACGGCGCCGACGGCCGTGAGCGCGAGCACCCCGCGGCGCGCCTCCCACGCCGCCGCCCGGAGGGCCGGCTCGGGGATGAGGATCAGGAGCCGCTGCGCCTCGCCGGGCGACCGCCGCGACGGCCGCTCGACGACGCCGAGGCGATAGTCGATCCCGTCGTGTCGCAACGTGTGCTCGAAGCTCAGGTCGCGCCGCGCGACGGTCGTCGCGCCGAGGTCGCCGAGCGTGCTGGCGCGGGCGCGGCCGTCGTCGCCGAGCAGGGCGAACTCGGCGCCGCCGAGCCCCTTCAACTGCCGGAGCACGGCCTCGGTGAGCGGGAAGTCCGACCGCCGCAACGTCTCGGCGATCCCCCGGCCGCGGTCGATGTACTGCTGCCGCGCCCGCTCCGCGGCCCAGTAGCCCGTCGCCAGCCCCGTCCCGCCGACCAGGGCGACGACCAGGGCCAGGTACGGCACCATGATCCGCATCCGGATCGACCAGTTCAGCCGCCGTCGCCCGGCCACCGTCTCTCCTCGAAGCGAGTCTTCGATACGCCGGCTCTACGAAACATCCGTGGATGGGCGTTGCATGTCAGACTTCTTCAAGAATCTGAACTTCTCCCTCTCGAGCAACCGGGCCGAGTCGCTCGAGAGGAAGGAGAGCCGAGTTCCGTGCTCACAATCTACGATTCGATCGCTGCGCTCCGAGCCGCCGACAAGGCTTCGCGGAGCCGCTGGTTCCAGAGGTCAGGATTGGAGACGATCTCGTCCAGGAAGCGGCAGGCGATGGGGGGGATCTTCCGAGTCCCCTGCTCCCAGGAGCGCAAGGTCTTGACGCTGACGCCGAGGAACCGCGCCAGCACGGTCTGGCTCGCGTTCAGGCGCTTTCTGAGGACCTTGAGGTCGTCGGGGCCGTAGGCCTTCGGCCGAAGGTTGAGGGTGACGGTCCGCACGGTGAAGCGCTTCTCGATGGGTTCCCCCACCTCGAGGGCATCACGGAACGCGGACAGTCCGGCCAACATCTCTTCCCCGAGGGGAGAGAGCCGCGTGTCCTCGTTCTTCATCGGATGACTCCTTGGTCGAGCTTTCGCTTTATGTCAGCGATGACTTGGCCCAAGGCGTTGCGGTCGGCCTTGGTCAAGTCTGATTGGACTTTCTTATCGATGATGCCTAACAGCAGGACTATCCCGTAGTCCGGGAGGTAGACGTAGTAGACTCGACAGCCCCCGCTCTTCCCTCTCGCCGAGTCCGACTTCGTAAAGCGCAGCTTGCGGAGACCATGCGTCTCGGGAATGACGGGATGGCGGCCGGGGGAAACCATGATGAGGATCTCCAAGGCCCTGAGATCGTCCTCATCCAATCCGAGCCTTGACCACTGGCCAGGGAAGGGGGGGAGCTGGACAAATCGGAGCCAATCCTCGGGCCGAACACTCGGGGGATGGACTAATGAATGATTCTCTTTTGAATGCATAACTGCCTCCGATTTGTAGTCGCCATGAGTGAGTGGACTCAATGTCTTGGACTGGACGTGCGCTATCCGTCGTGAGGAAAAGATACCCCATTGTGGCACGATTGTCAACCACAGGGGGAAGATTACCGTCGTTCCATGATTGGGACTAGACATACATCATACAGGGATGCCAGGGATGCTGACTCGATCGGGTATCGTTTTTTGATATATCGATGTTGATTGCCGCCTCATAGCTCCCAGACGCGACGGCCGCCGAGGAACATGGTGACGTAGCCGTCCTCGCTGATCTTGAGGACCGGGCCGTGATACGAGGCGGCCAGGGCGGCGACGGTGCGGGCGCCCTCGACGGCGCGGGCGGCGTGGATGGCCTCGGGGGTGATCCGGAGGATGGCGCCGAAGGCGAGCAGGCGGCCGTTGCCGTCGGTGACGACGGCGCCGTCGACGGCGGCCAGCGACTCGAGGACCGAGTCGTCGAGCTCGGCGAGATCCTGGCCGCGGACGAGGTGGTGCAAGGCGCGCTTGGCCATCCGGGGCGAGAGGTTGTCGGTGTCGTCGGGGTCGTCGGCGACGACGTCGAGCTCGATCCGGTCGTTGGGCGCGACCAGTTGCGGCAGGGCCTGGGCCGGGTCGCGGAGCAGGACGAAGAGGCCGCCGGTGCGGTTCTCGCTCAGGTTCAGGGCCGCCTGGAAGAGCTTCGCGGCCAGGTGGGCCGGCCGCGACGGGCCGACGGCGCGGCACCAGGCCTGGTACTTCGTCGGGATGTCGAGCAGCCGCCAGCGGGCGTCGTTGAACGAGAAGACCGGCGTCCCCCCGGCGAAGACCTTGATCTCCTGCTGCGGGGTCAGGACGAGGCAGACGTGGCCGCCGCCCCGCGTCGCCTTGGCGTGGCCGACGTACGGCCGCGGGCAGGGGTGCCCCAGCGGCTCGGGCCCCTGGACCTGTTCGGCCCAGCGGTCGATGTCCACCGCCCAGGCCAGGTCCCCGTGGCGGTCGACGAGGAAGAGGGTCCTCAGGCCGTCGCAGAGCCGGTGCAGGCTCTTGATCGCGGTCAGCCGGACGTTGTACCGCGGCGCCCCCGGCGGGTTCGTCCGGTCGGGCGCGGCGGGGTCGACGTCGGTGCCCAGGAGCAACGCGCCCGAGGAGACGCGCCGGTTCTCGTAGGTCGACAGGGCCGCGACCCGCAGCGCCTCCAGCGCCGAGGGGATGCGGAAGTGGTCGGCCGGGTCGATGTACTCGGAGACCATGAAGTCTTCGAGCGCGTACTGGAAAACCTCGACGTGCTGCGCGACGCCGAGGTCGAACATCGACCGGAACCGGAGGTCGAGCGTCCGGACGATCGTCTCGATCAGCCGGCGCTCCGACGGCAGGAACGGCGCCGGGCTGCCGGGCTGGAAGATGTAGCGGGTGCGGAACCACTCGATCTCGAGGCCGAAGCCGGCGGGGTCCTCGGCGAAGCGATAGTTCGTGTGCCGCGCCTCGGGGGCGACCTCGATGAAGCTCCGGTCGCCGCCCGGCTCGAGGCTGGCCTCGGGGAAGAAGTGCTCGAGCTGGCGACGCAGCAACGTCTGGTACAGGCCGACGGCCTTCGAGATCGTCGGCAACGGACGTTGGGCCGCGGCGACACCGTCGCCGTTGCCTTGCCAGCCGCCGTTGGGTCTCGGTCGCGTGGCCATCGCTCCATTCTATGCCCGTTTGGCCTCGAACTCGACCGCCCTGTCCCCTCGAATCAGCGCGACGACCCCCGCGCGGCCAGCCGGGTCGGGGGTTCGTGAGCGAACGGGAAGGGCCAGGTCTGCCCCTCGCAGCGGTAGAGCCGGGCCGTCCGCACGACCGACCCGGCGCGTCTCAACTCGACGACCCCGACCGGCTCGATCCGCCGGAACCAGCGGCGATAATACTCGGGCTCCAGCTCGTTGGCGTCGATCGCCACGAGCAGGCCGTCGCGACCGACCCAGTCCGACGGCCGGCTCCAGTACGCGAAGTTCCTCGGGTCGGCCGTATAGCAGGCCACCGGAACCCGATCTCCCAGCGTGAATGCCAGTTGCGCGCTCTGATACCAGCGGTTCGTGAACAGGAACTGCCCCGGCCGATCGACCAGCCCGCGCCGCCGGAGTTCCTCGGTCAAGGGTTCCCAGAAGTACAGCTCGACCGACGGGTCGGCCAGCGGCTTGACCACGCCGAAGAGCCGCCCCTGGCGGTCCTGGAACCAGCCGGCGCGGGTCTGACCGGCGATCGCGATCCCCAGGACGATCGGCAACGTCGCCGCCATCGCCAGCACTCGCCGCATCCGGAGCGGCCGCGCCTCGATCCGCTCCGCCCACGATCGCCCGAGCAACGGTAGCAGGGCCAGGTAGCCGACCAGCGGCCAGTGCGGCAGGATCGGCCGGACGCACGAGACCGCGCCGAAGACGGCCAGGGGCACGACCGCCTCGCAGAGCAGGAAGCGACCCGTCAACCCCTCGTCGCGGACCCTCCAGGCCGCCCCCAATCCCGCCCGGACGAGGCCCAGCCAGATCCAGGGGAACAGGTAGAGCAACGGCCCCACGACCGACATCGCCACGTCCTTCGGCCGGAACGCCGGCGCCCCGACGGCCCGCGCCCCCTGGAAGGCGAACGACGCCCAGTGATGTTGGGCATTCCAGGCGAGGACCGGCGAAAAGACCAGCAGTCCCAGCAACCCGGCCAGATACGGCCCCGGCCTCCGCAAGACGGCCCGCGCCCTCGGCTCGACCGCGACGAACAGGACCGCTCCCAGCGGCAGGAAGACCGCGTGGTACTTGCTCAGCAAGGCCCCGCCCCAGGCCAGGCCCGCACCGGCCCAGCGTCCCAGGCTCGCCGGCCGCTCGAACGCCGCCGCGAGCCGGTCGAGCGTCAGGAGCCAGAAGAAGACGAGCGGGCCGTCCGGCAGCGCGAACGTCCCCGCCGCGAGGCCGAAGTAGCCGCTGACGTTCAACGCCAGGGCCGCCGGCCACGCCGCCCGAATGCCGAAGGCACGCCCCGCCAGGCGCGCCATCAGCCACGTCGAGCCCGCGAACAACGCGATGAACCCGAGCCGGAGGCCGACGGCCGAGGTGTCGTCGCCGACGACAGTCAGGCCGGCCCTGGCGACCAGGGCGAGCATGGGAGGATGGTCGAAATAGCTCCAGTCCGGGTGCCGGGCGAAGAGCGCGTGATAGGCCTCGTCGTTGCCGGGGCCGAGGCTCGTCGCCCAGGCGAGCCGCAGGGCGGTGGCGACCGCGATCAAGGCCCAGAGCTTCCCGCGCGACGACCATTCGCTCGACGATACCATCCGTGGGGTCCCCTCGGCGTCCGGCCGTCGTGGCCGTCGGCATCTTAAGCGATCCCCCCCGCGTTTGACGATGTCAATTGGGGGGCTCCCGAGCTTCCCTTGTCGGGACCGGGGCGTCGGCCTATGATCCGGCCCCGTCGACACGATCGGACCCGGGGTCTGGGGGCGGAGCGATGCGGAGACGACGCCGGTGGGCCCGGGTCTTGGTCGCGATCGCGGTGCTGGCGGTCGCCGGCCAGCAGGCGTGGCGGCACGGGGCTCGCTACCTCGTCCCGGTCCGGTTCGCGACCATCGAGCCGGGCCGGATCTATCGCGGGGCCTGGCAGGAAGACTGGCCGATGCGGCGGATCGTCCGGGAGTACAGGATCAAGACGATCGTCGCCCTCGCGCACCCGCCGGAGCACGACCTGCCGATCAAGGAAGGGGCCCTGGCCCGCGAATTGGGCGTCGGCTGGGTCCACCTGCCGATCCTCGACGACCCCAAGCTCGCCCGAGGCAAGGACTTGAACGACCTGCTCGACGAGGCCGCGGCGGTCGTCGCCGACCCGGCCAACCAGCCGGTCTATTTCCATTGCCACCACGGCATCGTCCGGGCGTCGATGGTCCAGGTCGCCTACCGGACGCGATTCTGCGGCTGGGACCTCGATCGGGCCTATGCGGAGGTCGTCCGGCAGTTCGGCGCGGTCGAGCTGGCGGCGGCCGACCGCGACCGGCTCGACACGTATTACCGGCGGCGCGTGTTGCCGGGCCGGTCGGGGATGGCCAGGGGGGTGACCGGGACGGCGCGGCGCTGACGGGACCGGCACAAGCCGCCTTGCCCCGATCGCGACCGGGCGTTACGATCCCGGCCCGCCTCGAAGGGCGCCGCGAGGTGACGCACGCTCCGGAGCCGTGCGTGGCCGTGGGATCGAGGGAGCTTGCGCCGTCATGGTCAAGGTCGACCGTCGCGTCTGGGCCCGGCGAGGGCTGTGGGTGGTCCTGGCCCTCGGGCTCGGCGCGCTCGCCTGGCACCACGGGCACGACTACCTGTTTCCCGAGAAGCTCGTCGAGGTCGTCCCCGGCAAGGTCTACCGGGGAGCCTGGCAGCACGACTGGCCGATGCGGCAGATCGTCCGCGACCACAAGATCAAGACGATCATCGCCCTGGCGCATCCCCCTGGCGACCCGATGGCCGTCCGCGAGGAGGCCTTGGCGAAGGAGATGGGCGTCCGCTGGCTGCACCTGCCGATCGTCGAGGAGGTCATCGACGGCCACGAGACGACCGTCGCCGACGCGATCGATCGCGCTGCCGCCGCCGTGGCCGACCCGGCCAACCAGCCGGTCTATTTCCACTGCCACCACGGCGTCAACCGCGCGGCGCTGGTCCAGATGGCCTTCCGGATGCGGTATTGCGGCTGGTCGCTCGACCAGGCGCTCGACGAGATCCGCCGCACGACCGGCCTGATCGAGGTCAAGCACGGCCGCGGCGTCGACTACCGCTCGATGGGCGACTTCTACCGCGACCGCATCCTCTCCCGCCGCACGACCGCCGCGAGCGAGGCCGTCCGGCGTTGAGGCAGGCCCCGGGTCTTCGGCCCGGTCCTTGATTTGCAACGGGGTCGATCTAAAATGGACCCATCGCCCGGGGCGGCGCCGCGATGCGTCCGGGGTGCGGGCGAAGGACCCGTTGGATTGGCAAGAACGCCCGGCGAATCGGCCGGGGTTTGGGGGCCCCTCGATTGAAGATCCGTCCCGCCCGCGTCGGCGACGTGCCGGCCATCTGCGACCTGATCCGCACCTTCGCCGACCGGAAGCTGATGATCCGCCGGTCGCTCGGCGAGCTCTACGAGTCGATCCGCGAGTTCGTCGTGGCCGAGGACGATGACGGCTCGGTCATCGGCTGCGCCGCGTTGCACGTCTTCTGGGACGACCTCGCGGAGTTGAAGTGCCTGGCGGTCTCGGAGCGGGCCCACGGGCGGGGGATCGGGCGGAAATTGGTCGAGGCGTGCTGGGACCAGGCGCACGCGCTGGAGATCCAGACGGTCTTCACCCTGACGTACGTGGCCGACTTCTTCGAGAAGTGCGGCTACCACCGGATCGACAAGGCGGACCTGCCGCACAAGATCTGGAACGAGTGCGTGCGCTGCCCGCTCTTCCCGAGCTGCCACGAGGTGGCGTTGATCCGGTCGGTCGACCCGTCGTGGTCGGCGAGCCGGCCCGCCCTGGAGACGGCGACGGCCTGACGGCCGGGCCGGGGTCGCCGATGCCCTCGACCGCGACCGCGCCCTCGGGCCGAAATCCTTGGGTCGCGAGGCTCGGCGGCCTCGCGGTCGCCGCGGCGACCCTGGCCCTGATGATCGCCACCGAGCCGGCGCTGGCGATCGTCTGGGACGAGGGCTACACGCTCGGCCGCGAGGCGCGCGTGCGGGCCTGGATCGAGGCGTTGCGCGACCCGCCCGGCTTCGCGCGCCGATGGTCGCCGCCGACGTTGGAGCTCGTCCAGCGCGACGACCGCGTACCATCGCCGAAGCGTGAGCGGCTCGCGACCCGGGCCGGGTTGCTCGCGGCCGACGTGCTCGCCTGGTTCTGGCCCTTCGCCCGCGAGGAGCCGCACGGCCACCCGCCGTTCTACGCGATCGTCGGCCTCGTCGGCGACCTGCTCGCACCGTCCTGGGACACGTTGCCGCGTGCCCGACTCGGCACGATGATCGCCTTCAGCGTCGCCGCCGGCGCGATCTTCGCCGCCTGGGCCCGACGGCGCGGCCCCTGGGCCGGCGGCCTCGCGGCGGGGGCGTGGGCCTTGCAGCCGAGGCTCTTCGCCGAGGGGCATTACGCGACCTACGACGCCCTCCTCGCCAGCCTCTGGGTCGTCGCCACGATCACCTTCGCCCGTGCCGTCGATCCGGGCGCGGGGAAGACGCCCGACCGGCTCCGTTGGCCGTCGGCGATCCTGCTCGGAATCCTAATCGGTTGGGCGGCCGACACCAAGTTGACGGGCTGGCTCCTGCCGATCCCCTTGCTGGCCTGGACGGCCCTGGCCCGCGACCGGAGGGGGCTCTTGACGTTGTTGGTCGCGGCGCCCGTCGCCATCCTCACCCTCTACGCCTTCAACCCCGCCTTCTGGCCCGACCCGGTCGGCGGGGTCGAGCGGTTCCTGCGGTCGAACCTCGGCCGGGCGAACACGCGACCGATCCCGATCCTCTTCCTCGGCGAGGTCATCGAGACGCCGACCGAGTCGCTCCCCTGGTACAATACGCTGGCCTGGACCGTCTTCGTCACGCCCGTCGGGTTCCTGGCACTCGCGATCGTCGGGGCCTTGATGTCGTGCCGGCACCTTCGAAGAGAGCCGCTCGGCGCCTTGGCAACAGGAGGTTGGGCGTTCTTGCTCATCCTCCGGTCGTTGCCGCACACGCCGGGGCATGACGGCGTCCGGCAGTTCTTGCCGGCCTTCGGCTGCCTGGCGGTCGTGGCGGGCCTGGGGGCGGCGGGTGCGGTCGAGCGGCTTGGCCGCCGGGGGAAGGTTGTGGTCGTCGCGGCCTTGATCGAGGGGGCGGCGAGCGTCGCTTTGATAATGCCGGTGCCGCTCTCGTATTACAGCCCGGTCGTCGGCGGCCTCCCCGGCGCGGCGGCGTTGGGGATGGAGCCGACGTACTACTGGGACGCGCTCGACGCCGGGGCCCTCGACTGGCTGAACCGCAACACGCCGCCCGGCCAGACGGTCCGGTTCGCGACCTACCCGACCTCGTGGCTGGAGCTGCGGCGGGCGGGTCGCCTGCGGGCGGGGCTCTGGCGGATCGAGCCGGGGGAGATGGCATACTACGTCGTCCAGAACCGCCCCGGCGCCCTCGGCCCGATCGACCGCGCCCTGATCGCGCGGTCGGGTTCGAGGCACGTCCTCGCGTCGAAGTTCGGCGTGCCGCTGATCTGGGCGTTCCCGAGTTCGGAGTTCGAGGCGGTCGGGGGTGTGCGATGACCATGACCGGCCGACGCTGGTGGCTGGCCTGCGCCGCGGTCTTCGTCGTCGCGCTGTCGGCCAGTGCCCCGACGGCGGGGGACCTGGGGATCACCTGGGACGAGCCGGTCTATCGCGTCTGCCAGGTCTCCTCGTCGCAGTGGTGGGAGCGGCTGGCGCACGCCCGTTCCCGAGCCGACCTCGAGGCGATCGTCGAGCCCGACGCCCTGCTCTATTACTGGCCCTACGGCCGGTTCGGGATCGACTTCCACCCGCCGCTGGCCGGGCAGTTGAACCTGCTCTCGTACACGATCCTTCACCCCTGGTTGAAGGACATCCCCGCGCGGCGGATGGCGAACGTCGTCGAATTCTGCCTGACGGTGACGCTCCTCTTCGGGTTCCTGTCGCGGCGCTACGGGCCGTGGGTCGGCGGGGTTGCGGCGGCGTCGCTGTTCGCGATGCCCCGGCTCTACGGCCAGGCCCACCTTTTCGACACCGACACGCCGGGACTCCTCCTCTGGTCGGCCACGGCCGTCGCCTTCTGGAAGGGATTGAACAAGCCGGGCGCCCGAGCCGGGCGAGTCGCGGTCGGGGTGTTGCTCGGGCTCAGCTTCCTCGAGAAGGCGGCGGCGGTCGTGGTGCTCGTGCCGCTCGTGATCTGGCTCACCGCGACCCGACTGTCGCCCCGGGCGTTGTTGCGCCTCCGGCTCGCCGACGTCGTCGACGGATTGGCGACCCTCGGGTCGATGCTCGTCCTCCTGGCCGTCGCATTCCTCGAAATCCGACGGCTCGCGTCCATCCTCCCGGCGCCGAACCGGACCAACCTCTTCCGCGAGCTGCCGCCGAGCGGCCTCTCCCCCCTGATTCTCCTCGTCCCATTGGCCGTCTGGCTCGCGCGGCGAGGGCTCGGTGTCTTGAAAAAACACCCGGTCTGGGGGGCCGAGCGGCCGGCGTTGGAGACGATCGCGGCGATCCTGGCGTTCGCGCCGGCGATCGGCTGGCTCGGCAACCCGCCGTGGTGGCGCGAGTCGTTGCCGAGGCTCGCCCACTACTACGCCCTCTGCGTCGCCCGTCGGGGCGTGTTGCCCGAGATCCAGATCCTCTACTTCGGCCGCATCTACAGCTACAGCCTCCCCTGGCATAACGCCTGGGCCCTCATCGCCATCACCGTCCCCGTCGGCATCCTCGCGGCATCGTTCATTGGACTCATTTACACATTTCGACAATTTCGACGCGATCGCCTGCCGCTCTATTTCCTCGTCCACCTCGTCACCCTGCCGGTCGTCCGCATGTTCGAGACGCCGGGGCACGACGGCGTCCGCCTGTTCCTGCCGACGTTCTTCTTCCTCGCCGCCTACGCCGGCTGGGGGACGGCCTGGCTGGCCGACGGCCTCGCCCGAGCGGCGCGGCTCCGGCCGGTCGTGCCGAGGGCCGTGCTCTCCCTGCTCGTCGTCGTGCCGGCGTGCTGGGAGTTGATTCGCATCCACCCGTATGAACTCTCCTATTACAACGTCCTCGTCGGCGGCCCCGAGGGGGCGTGGAGGCGGCACGGCTGCGAGCTGACGTACTGGTACGACGCCTTCAACCCCGCGACGCTCGCCGAGATCAATGGCAAGTTGCCCCCCGTCGCGGCGATCAACTTCGCCAATGGCGAGTCGGCGCCGATCGACCTCTTCCAGACGCTCCAGGAGATCGGCGCCCTCCGGGGCGACCTTCGGCAGATGCCGGCCGACTCGGACGAGATGAACCCGGCCCTCGACGATTACCCGTACAAGTGGCTCCTCACGAACGACGCGAAGGCCTCGGCGTTCACCCGGCTCCTGTTCGCGATGCGGCCGTGGTACGCGAGCCGGCCGGCGCAGCTCGGCGGCCTCCGGGTGGCGACGGTCGCCGAACCGGCCTCGATCGCCCGGGCGCGGGCGTTGCAATTGCTGCTCGATCGCGCCGCAACCGGCCCGAGCCCGCCGCAGCCTCGCGCCCCCCTGCCCGACGGGCTCCGTGCCGCGGCCCCCTGGCTCGGCCGCTTCTGGGGCGAGGGCGTGACGCAGGCCGCCCCGCTCGGCGTCAACGAGCCCCTCCTCGCCTGGGCCAGGAACGATCCCGAAGGGCTCCGCGCCGCGGCGCAGCTCGTCGCCGAGGGGAAGCCGCTCGACGACCACCCCGACGCGCGGCGACTTCGCGACGAGCTGGCCTATCACGAGGGCCGATCGTCGCGGAACGTCCGCCCTTCCGAATTCTTGCTCCGGGTGCGACCCCATGCGCTCGTCGAGGCCGTCGACATCCTGATCGCCCGCCCCGAGGCGGTGCGGACGGTCCTGACGCGCTACTCGTACACCGACTCGGCGACGATCGGCGGCTTCCTCGACGACCCCGCGCCGACCGCCGCGACGGCCAGGACCAGCGCGAAGGCCGCCAGGGCCGCCCCCTCCCAGTAGGGGGCCGAGGGGCCGAGGCGGAGGAGTCGGTTCGCGACGAGATAGTTCGTCATCCGCGCGAGCGTCTGCGCCGACGACAACACGCCGAAGATGGCCCCCTGCTCGCTCGCCGGGGTCCTCCGGGAAAGCAGGCCCTGGACCGAGGGATTGCTGATCCCCTGCCCGACCCCGACGACGAACAGGGCCGCGACGAGCGCGCCCGAAGTCCCGACCAGCGCCATCCCCGCCAGGCCGGCGCCGAGCGTGGCGATCCCGACGACCAGCAGCCGCGCCTCGCCGAACCTCGGCACGAGCCGGCGGATCAGGCCCCCCTGCACCATCGCGCTGACGAGCCCCAGCGCCGCGAACGCATATGCCGCGTCGCTGGCGTTCCAGCCGAACCGCTCCTGGAGGTACAGGCTGAACGTCCCCTCCAGCGCGGCGAACGCC
>DASZMJ010000356.1:0-3033 GCA_035551935.1 Isosphaeraceae bacterium
AGCCGTTCGAGTACCAGGAGGCGGGCGCCGAGATCCCGAACTACCTGCCGAGCCAGCGCTGGGGCACGCAGGGCGAGCCGATCCGCACGATGCAGAAGCCCTTATCGGCGGCCGAGTCGAGCGAGCACCTGGCCGTGCCGCGCGGGTTCGCGCCGAAGCTCTTCGCGAGCGAGCCGGCGATCGCCAAGCCGATCTGCATGACCTGGGACCACCGCGGCCGGCTCTTCATCGCCGAGAGCCTCGACTACCCCAACACCAAGCACCCCGGCGTCGGCCGCGATCGCATCAAGGTCCTCGAAGATACGGACGGCGACGGCAAGGCCGACAAGGCCACCGTCTTCGCCGAGGGGCTGAACATCCCCACGAGCCTGCTCTGCCACGACGGCGGCCTGATCGTCCTCCAGGCGCCCGACACGCTCTTCCTCAAGGACACCGACGGCGACGGCAAGGCCGACGTCAAGAAGGTTCTCTTCACCGGCTGGGGCACCGGCGACACCCACGCCGGCCCGAGCAACCTGCGCTGGGGATTCGACAACTGGGTGTACGGGATCGTCGGCTACTCGGCCTTCAACGGCACCGTCGGCGGCGAGCACCACCGCTTCGGCCAGGGGTTCTACCGCTTCCGGCCCGACGGCTCGAAGCTGGAGTTCCTCCGGAGCACGAACAACAACTCGTGGGGCGTCGGCTTCAGCGAGGAGGGCCTGCTCTTCGGCTCGACGGCCAACGGTTGCCCGGGCGTCTACCTGCCGATCCCGAACCGGTATTACGAGAAGCTCCGCGGCGGCTCGGCGGCGGTGCTCGCCAACATCGCCGACACGAACCGCTTCTTCCCGATCACCGAGAAGGTCCGCCAGGTCGACTGGCACGGCGGCTTCACCGCCGGCGCCGGCCATGCGCTGTACACGGCGCGAGCGTATCCGTCGTACTACTGGAACAAGACGGCCTTCGTCGCCGAGCCGACGGGCCACCTCGTCGCGACCTTCGCGCTCCAGGAGAAGGGGACCGACTTCGCGTCGCACAACGCGTGGAACCTCGTCGCCAGCGACGACGAGTGGACGGCGCCGATCGCCGCCGAGGTCGGCCCCGACGGGCAGGTCTGGGTCATCGACTGGTACAACTACATCGTCCAGCACAACCCGACCCCGCGGGGGTTCAAGACCGGCCGCGGCGCCGCCTACGAGACCCCGCTGCGCGACCGGGTCCACGGCCGCATCTACCGGATTATTTATGAAGGTGCGAAGCCGTCGACGATCTCGAAGCTCGACCCGGCCGACGCCAAGGGGCTGGTCGCCGCGTTGTCGAATGACAACATGTTCTGGCGGCTCCACGCCCAGCGGCTGCTGGTGGAGCGCGGCAAGGCGGACGTCGTGCCCGACCTGGTGAAGCTCGTCGAGGGCCGCGCGCTCGACGCGATCGGCCTCGACCCCGGCGCGATCCACGCCCTCTGGACGCTCCGCGGCCTCGGCGCCTTAGGCGAGGGCGCCGGTCGCGATGCCGCGGTCGCGGCCTTGAAGCATCCCTCGGCCGGCGTCCGGCGCAACGCGGCGTTGGCGCTGCCCCCCGCGGGCGACGCGGCGAGTCGGGTCGTGGCCGCGGGCCTCTTGAAGGACGACGAGCCGCTCGTGCGGCTCGCCGCCTTGCAGGCGATCGCCGACGCCCCGCCGAGCGACGCGAACGCCAAGGCGCTGGCCGCGGCGCTGCGCGAGGGCATCGCCGAGGGGGACCGCTGGCTGCCCGACGCGTTGACCGTCGCCGCCGCGGTCAACGACGCCGGCTTCCTCGAGGCGCTGGCCGAGTCGACGGGGGGCCGGCCCGTGGGCGACCGGGACCTGGTCATCATCCGCCGCGTCGCCGAGCACTACGCCCGCGGGGCGCCGGCCGACTCGGTGGGCACGCTCGTCGTCGCGCTCGGCGCGGCCGACCCGACGGTCGCCGAGGCGGTCGTCGTCGGCCTGACGCGCGGCTGGCCCAAGGACAAGAGGGCGACCCTCGACGCGAAGGCCGAGGCGGCGTTCGGGCGGCTGCTGGAGCGGCTGCCGGCCGAGGCGAAGGGGCCGCTGATCGGCCTGGCGTCCCGGCTCGGCAGCAAGGAGCTCGAGAAGTTCGCCGCCGAGACCGCCGCGAAGCTGCTCGCGACGGCCGAGGACGAGGCGAAGTCCGAGGCCGATCGGCTCGCGGCCGCCGGCCAGCTCGCCGAGCTCCGCGGCGATGAGGCGACCGCCAAGGCGCTGCTGGCCCTGATCACGCCGAGGACCCCGCCGAGCCTCGGCGTCGGGCTCGTCGAGGCGGTGGCGCGGGGTCGCGACGAGGCGATCGCGGCGGCGTTGCTCGAGGCCCTGCCGGCGATGACGCCCAGCGTCCGCGCCGCGGCCCTGCGGGCCCTGCTCGGCCGGGCCGACTGGACGCCGGCGCTGGTCCGGGCGATCGAGGGGGGCACGGTCCGGCTCGACGCGCTGTCGCTGGACCAGAAGCAGGCCCTGGCCGCCCACCCCGACCGGGCCCTCGCCGGGCGTGCCCGGCGGCTGCTGGCCCGCGGCGGCGGCCTGCCGGACCCGGACCGCCAGAAGGTCATCGACGAGCTGGCGCCGGTCGTCCTCAAGGGCGGCGACGCGGCGAAGGGGAAGCTCGTCTTCGAGCAGCAGTGCGCCAAGTGCCACGCCCACTCCGGCGCCGGCGGCAAGGTCGGGCCGGACCTGACCGGCATGGCGGCGCATCCCCGCGAGGAGCTGCTCGTCCACGTCCTCGACCCGAGCCGCTCCGTCGAGGGGAACTTCGTCCAGTACACCGCTGCGACGACCGACGGCCGCGTCCTGAACGGCCTGCTCGCCTCGGAGACCAAGACGGCGATCGAGCTGCTCGACGCCGAGGGCAAGACCCACGTCCTGCCCCGCACCGAGATCGACGAGCTGATGGCGTCGAAGAAGTCGCTGATGCCCGACGGCTTCGAGAAGCAGGTCCCGACGGAGGCGCTGGCCGACCTGCTCGCCTTCCTCACCGCCCGCGGCAAGTACCTCCCCCTCGACCTCCGCAAGG
>DASZMJ010000357.1:0-5205 GCA_035551935.1 Isosphaeraceae bacterium
GCGGACCTCTTCGATGGGTGGAATCGAAGAGGTCCGCAATAGCGGACCCTACGAAGAGCGATTCCTTCCCGCGATCCGGTCTAACCCGCCCGCGGCCGAACTCGGTCGGGGACGGGACGAGGGGGTCGTCGAGGAGCCCCCGGCGGCCGCGCTCACTGCTCGCTCCAGGGGCGGCTCGGCGGGGGGGGAGGCGGCTCCTTCCAGCGCCAGGACGGCCGGTAGGAGACGCGGAGGTAGGGCGTCGCGACGGGCCGGCCGCCCTGGGCCTGCGACTGGAGCAGGGCGTCGAGGGTGCCGCTGGTCAGGAGCGTCCGCTCGACCGGCCAGGATGGCGTGCCGTCGAGCATCATCGACTCGATGCCGTGGAGGAGGAGGGTGAAGTGGGCGCCGGGCCGCGCCTCCTGGGTCCAGAAGTGCGTCGACTCGACCTTCCGATCGTCGGCGTAGCGCCAGGCCGCGGTCCAGGAGCCGACGGCGCCGTTGAGCTCGAAAAGGAAGGCACGGAGCCCGTCCTCGTAGTTCACGATCAACAGCTTCGGGCTCGGGACGGCCTGGCGATTCAACGCCTCGCCGCGCTGAAAACCCGGCGCGCGGCGCAGGGCGGCCTCGAAGAGCTCGGGGTCGCACTGGCGATCGTCGAGGGCCTTCCAGACGGCGTCGCCGCCGAGGCATTGCACGGAACGGACGCCGGTCTCGCCGCCACGACGCTGCTCCGCCAGCGATTGCACGGCCTCGAGGCCGTGGAACCCGTAGGCGTCGGTCGAGCCGAAGGTGAAGGCGACGATCTCGGCGAGCCGCGCGCCGCGGGCGACGTCGGCGGGCGGGTGTCGCCAGGTCCCCGGGACCGAGGAGCCGGCCATGAGCGGGACCTTCAACTCGCGCGCCGTGTCGTAGATATATTTGGCATCATCCCAATTGTCGGCGAGGTGCTTGTCGATGAAGACGGGGACGACGCGGCGGCTGTCGCGGAAGACCTTGAGGGTTTCCTCCCAGAAGCGACGCTTGGGATAGCGGTGATTGCCCGTGGGCGAGACCGGGTAATCGCCGTGCTCCGCGACGAGCAGGACGCCGTCGACGGCGAGCGTGCCGGTGCCGAGGGTGAGCGTCTCGGCGATGGTCGGCTTGATCGGGAAGCGGTGCGAGGCGGCCAGGAGCCGGCTGATGTCGTTGGGAGGGCGCTGATCGGTGTAGAGCGCGACGAGCTTCAGGGGCGAGTCGCGGCCGGTGCCGTCGAGCATGTCGGTCAGGAGGAGCCGGCTGACGATGATGTCGGCGTGGGAATTGTGGCGGTACTCGGTCACCACCGCCGCGACGCGACGGGTCGGCGTCGTCGGCTCGTCGGCCGGCGCCGCGGCCCACGACGCGGCCACCAGCGGGAGCGCGGCGGTCCAACGAACGGTCCGACTCGTCGCGGGGGCGGTTCTCATGAGGGGCTATTCTCGACGGGCCGGACCCGGCCCGCAAGTCGTTTCGGACGATTCGGGCCGGGCCGCCGTCCTGCCGCCGGAAAGGCCCCGCCGTCCGAAAGACCACCGTGCCTACTGGCTTCCGGCCCGGATCGGAGTATCTTCTACGGATCGACCTCCCGTGCGAGGGAGGTCTCCTCCGGAGTCGGGGCAACACCGTCATGCGCGCGCGAAACTGGGCTGCTATCCTCGTCCTCTCGACGATCCTGCCGACCGCGGCCGACGCCGCGGGAGGCCGGGTCTCGTGGAAGAAGACGACCATCGAGGGGAAGTTCCGCTCCGAGGGCGTCGCCGTCGCCGACGTGAACAAGGATGGCAAGCCCGACATCCTCATCGGCGACTCGTGGTACGAGGCGCCGTCCTGGTCCAAGCACGACATCCGCAAGCCCGGCGACTACGGCGACGGCCTCCATTCCTACAGCGAGTGCATGCTCTGCTGGGCCGACGACATCAACCGCGACGGCTGGCCCGACCAGATCGTCATCGGCTTCCCGGGCAACGCGGCGGCCTGGTACGAGAACCCGCAGGGCAAGGACGGCCACTGGGCCCGTCACGAGATCTGGCCCAGCTCCTGCAACGAGACGCCGCTCTACACCGACCTCTTCGGCGACGGCCGTCGCGTGCTGGTCATGGCCTGGCAGCCCAAGGGCAAGCAGGACGAGGGGCAGATGGCCTGGTTCGCGCCCGGGAGCGACCCGTCGCAGCCCTGGGAGATGCACCCGATCAGCACGGGCAAGAACCCGCCCGGCACCCAGCAGTTCGCGCACGGGCTCGGCGTCGACGACCTCAACGGCGACGGCCGCAAGGACGTCATCTGCACCGGCGGCTGGTGGGAGCAGCCCCGATCCGGCAACGCCTGGGCCTTCCACCCCGCCCAGCTCGGCGACGCCGTGGCCAACATGATCGCCTACGACGTCAACGGCGACGGCAAGGCCGACGTCGTCGCCAGCTCGGCGCACCGCTTCGGCATCTGGTGGTTCGAGCAGGGCGACGCGAAGGACGGCTCGCCGACGTTCGTCCGCCACGACCTGTTCCCCGACCTCGTCTCCGAGACCCACGCCCTGATCGCCGCCGACATCGACGGCGACGGCCTCAAGGACCTGGTCACCGGCAAGCGGTTCTGGTCGCACGGCCGGAGCGAAGCGGGCTCGGACAAGCCCGCCCGCCTCTACTGGTTCAAGGCGGCCCGCGGGCCGGGCGGCAAGGTCCAGTTCGAGCCGCGCGAGATCGACGACCAGAGCGGCATCGGCACCCAGTTCGAGGTCCTCGACTTCAACGGCGACGGCCTGCTCGACA
Organism: Isosphaeraceae bacterium; assembly: GCA_035551935.1. Classification (GTDB taxonomy): domain Bacteria; phylum Planctomycetota; class Planctomycetia; order Isosphaerales; family Isosphaeraceae; genus DASZMJ01. Next base: position 2,763 of record DASZMJ010000357.1, read on the forward strand.
TCGTCACCGCGAACAAGAAGGGCGTGTTCCTGTTCGAGCAGGTCCGCCCGGCGGCGAGCACCGCCCAGGCCCAGCCCGTGCGGATGGGTTGCGGCGCGATGACGTTCGACACGGTGCCGGGCTGGGGCCTCGGGCCCGACGGCAAGTCCGTCATCGGGCCGTGCCACGGCAGCGTCGTGGTCGACAAGGAAGGGAATATCTACACCAGTGCCCATGCCGGGGTCTTCGTCTTCGCGACCGACGGCAAGGTGGTCCGCAGCTTCCTCGGCGACCGGTACTCCGACATCCACGACATGAAGATCCGCGAGGAGGACGGCCGCGAGTTCATCTACGGGGCGCGCAACAACAACGCCGAGGGCATCAAGTTCGACGCCCACACCGGCGACATCGTCCTGAAGCTCCCGTTCCCCGAGGCGTCGGGGCTGCCGTCGAAGCCCTTCAACCCCACGGCGATCACCGTGGCCCCGAACGGCGACATCTTCCTGGCGGACGGATATGCGAGCGATCACATCTTCAAGTTTGACAAGGCCGGCAAGTACCTGATGCACTTCGGGACCAAGGGGAACGGCCTGAAGGAGTTCAACACCGCCCACGGGATGACGCTCGACACGCGCTACGATCCGCCCCGCCTCCTGATCTGCGACCGCAACCACCAGCCCAAGGGGCGCCTGCTGCACTACAGCCTCGACGGCGAATTCCTCGACGAGGTCGTGACCGGCCTGGGCATGCCGACGTCGGCCGCGGTCCGGGGGGACTTCGTCTCGGTGCCGGACCTGCGCGGTCGGCTGGTGATCCTCGACAAGACCAACACGATCGTCGCGGTCCTCGGCAACAACCCCGACCCCGCGGCGGGGAGGGACTACAACGTGCCGCAGGAGCGCTGGATCGAGGGGATCTTCAGCGGCACGCACGGCTCGTCCTGGGACAAGGACGGCAACCTCTACGTCCAGGACTGGAATGTCTCCGGCCGCATCATGAAGCTGGTCCGCGTCAAGTAGCCGACGACGCCGCCTCGAAGCCGGGGGACCCGCATGCTGGGCTCGCCCCCGACCCTCCGCATCGGGAGACATCGTCGTTAATGAACCGCTCTTCGTAGGGTCCGCTATTGCGGACCGATCCCCTTGTGGCGGAAGAAGATCGGTCCGCAATAGCGGACCCTACAAAAGACGAGCCTTCCAGGCGATTTCGGATCAGCGCCGTGGCCGTTTGGCCTTGGCCTTCGCCTTGCCCTTCACCTTCGCGCCGTCGCCGGGGAGGTCCCAGACGCGGACGAGGTTGTCGAAGCTGGAGGCGGCGACGCGGCGGCCGTCGGCGGAGAAGACGACCTCGGTGATGCCCTTGGTGGACCCGGCCAGGGCGCCGAGCCGCTGGCCGGTGGCCACGTCCCAGAGGCTCACCGGCGTCCGATCGTGGACGCCGGCCGACGGGCCCGAGGCGAGGACCCGGCCGTCGGGCGAGAACCGCAGGACCTTGATGGTCGGCTCGGTGCTCATGTTGGGCAACGGCCCGGGCTCGAACACCAGCTCGCCGGTCGGGCGCAGCGTCTTCAGGTTGATGAAGGTGGTCCGGTGGTTCAGGGCCTTGCCGCCGCTGACGGCCGCCAGGGGCGCGGCGGGGGAGCAGGCGACGGCGGCGAAGTCCGTCGTGGCGTCGGGGGCGTCGTGGCCGATCGCCTTGCGGAGCTTGCGCGTCGGCAGGTCCCAGAACGAGGCCTCGTCGGCGGTGATGAGCGCGAGGGTCTTGCCGTCGCCCGAGAGGTCGAACCCGTGGAGGGACGCGCCCTTCGTCGGCTTGAGGGTGTCGAGCCGCTTGCCGGCCTTCACGTCGTAGAGCATGACGGCGGCCTGGTCGTGGCCGACGACGAGGACCGACCCGTCGGGGGTGTAGGCCAGCCGCGGCGAGGCGAGCGACGCCTCGTCGAAGGTGCCCTTCAGCTTGCCGGTCTTCGGGTCGTAGAAGGACACGTGGCCGACGTAGCCGCCGACGGCGAGGGTCTTGCCGTCGGGCGCGAAGGCGACGGCGTGGGCGCCGGGCGGGTGCGTCTCGCCGGGGTTCAGGGTGCGGAGCCGACGGCCGTTGGCGGCGTCCCAGACGGCCGCGGTGTCCTCGCCGGCGGTGGCCAGGAGCTTGCCGTCCGGGGAGAAGGCGACGCTGAAGACGAACTTCCCGTGCCCCTCGAGCACGCCGGCCGGGGCGATCGCGGGGAAGGCGTCGACGGGGTCCTTGAGCTCGAGGTCGACCTGGCCCCGGGCGGCCCGGGTCGCCGACCCGAGCCCCGAGATCGTCCACAGCGAGAGGGCGGCAATCCGAGCGGCGCGCGTCATGGGGTCGTCTCCTGAGAGGCAAGGGCCGGCGTCGCGGTCGCCCGGGTCGTGCCGGCCGCCGCGCGCCGCGGCGAGGCGAATTGTAGCACGAGCCGTGCCTCGGCGCCGGGCGGTCGTCG
>DASZMJ010000358.1:0-2109 GCA_035551935.1 Isosphaeraceae bacterium
CTATAACCATACCCTCTACGGCGCCCAGATCACCGGCGGCAGCACGAGCACCTGGACCGAGTGGGATCGGCTCCGCAAGGCCGGGGCCTCGGCCCGCGCGATGCTCGTCGCCGCCGCGAGCGAGGCGTGGGGCGTGGCGCCCTCCTCATGCGCGGCGAGCGACGGTCACGTCGTCCATCAAGCCTCAGGGCGACGGCTCGCTTATGGGAGCCTGGTGGGTCGGGCGTCGCGGCTGTCGCCGCCGAAGGACGTCGTGCTCAAGGACCCCAGGGACTTCAAGCTGATCGGCAAGTCCACGAAGCGGCTCGACACGCCGTCAAAAGTCGACGGCACAGCCGTCTTCGGGCTGGATGTCACGCTGCCGGGGATGCTGGTCGCGCTCGTCGCCCGCCCGCCGGTCTTCGGCGGCAAGGCGAAGGCGATCGACGACGCGGCCGCGAGGGCCGTGCCGGGGGTCCGGCACGTTGTCGCGATCGACCGCGGCGTCGCCGTGGTGGCCGACGGGTTCTGGGCCGCAAAGAAAGGGCGCGAGGCGCTCCGGGTCACCTGGGACGATGGGCCGCTGGCCGCCCTCGACACCCGGACGCAGGGCGAGGAGTACGCCGACCTCTCCCGCAAGCCGGGCGCCGTGGCGAGGAAGGAGGGGGACCCTTCTTCCGCGATGGCCCGGGCCGCGAAGACGCTCGAGGCCGTCTACGAGCTGCCGTACCTCGCCCACGCCCCGATGGAGCCGCTGAACTGCGTCGCCGACGTCCGGCCCGACGGATGCGACGTCTGGACCGGCACCCAGGGGCAGACCTTCGACCATTTCGGGGCCGTCGAGATCACCGGGCTCAAGCCGGAGCAGGTGAAGATCCACACGACCTTGCTCGGCGGCGGCTTCGGCCGCCGGGCCGTGATCGACGGCCATTTCGTCCGCGAGGCGGTGCAGGTCTCGAAGGCCGTCAAGGCGCCGGTGAAGGTCATCTGGACCCGCGAGGACGACATCCGGGGCGGGTACTACCGGCCGCGGGCGCACCATACGATCGCCGGGGCGCTCGACGTCGACGGCAAGCCGGTCGCGTGGCAGCACGGGATCGTCTGCCAGTCGTTCGCCGTGGGCACGCCGTACGAGAAGCTCATGATCAAGCACGGCGTCGACGAGACGGCCGTCGAGGGGGCCGCCGACCTGCCCTACCGGATCCCGAACCTCGCCGTGACCTGGCAGATCGCTCCGGCGGGCGTGCCCGTGATCTGGCTCCGTTCGGTGGGCCACACGCACACGGCTTTCGTGGTGGAGAGCTTCGTCGACGAGCTGGCCCACGCGGCCGGCAAGGACCCCTTCGAGTTCCGGCGGGCGCTGCTCGCCGAGAATTCGCGGCACAGGCGGGTGCTGGAGCTCGCCGCCGAGAAGGCGGGCTGGGGGAACCGGCTCCCCGAGGGGCACGGGCGCGGGATCGCCGTGCACGAGTCGTTCGGGAGCTTCGTCGCCCACGTCGCCGAGGTCTCGGTCTCACCCGGGGGGAATGTCCGCGTCCATCGGGTCGTCTGCGCGATCGACTGCGGACCGGTCGTCAACCCGGACTCGATCGCGGCGCAGATGGAGAGTTGCGTCGCGTTCGGCCTGACCGCCGCGTTCTACGGCGAGATCACGTTCGAGGACGGTCGCGTCAAGCAGCGGAACTTCCACGACTACCCGATCCTCCGGATGAACGAGATGCCGGCCGTCGAGGTCCACATCGTGAAGACGACCGACAAGATGGGCGGTGTCGGCGAGCCCGGCGTCCCGCCGGTCGCCCCGGCCGTGGCCAACGCCATCTTCGCCGCCACGGGCCGACGGCCCCGTCGGCTGCCGATCCGCCCCGACGACCTCAAGAACGCCTGAGATCCGCGCAACCGCCCCGGGAGAGCTGGCGATGGCAGAGGCGACGGCCGAGGGCCGACGACGCAATCCGATGAAGCGACTCATCCCGTGGGCACTCTCGGTGGCCGCGATCGGACTCGGAGCGTGGGCTCGCCCCTGGGGGCAGACGGCCGGGGCCGTCGTCCCCGCGGTGCCCGGGATGGCCGCGACCTCGGCCGAGGACATGACGGCCTCGCGCGCGGCCTTCCTGGCGGCGTACAAGGTCC
>DASZMJ010000359.1:0-30495 GCA_035551935.1 Isosphaeraceae bacterium
CAGGTAGCCGTCGGGCAGCGGGCCCTTCGGCACCCGGTCGTAGGAGTAGAAGGCGACGTCGGCGCCGCGGACGGTGTCGGGGTCGCGCTCGGTGATGACCCCCGAGTCGTTGCACACCACGTGCCCCAGGTCGTGCTCCTCGGCGGCCTGGCGGAGCAGGAAATAGGCCTCGCCGCAGATCTGCCCGTGTCGCGGCCTGGGGGGTGGCATGGGCACGATCGTCCCTCGGACGAGCTCCTCGGGGTATCCCGGGTCGGGCCGCCGGCCGAACTGCTCGGCCGTCAGCCCCGCCGCCGCGATCGTGGCCATCGATGCACCTCCGACGCCCGCCCCTGTCACGTCGTCTCGGGCCCCGAACCGATTATCCTTCAAGGCGCGGGGCCTGGGAAGGCGGATCGAGGCGTGTCGAGGTTCGAGGGATGCCAGCCGCGGAGGTTATCCCGCAAGCGGGACCGGCCCGCTTGCCCTGGGACGGGTTCTTGGCGGGCCCGGAGAACGCCCTGGCGCTGGCATGCGTCGAGGCGCTGGCGCGGGGCGAGTCGGCGGGCCTGTCGCCGCTGGTGGTGCATGGACCGGCGGGGTCGGGCAAGTCGCGACTGCTGGAAGGACTCGTGGCCGACTGGGTGTCCCGTCGGCCGGGGGCGGTCGTGGCGCACCTGGGAGGCGAGGCGTTCGCGGCGCGTTGCGACGAGGCCGCCGGGGCGGGCCGCGAAGGCTGGGCCGACCTCCGGGCCCGATTCCGGGGGGTGGAACTCTTCGCGCTCGACGACCTCCACGCGCTGGAGCGGTCGCCCGCGGCCCGCGCCGAGCTCATTCACACCATGGACGCCCTCGACGAGGCCGGGGCGATCGTGGCGGTGACGGCCCGGGTCGGGCCGGGGCAGTGGCAGGGCTGGCCGTCGCGGGTGGTCAGTCGGTTCGTCGGCGGCCTGGCGGTGCGGGTCGATCCGCCCGGGCCGGCGACGCGCCGCCGCGCCGTGCTGGACGGGGCCCGCAAGCGATCCGTCGTCCTCTCGGCCGAGGCCGCCGACGCCCTCGCCGACGCGGCCGACGGCTTCCGCACCATCGACGGCTGGCTGGCGCGGCTCGCGTTAGCCTCCCGCCTCGACGGCCGGCGCCGACCGCTCGACCGCGATTCGGCCCTGGCGTTGCTGACGGATGACGGTGCAACCCCAGGCGCCGGACCGTCGCTCGACGCGATCGCCGCGGCCGTCGCCGCGCGGTTCGGCGTCCGGCCGCGCGACCTCCGGGGGTCGAGCCGGCGCGCGGCCTTGGCCGTGCCCCGGCACCTGGCGATGCTCCTGGCACGCGAGCTGACCCCGGCAAGCTTCGCCGCCATCGGCCGGCACTTCGGCGGCCGCGACCCGGCCACGGTCCGCCACGCCTGCCGCGCCGCCGCCGCTCGAATCGCCGCCGACCCCTCCCTTGCCGCCCTCGCCGAGGCCCTCCGCCGCCCCTGGCGCCGTGCCGAGGCTTGATGCTCTCTCGCCCCCCTGGGCATTGGTCTCGACACGCGGCGGAAAGGAGACCACGTCGAGGAGGGCTACCGGCTGTCACTCCTCCTTGTGCCTGCGACGGGGAGGAGTGACGGCCGGTCCGCTGGGAGAGGGCCGGGTGAGTCGGATTCTCCCGTGGCCCGGTTCATTCCTTGTCCTTGGCGCGCTTCAGGTCGATGATGATCTTCTCGTAGCCGACCATCTCGAACTTGTCGGGCCGCTCGCCCATCGGGGCGAAGCAGATGGTGAGCTTGTCGTCGCCGTCGAACTTGTAGATCCCCTTGGAGGTCTGCCCCTTGGCGTCGTCGGGCCCCTCGTCGATCTTGAAGTCGATCGACTTCTCGGGCTTGGCCTTCTCGTCGAGCGTCACGGTCATCGTGTACTTGCGGCTCGGGGCGTCGATCTTCAGGGTCTTGTCCTTGAAGACGTACGTGACCTTGTCGCCATTGGCGGAGTCGGCCGTCCACTTGCCCTGGACCTTCTTGAGGTCCCCCTCGAGCGTCTTCGCGTCCTCGCCCCGGAGGCCCGCGCCCGCCAGCACCAGCAGGGCCATCGCCATCCCGACGGTCTTCGCTCGCATCGGCATCCACTCCCTTCGCGCGGTTCGATCGTCGTCCGTTCCCTCGACCGAGGGCCGCACCTATTATCGGCGGGCGGCTCGCCCTCTGGACATTTTGTCACGTCGCACGCGGCGTCCCATCGAGATCGGACCAGAGTCCCCCTTCGAGTCCGGCCAGCCACTTCATCCGCGACGGCGAGACGGTCGGCCCATCGTGACCGCAGCTCCGCCTCCGGGTCGTCCTCTCGCGGTCCCGCGCGCCCCGTGCCGGCGGGGTTGATCGATCAGAGGAAGTCGCAGAGCACGTCGTCGGCGACGAAGAGACCTTCTCGCGTGAGGCGGAGGCGGCGGCCGTCGTCGTCGAGGAGGCCGTTGTTGACGTGCTTCTGGATGGCGGGCCCGGCGAGGCCGTCGAGGTCGAAACCGGTGCGGCGGGCGAAGTCGGCGCGGTCGAGGCCGAGGGAAGTGCGGCGGAGCATGAGGGTGGCGGTCTCGCGGGCGCGGCCCTCGGGGTCGAGGGCCTCGGTCGGGCCGGTTGCGGGGCGACCGGATTCGAGCCGGCGGAGGTAGGTCGAGAGGTCGCGGGTGTTGACCGATCGGATTCCCTCGATGTAACGCGCCGCCCCGAGGCCGACGCCGAAGTACGCGTCGTTGGCCCAGTAGACGAGGTTGTGCCGGCACTCGTGGCCGGCCCGGGCGAAGTTGGAGACCTCGTAGTGGGTGAATCCCTCGGCGGCGAGGCGGTCGATGGTCTCCTCGAACATCGACCGCTCGGCCTCCTCGTCCAGGGGGCGGACGAGGCCGGCCTCGCGCCGCTTCCAGAGGGCGGTGCCCTTCTCGAAGACGAGGCCGTAGCACGAGAGGTGGTCGGGCCGGAGGGCGAGGGCGGCGTCGAGGTCGAGGCGCCAGTCGGCGGGGGTCGAGCCGGGGACGCCGAAGATCAGGTCGAGCGACCAGCGGGCGAGCCGGGGGCGGATCAGCTCGACGGCCCGCCCGACCTCCTCGGGTTGGTGGTTCCGCTCCAGCACGCGGAGCGACTCCGGCCGGAACGACTGCGCCCCGAGGCTGACCCGCTCGACACCCCCCTCGGCCAGCACGGCCACCTTCTCGGCGTCGAGCGTGCCGGGGTTCGCCTCGACGGTCCACTCGCCGCCGGGCTCCGGTGGGAACCACGCGCGGACGAGCGCCAAAAGCCGCGCGAGCCGGTCGGCCTCCAATCGGGTCGGCGTGCCGCCGCCGATGAAGATCGTGTCGACCGGCTGGGGCTCGCCGAGCATCGCCAGCTCGCGGGAGAGGGCGTCGAGGTAGCGGTCGGCCTGGTCGTCGGCGCCGGCGAGCGAGGCGAAGTCGCAGTAGCCGCACTTGTGGGCGCAGAAGGGGACGTGGACGTAGGCCGCGCGCGGCCAGACCCACGGGGGCGGCCGGTGGGCGTCGGCGTCGGGGAGGGTCGCGGTCGAAGGGCTCAGGGGACGGCCTCGAGGAAGCGGACTTCGGGGACGCGGGTCTTGAGGGTCGCCTCGACGCCCATCGTCAACGTCATGATCGCCGACGGACAGCCCTGGCAGGCCCCCGTCATCCGGACCTGGACGATGTCGTCGTCGTCGAGGCCGACGACCACGACGTCGCCGCCGTCGGCCCGCAGGCCGGGGCGGACCTCGGCGTCGAGGACGGCCTCGATCCGGTCGAGCAGGGCACGCTTGCGGGCATCCGGGGTCGTCGCGGCGTCGGGCATGGTCGGTGGGCCTCTCGTCTCGGTCGGTCGCGGTCGATCGGCTGCGCAAAGCGGACGGCCCCGGGCCGCCCGTGGGCGACTCGGGGCCGCTGGGTTGCTGCTGTATTGTAGGCGCGCGGCTCAGTAGCCGCCGCCGTAGCCGCCGCGGCTGCCGCGGCCACCGCCGCCGCCGTAGCCGCCGCCGCCGCCGTAGCCACCGCCACCGCCACCGCCACCGCCGCCACCGGGGGTGCGGGGCTTGGCCTCGTTGACGGTGAGCCGGCGCCCCTGGTAGTCGCTGCCGTCGAGGCTCTCGATGGCGGCGTCGGCCTCGTCGTCGTTGTCCATCTCGACGAAGCCGAACCCGCGGCTCCGCCCGGTCTCGCGGTCGCTCAGCACCTGGGCCGAGCGCACCGAGCCGTACTGCTCGAAGATTTGCTGCAAGTCGTCGGAGGTGACCGAGTAGGTCAGGTTCCCCACGTAGAGCCGTTTCGCCATCGCAATCGCCTGAGTCAGGCACTCCACCTTCCGGCACCGAAGACGAGGCCGAGCCGACCGCGACACCACGGACAAACCGCCCGATTCCGCGTCCCCGCCCCGAGCAGGGCAACCGATGGTTCTATGCAGCCGGCCCGCGATTGTCAACCGCGACCTCACCGAAATCCGACGTCCGTCACTCCTCCTCGGGCGCCCCGAGCAGCTCGACGGGGCGGACGACCAGGCCGGGAAGGAGCTCCGTGCGATACTCGGCCCCGTCGGCGACCTGCGTCTCCTCCCAGACGTCGCCGGCGCGACGCAGGACGGTCAGGAGCCTGCGGGCCGGGTCGAGGACCCAGTACTCCAGGACGCCGGCGCGGAGATACTCCTCGCGCTTCTCGACGTAATCGCGCCCCTCGCCGCCGGGGCTGACGACCTCGACGACGATCGCCGGGGTCCAGCGGTCCCAGGGCCGAGGCCCCGACGGCGGCGGGTTGAGGTAGACGGCCTGGTCGGGGTGACGGTCCGACTGCATCCCCGGCAATCGTAGCCGGCATTCCCCGCCGCCGGCGGCGTACCGGATGATCCCCGGGTGCTCCTCATCGTACAGGATGAACAGCCGAGCGAGCCGCCGCACGGTGCGGCCATGATTGACTCCGGGCACCTCGGTCACGACGACGACTCCCCGTGCCAGCTCGTACAGGAGGCCGTCCTCGGCCTCGGCGTCGATGAAGTCCGCCAGCGACAGCCGCCGGCCGTGGTCGGCCGGGCCGAGGCGGATCGCGGTGGTCGTGGCCATGATCGGAAGGCCCTCGGGATCGGGTCGGGGACGGGCCGGTCACGCGCCCCGGCGCGGCAGGACGAACCGGGCGAGCCCGCCGGCCAGGCCGCGGACGACGGCCCAGGCGATGACGAACGGCGTGGTCGGGTGCTTGAGGATCGTCGGCAGGTTCTTCTCGAACAGGAAGTGCCCGCTGAACATCAAGGCATAGCCGCCCAGGAACAGGCCCAGCGACCAGAGCGGCCGGAACGGCAGGAGCACCACCGCCAGCGCCACCATGGGCCAGCCGACGCCGACGTGGAGGAAGCTGTTGACCGGGTGCGCGTGGTCCTTGCGGTAGTTCGCCACGAACCGATCGAGCCACGAGGCGGTCGCGTCCGGGGTCATCCGTGGGGACTCCTTCCCTTCGGGTTCTCGGGGGTCGGGACAGGATCGGGGACTGGCTCCGAGTCTTCGAGGTGCCTGTCCCCGATCCTGTCCCAACATATCAGCGCCGGGCAGCCGGGCCCAAGGCCAAGATCGCCCCGACCATTCAAGGCTTCGCGAAGGCCTTCGGGTCGATCCCCTTGTGGACCTTCGGGTCGTCGTATGTGTCGAGTCCCTTGTGGCGGATCTTGTCGAAATACTCGGGGAACTTGAAGTGGGGCGAGTTGTCGGCGTCGTGGCACTTGAGGCAGGTCGTGCGCTCGGCGCGTTCGGGGGTCAGGGCCACGGCCTTGCGGAAGGAGGCGTCGTCGGGCGCGGCGGAGTGCTTCGAGCCGGGGCCGTGGCAGTTCTCGCACTGGTTGCCCTTGAGGTACGGAGTCAGGGCCTCCGAGCGGTAGCCGGTCGTGTACTCCAGGCCGGTGGCGTGGCAGGCGATGCATTCGGCGTCGAACCGGCGGTCGCGGCGACGGTCGGCGGTCAGGGCGTCGAAGGCGCGGGCGTGCTTGGTGCTGACCCACTTGAAATAGGTCTTCTCGTGGCACTCCTTGCAGGCCAGGGCGCCGACGAACGTCGACCCCGGGGCGCCGTCGACGAAGGCATGCTTCGGGAAGTCCTCGACGACCCCGGCCTCCTTCAGGAGTGCCTGGAAGTCCTCGTCGACGAGCGCGCGGAGCGGCTCGGTCTTCTTGTCGTAGGAGAGGTCGAGCTCGACGAGGCGATACCGGGGCTTCGCCTTGCGGTCGGCGCCGAGGCCGACGACGCCGACGTACTGCCCCTTGCGGCCGACCTGCACGAGCATCGTCTTGCCGCCGTTGACCCACGACGGCTCGCGCTCCGGGTCGGGCACGTCGGAGGTCGCCACCACGACGTCGAAGCCGGGGAACGCCTTCGCCAGCGCCGCCGCCTTCTTCGGGGCCCGGCCGGGCAGGTCGAGCGTCGCCGGGGGCGCCTCCTGGACCAGCAGGACCTGGAAATCCGTGTCGTTCTCCAGGTCCTTGAGCGTCGCTTTGAGCGCCTCGTCGGCCCCCTTGACGGCGAGCATCTCCTTGTTCGGGTCGTTCAGCGCCGCGAACGCGGCCGGGTCGAGCACGGCCGTCACGCCGACCCGGATCGGCCCGGCCTTGACCCGCACGGCCCTGGCCACGACCGACTCCAGGCCGCTGGCCGGGACGACGTTGGCCGCGACGACCTTCGGCCGCTCGCCGACGTTGAGGTACTCGCCGATGGCCTTGTCGATGCCGACCTTCAGGTCGTCGGCGCTCAGGGCCACGGCGTCGTACTTCATGACGTTCAGGGCCTTCAGCGCGATGCCGAGCTTGATCCGCTCCTCCTCGGCGCCGCCGCGGGCGTCGGCCGGGTCGTGGATCAGGGAGCCGAGGTCGAGCCGCACCAGCGGCCAGCCGCGGGCCTCGAGCTTCTTGAGGAGGTCGAGCCGGCGGGCCATCCCCCCTTTCTGCCCCTCCGAGCAGCCGCAAGGCTCGAGGTAGCCGTCCTGCTGGCCGGTGAGGATCAGCGCCGCGGCCACGCCGTCCCAGTCGGCGAGCGGCCCCTTCGGGGGCGTCGCGGCCGCGGGGCTGCCGCCGACGGTGGCCGAGGTCCGTTTGCCGTCGCAGGCCGGGACGGCCAGCGCGAGCAGGCCGAGCGCCGTCGCGCCGAGGAGGCCTCGTGCAGATCGATGGAACATCCCTATCCCTCGGGAGGTTGTGGGGGTGACGGGCCGACGGGACTCAGCCGACGATGATGTCGACCGGGACCTCGACCTCCTCGGCGTGCGGGTGGTCGGTCTTCAGCCGGATCGACTCGTGGTAGTCCTCGGAGGGGGTGCCGGGCGGGATGGTGATCGTCATCCGGTAGCGTCGCACCTTCTCGGGCCCCCGCGCCTGCTCGTCGAGCGGCTCGACATCGACCTTGAACGGCCCGGGCTTCTCGACGACGGTGAACCGGGTCGCGTCCCGACCCTTGACCGTCAACGTCACGGGGATCGCCTTGCCTTGGTCGCCGGAGACCTGGTGGTCGATGACCGTCCCGGGCGACGCGGTGATCGGCCCGACGAGCTTGAAGATGACGAAGACGCTCAGCTCGGGCCGCTTGGGGTGGTCGGTCGCCAGCAGGACCTCCTCGCGGAAGTAGCCGAGCCGGGTCGACGGCTTGACCTGGACCGCCACCCGCACGCCCTTGGGGACGCCCTTCTCGCGGCACTCGTCCTCGGTCATCGGCCGGACCGTCGGCTCGATCAGCTCGGGCCTCGAGTTCTCCTTGACCTCGATCTTCAGGTCGGGCCGGTCGGGCGAGGCGAAGAACCACTCGGCGGTGCGGCCCTCGCCGTTGGGGATCTCCTGGAGGTTGGCCGCCGAGGTCGCCGGCGACGACAGGATCGGCGGCTGGACCTCGCCCCTGGCCACGAACTTCAGCTCGGGCCGCTCCGGGTCGTTCGTCACGATCGTCGCCGACTGCTCGAACTTGCCCGTGACCTCCTTGGTGTCCCACTGGAGCTTGATCACCCAGGACTTGCCCGGCTTGATCGTCGTCGACTTCAGCTCGCCGGTCGTCTCGTCCTTGCCGAGCTCGGCGATCGTGCACTTGCAGGTCGAGCTGCCGAGCTTGAGGACCAGGTCGGCCTGGCCGTCGTTGCGGATCGTCCACTGCCAGGTGTCGACCGTCTGCTGCGGCCGGATGCCGAACTCGTGGACGAGGTCGCCCTCGACCACCGCGGCGATCGGCGCCGGCCCTTCGTGCTCCGACGGCCCCGGGAGCCGGTCCGCCTGGCCCGACAGGTACGGCATCAGCACGGCCGCCGACGCCGCCAGGGCGACGGCCAGGACGACCAGGAGCAGCCAGCGCACCATCTTCGGAGACTCCCGGGCCCGAGGGCCGGCGACCGGCCGGACGACGGCGATGATCGTTGAGGAGGGGGAGCTCGCGCGCCCTCGGCGGCCCTCCCGACGATTCTAAGCCCTTCGGCGCCGGCCGGTCAATTCCGAGTGAACCGGGGGATCGATCCCCCCATCCCCGGGCGGTTTCTTGACGGTCCTGCCGAGTCGAGTAGAATGATTTCATTCCGAACAGTCCAAACGGTCGTGTCGGGCCGAGGCGAGTCGAGGCGAGTCGAGTCCGTTCGAGGCGTGCCGTGCAGCTCACACCGGCGGCCAAGAAGTTCGTCCTGCACTGGGGCGAGATGGGGCAGGCCTGGGGCATCAACCGGACGATGGCCCAGGTGCACGCCCTCCTGTTCGTCGCGCCCGAGCCGCTCGACGCGGCCGAGATCAGCGAATTGCTGGACGTGAGCCGGTCGAACGTCTCGACGAGCCTCCGCGAGCTGTTCGCCTGGGGCGTCGTCCGCCGCGTCCACATCATCGGCGACCGCCGCGACCGCTTCGTCGCCCTGAAGGACGTGATGGAGACCTTCCGGGTCATCATGGCCGAGCGCAAGCGCCGCGAGATGGACCCGACGATCGCGCTCTTGGAGAGTTGCGTCGAGGAGGCCAAGGCCGGCGGCTCGGGCGAGGCCTACACGCGCGAGCAGCTCGAGAAGATGCTCGAATTCACGCGAATGGTCACGGCCTGGTACAGCCAGATCGACCGCCTCTCCACCCCCGCGCTCTGGCGCCTCTTCCGCGGCGGCGCCAAGCTCGCCAAGTTCTTCGGCGGCGGGGCCAAGGAGACCGAAACGGCCGGGGTTGCCGAGAAATAATCGCGCGGCCTGGCAGGCCCTCGGGTGGGCCCGGTTGCTCGCGAACGGGGCCACCCGCCCTGCGCGGGCAGCGGCAATAGGCCGGCCCACGACCCAACCTACATAACAATATAACTAGATTCCCGTCAGATGAAACGAGTCGAGGAATTTATCGATGTCGCTGTTCTTTGCCAGAGACTTGACGCGCGTGTGCATGAGCATGTAGAAGAATTTGCCGACCATGTAGAAGCGGATCTTCCTCAGGCTGGCCTCGGCGGGGCCCGAGGCGGGCGCGTCGAACTCGGCCTCCATCCCCGGGTGCCCGTCGATCGAGATGCGGCGCGAGCGCACGAGCTTCGTGCCGGGGTAGGCCTTGACGATGCCGTCGATCGATTGTTGCAGGAGTTCCTGGGGCTTGATGCGTTGTAGGTCGGCCTCGGGGATCTCGCAATAGATGGCGGCGTAGCTCCATGGGCCGGGGTTGCCGACGATGTAGCCGATCAGGTCGTAGGATGCCAAGGGCCAATCGGCCTTGCGACGCTCCTCCTTCGGCACTCCCGGCAACATGACGCGGAAGCCGGCGCCCTCGGGCGCCAGCTCGCGCCAGGCGTTCGCCTGCTCGGCCGGATGGGCCTCCGTCTCCGACGCCGCGGTCGGCGAGGTCGAGGCCGACGAGGTCTTCGCCGCGGGCGTCGGCGCGGGCGCCGTCGCGGCCTTGGGGGTCGCGGCCTTGGGGGCCTCGGCGGGCTTGGCGCGGCCCCGGGACTGGCTGCTGAGCTCGTCGACGTGCTCGACGAGGGCGTCGAACTCCTTGTCGTCGAGGTAGCGGTCGATGAGGTCCTGGGCGTTGCGGATGAGGGCCAGGACCGAGGGGGTGAGGATCTGCTTGCCGCGCTGGGTGCGTTGGGTCTCGGCGGCGTCCTTCTTGAGCTTGGCGAGCCGGTCGTCGAAGACCTTGCGGTCGGGCAGGGCCTGGTATTCCTTGACGATGAGCTTGGCCTGCTCGAGGTCGAGGAACTCGCCGGCGAGGCGGCTCTGGAGGCGCCTGAGGAGGCGGCTGCGGCGGCCGACGAGGTCGAAGACCTGGTCGCGCAGCGCGTTGACGGCGGTCCCCAGGGCCACGGCGTCGGGCTTGGGGATGATCGGGATGACCTTCTCGACGGGCGTCTCGCCGGGCATCCAGGGGAACTGCACGAGCGGCTCGACGTTGCCGGCCAGGAGCTGCATGATGACCAGCCCCTCGGCGAACTCGGGGCCGAGCACGACGCGGCCGTCGCGGTCGGTGGTGCCGACGTCGTACCGCGAGCCCTTCGGGTACGGCCTCGCCGTCAGGACGTAGCCGGCCGCCGGCGCGCGCTGGGGGCCCTCGACGAACCGGAATCGGCTCGGGTTGTGCGCCGGCTTGACCCCCAAGGCGATCAACGCCGCCTTGCCGCCGCGGACCCGGACCGTCAGCGGGCTCCGCAGGCCGCTGATGATCGAGCAGGTCGCGTCGGCGCCGTTGATGGCCTCGACGCGGAGGAACGAGAAGTTGATCTCCTGGACCTGCTGGACCGAGCCGTCCATCTTCATCATGACCCGCAAGGGGCGGAAGTACGAGCCGACCGCGACGACGCTGCCGACCGGGTCGGCGACCGGCAGCGACGCGCCCTGCACGGTGATCGAGACGCCGCCGCCGGACTGGGTGCCGACGTTGGCCGACGGGCTGAACATGTCGAGCGCGAGCTGGAAGAGCGTCCTCGGGCCGTCGACCGGCCAGGGGCAGACGCGGCGATACGGCTGGCCCATCCGGCCGCTCCGGACGTCGTACTCGCGGCCCGAGAAGGCGAAGCCGTTGCCGGCCGGCTCGACCAGGATCATCCACGCCTTGTCCTGCCCCTCGGCCTGCTTCGCCGTCACGTCCGACTTGACCGCCATCAGGTCGCGCGCCCCGAGCGGGCCGGGCCCGTCGGCCACCTCGAGCACCCACGGCGGGCCGACGAACCGCTTGACCAGCGCCTTCCAGCCCTCGATCAGCCGCTCCCGGCCCCGCGCGTCGATCCGCGCCTTCGGGTCGATGACCAGCCACGCCCGGATCTTGTACGGCCGCTGCTCGATCGGCACCGCCTCCGCCTCGGCCTTCTTGGCGTCGGCCTTCTTCTTGGCGTCGGCCTTCGTGTCCACGGACTTCGTGTCGTCCGCCTTCTCGCCCCCGGCCTTGTCCTTGGCCGGCCCGGCCTCGTCCTTCTTCGCCTCGGCCCTGGGCGCATCCTGGGCGGCGGCCCGGCCGCGATAGGCGGCGAGGGCGAGGACGACGACGGCGACGAGGGCCGGGATCACCAGGGATCGCGCGCGAACCACGGGCTGATCTCCCATTTGTCAACGTCTTGATAGAGCGTCTCGGCGGCCTCGGCGGGACCCTTGAGGCGGTCGTGCCAGGCGTAGTGGTCGTGCACCTGCCAGAGCGGCAGGATGGGCAATTCGTCGCGGGAATCGCGGTCGAGGCGGGTCAGGATGTCGCGGGCGGTGGGCAGGTCGGGGGCGTGTTCCAGGTGCAACAGCAGCTCCAGGACCCGGGCGCTGGCGACCGCGGCGAGGCCGTCGGCCTGCGGCGGGGCGTCGTAGCCGGGGCAGATCAGGCCGCCGGCCTCGAAGGCCGGCTCGGCGACGCGGACGCAGCGATACGCCAGGTCGAACCGCCGGCCGGCGCGCAGCTCCTCCTCGAGCTCGGCCACGGGCCGCTCGATCAGGTCGATCGTCACGCCGGCCTTGCGGAACGCCTCGGCGACCTTGGGCGCGACCTGCTGCGCGTCGGGCAGCGCCGGGTACTCGAACTTCAGGCGGATCGAGCCCAGGTTCTGCTCGGCCGTCGCCGCGGTCACGAGCATGCGGGCCAGCAGCGCGTTGAACTCCAGCGGCTTGACGTCGCGGGCGTTGGCGTAGCTGCCGACCGGGAACGGGCCGTCGGCGACGACGTTGTCCTTCTCGTCGGCCTTGTCCTTCAGCACCGTCTCCTCCAGCAGCGCCTTGCGGTCGATCGCGTACGAGAGCCCGCGCCGCAGGTTGCGGTCGCGGAGCACCGGGTTGCGGGCGTCCAGGGCGATCAGGTGCATCGTCGGGTGCTTGTACGTGCCGACCTTGATCCCCTTCGACTTGGCGAGGCCCTTGGCCCGGTCCGACGGCACGTATTCGAGCAGGGCGACCTCGCCGCGGGCGAAGGCGCCCAGGGCGGCGGCGGTGTTGGGGAGGCGGCGCTCGCGGATGCGGCGGAGCTTCGGGACGACCCCCTTGGGCGCGGCGGCCGAGGGGGACTCGAGGACGCGGTAGCTGGCGACGTTGGGGCTCGACTGCTCCCAGCGGAACGGGCCGTCGCCGACCGGCTGGCGGCCGGCGTCGGCGGTCGTGACCCAGCCGTCCCAGGCCGCGTGCGCCGGGCCGACCGGGCCGAGCAGCCACGACTCGGCCCGCAAGGGGGCGCGGGTCAGGCGGATCTCCAGGGTCGATTCGTCGGCGATCTCGATGCGGTCGAGCAGGTCGGCCCACCGCGCGTTGTAGCCGGGGGAGCGGGGGTCGGTCCGGTCGGAGAGCGTGCGGGCCACGTCGATGGCCGAGACGTTGCGGGTGCCGTCGGCCCAGGGGATGCCCTTCTTGACCCGGAGCGTCAGCCGCTGCCCCAGCGCCGCGACGTCCAGGCCGGCGGCGAGCTGGCCGGCGTCCTTGCCCTGGGCCGCCGCCTCGTCGTCGTGCGACAGGATCGGCAGGTAGATCAGCTTCGAGACGCGGGCGTCGGCCGGCGTGCGGACCCAGGGGGCGGGGCAGCGGACGTTCCGGACGACCGAGTGCGACAGGTCGGCGACGGCCACGTCGAGCGTCGGGAAGGCGCGGAAGGCGGCCTCGAACTGCTCGGGGGCCCCCTCCAGCGTCGGCCAGATCCGGAGGGCCTCGGCCAACGCGTCGGCGCGCTCGATGCCCTCGTCCTTCGGGGCGGTGTCGGCGATCGACCGGGCCTTGGCGATGAACCGCTGCCGCGCCTCGCGGACCTGGGGGGCGTTGGGGCTGAACTGCTCCATCTCGTGGAGGAACCGCCGCGCCCGGGCGAACGAGCCGGCGTCGAACGCCTTCTGGATCTGGATGGCGTAGGCGCCGGCGAGCTTCTCGGTCAGGCCGGGGTAGTCGGGCTTGCGCCCTTCGAGGTCGCGCAGCAGCAGCAGCCCCTGCTCGCCGCGGTCGGTCTCGAGCGCCTCGCTCCCCTCCTCGAACAGGAGGCGGTTGACGCGGTCGTCGATGCCGGGCCACTTGGGATTCTGGACCTTGCAGGCCAGGTAGTGCTCGAAGGCGCGGCTGTACTCCTTGGCGGCCATGAGGCGGTCCCCCTTGGCCAGGAGCATGTCCTCGAAGTATTCGATGCTCCTGATATTCTTGCGCTGCACCTTGAAGTCGAGGCTGCCGCCGCCGGTGCGGTTGACGAGCAGGTGGATGACGAGCTCCTGCGACTTGTCCTCCTCGTCCTCGGGCGGGGGCGCCTCGTCCTTCTTCGGGTCGTCCTTGGGCGCCTCGCCGGGGACGATCACCTCGCCGTCGCCCTTCTTCGTCTCGGCCTTCTTGGCCGCGGGCGCCGCCTGCGCCTTCGGCGGCGGCAACGGCCGCGGGCTGACCGGCTGGATCGCGTACGACTTGCCGTCGGTCAGCGTGATCCGGTCGAACGGCGCCCCGCGGAGCAGGTCCTCCTGCGACGGCTCGCCCTGCTGCTTGACGACCGCCAGGCCGGCCTTCGGCATCCCCCAGCCCGCGACGACGACCGCCAACGCCATCGCCGCGGCGGCCGCCGGCCGGGTGACCCAACGCGACAGGTTCATGCGAGTGCCTTTCGGTCCGATGGCTCGGCGGTAGCGGGCACGCTCCGCGTGCCGTCCGCCTTCCATCGACGATCTTGGGTTCGGGCGGGCGGCACGCGGAGCGTGCCTGCTACTACGGCGGGGATTCCGGATGACGATTCCCGAAAACCGGTCATGGTAGCGCGACCTTGTCCCCCCTGGGCTGGCCGTCGCCGACGAGGACGCGGACGGTGCCGGGGCCGACGGGGACGACGACGTCCTTGCCGATGATCCGGGGGTTGCCGGCGGCGACGACGTCGAGCGGCACGGGGTCCTTGGCGGCGCCGTCGGCCAGGGAGCGGCGGAGGAGCTTGCCCTCGCGCCCCAGCAGCAGGACCTCGCCGTCGTGGACGACCGGCGGGACGATCGGCGGGGACTCCTTGAGGTCGACGTCCCAGAGCCGGCGCCCCTCGGGGCCGAAGGCGAGCACCTTGCCCAGCGCGTCGGCGACGAAGGCGTGGTCGCCGGCCGCCAGCGGCCCGAGCGCCAGCGGGGCGTCGAGGTTGATGGTGGGGGCGGGGCTGAGGTCGCGACCGACGAGGACGTGGACCTTGTTGTCGTCGGTCGCCAGCACGACCGCGCCGCCGGTCGAGGCCGGGTCGGCGATGATCGGCCGCTTCAGGTCGACCTGCGCCGTCACGACCAGCCGCGCCCGCGGCTTCTCCTGGTACGCGAGCCGTCGGACGCGGCCCGACTCGTCGGCCAGGACGATCGCGTCCCCTTCCAGAAGCGCCGGCGACTTCCAGCGCACCGGCCGCGAGCGGTCGAACGACGAGACGTAGGGCTCGGCCCGCGACAGGCCGGTCTTGGGGTCGATCAGGTACGCCCGGCCGGCGTCGCCCGGGATGAAGAGGTCCTTGCCGACGACCAAGGGCTCGCCCCCCAGGGGGGTCGGCAGGTCGACCCGGCGGAACGGGCCGTTGTCGGCGCGGACGAGCAGGTAGCTGGAGTCCGGGGCCGGCACCAGGATGGTCAGGTCGCCGGCCTCGAGCCGCCGCAGCGGGCCGGTCGGCAGGTACGACTCGCCGGGCTTGGGCAAGGGCTGCTCGACGAAGCCCCCCTTGTTCATCTGGTCGAAGGTCACGGTGATCGGCCGGCCGTCGGCCAGCAGGGTGGCGACGCCGCCCCCCTTGGGCTCGGGCGACGGCTCGACGGTCCAGGGGGCGCCGAGCACGGTCCGCCAGGCGACCGAGCCGGTGTCGGGGTCGACGCCCCAGAGCGCGACGCCCACGCCCTCGGTGTACTGGTGGGTCAGGACGATCAGCCGCTCGGCCACCTGGATCGGCGCCAGGGCCGGCCCGGCGGCGTGCAAGGTCCAGCGCTCGCGGATCTGCTGGCTGTCGGCGTCGAGGTCGTAGCGGGCCGTCTGCGACGACGAGAGCCAGAGCTCGCGGGCGTTGGGGGCCTTCGGGTAGCCCGGGCCCGAGACCGCCGCCTCGGCGGTCCGACGGGCGATCAGCTTGACCGGCTCGCGCTCGGCGTAGCCGCCGACGGCGAAGGCCGAGACCCCCGCGCGGTCGCCGGTCGACCAGATGATCGACTCGCGGTTCGCGGGCACGTCCCACGCCCAGCCCTCCAGCGGCACCCGTTGGCGGAACCGGACCTTGCCCCCTTGCTCGTCGGCCAGGTAGACCGACCAGCGGCTCCCGTCGAGCTCGAAGTTCTCGGTGACGAACAGGTAGCGGCCGACCATCGCCGGTGCGCAGGGGATCGAGCCGGAGCCGTGGCCGTTGTACTCGACGGCGACGCAGGAGAGCGGGTCGCGGGCGACGACGAACAGGTTGGCCTCGTCGGCCAGCACGTAGAAGAACTGCCCCTGGTCGTCGGCCGCCGGGGAGGCGTCGGCCAGGCGGCGGCCGAGCTTCAAGGCGCCGAGCCGCCGGCCGTCGCCGAGGCTGTAGACGACCAGCGCGCCCGAGGGGACCGACTGCACGACCTGGTTGCCGAGGATCAACGGGGGCGCCTTGACCGGCTCGCCGACCTCGGCCCGCCAGAGGAGCTTGCCGGTCCGGCCGTCGACGCGGCAGAGCTCGTCGTGGCGGGCGTCGAAGACGACCGCGGTGGCCTCCTCGCTGCCGGGCACGGGCCGGGGCGGGTACGGGCTGGAGAGGCCGACCGGGACCTGCCAGAGCGGTGTCCCGTCGGCGCCGTCGATGCCGTAGGCGAAGCCGTCGGCCAAGGCGTAGACGACCGGCCCCCGGGGGGCCCGGCCGGCGGCGACGAAGCCGCCGGCGACGTTCGTCCGCAGGACGAGCGAGACCGGCGGGCCCATCGGCTCGGGACGGGGCTCGGGCTGGCCGGCGCGCTGGGTGTCGTCGAGCGTCGCCGCCTTGCGCAAGAGCTCGTTGGCCGCCGTCAGGATGCGGACGACCTCGCGGTCGGTCGCCAGGTCGGGGTAGCGGTTGACCAGCGTGTCGCGGGCGGCGTAGACCCCGCCCGGCGACTTGGCCTGCAGCGCGCGGTCCATCGCGAGCAGGTCGGCGGTCCGGACGCGGGCCTTGGCCAGGGCCAGCAGGGCCTCGTCCTTCTTCTTGAAATACGGGCCCTTCTTGAGCAGGGCCTCGTGGTTCTTGCCCGTGATCCGCTGGTGCAGCCGCTCGGCCGACTTGAGCTCGGCGAGCGCCTCTTCGGCGTCCTTGACCGCCTTGGCGGCGTTGGAGACCGGCGGCAACAGCCGCGGGGCGGCGCGGTTGCGGACCGAGTCGGCGACGCCCGACAGCGCGTTGCGGACGATCTCCTCGACCTCGGGGGCCGCGTCGCGGTAGGCGTCCCCTTCCCTGGAGACCTCGTCGACGAACTTGCGGGCCTCCTCCAGGGCGGGCGACCACGCGGGCGTCGGGCCGGTGCCGTACTGCTCGACCCGCGCCAGGGCCATGTAGACCTTGGCGTCCTGGGCCTTGGCGTCGGTGGGATAGGCCTTCAGGTAGGCGTCGAACTGGACGATCGCGTTGCGGAAGTCGCCGTCGTCGCGGAGCTGGACGGCGTTCTGGTAGAGCGCTTCCCTGGCCTTCCGCGCCAGGTACTTGTACAGGAAGATGCTCATGCCGATGAACACGACGAGCACGCCGACGAGGCCGAGGACCAGCGGCGACTTGTGGATCTTCTCCTGCCCCGGCGCCTGGTCGCCGGCTATCAGGACGCGGAGGAACTGGCGGAGCTTCGACGGCGGCTTCGGCGGCCCGATCGGCTCAGCGGCGGCGGGGGCCTGGCCGTTCGACTCCTTGCCCTTCCTGTCCTTCTGCGGCTTGCCCTTGACCGGCGGGGTCACGACCTGTGCGACCATCGTCTTCTCGATCGACGGCGGCGCGACCTCGGCCTTGGTCCACGAAGTGGGCTGCTTGGCCGCGGGTGACCGGGCGGCCTTGGGCTGCTTGGCCGCGGGGGCCGTCGGCGGGGTGACGACGCGGGTCCGGTCATCCGCCTGCGGGGCCTCGACGCCGCTGATGTAGAGCCGACAGGGGCCGATGGCGACCTCGTCCCCCTCGCGGAAGCTCGCCGCGAGCATCCGACGGCCGTTGACCTCGACGCCGATCTGCTCGTCGGCGGCCTCGACCCGGTATCGCGTCTCCTTCCATCGCAGCCGCGCGTGGATCGGCAGGACCCCGTCGCCGGCCAGCACGACGCCGCACTTGCTCGCGTCGGCGCCGATCAGGACCGGCCGGTCGGGGGTGACGGTCACGTACTCGACGCGGCCTCGGCCGTCATGGACTTCGAGTGTCGCCATGCGCGGTGGTCATCCCAAGGTCAAGCGGATTCAACGTCGGGCCAGTCGGTTCGCGCGAAGGGGGAGCTTCCGCGTCAATTATCGCAGAGTTGAGGGGGGGCCGCAAGGAAGGGGTACGATCTCGAAGACCCTCACCCCGGCCCTCTCCACAGGGGACAGTGGACCGGCCGTCCCTCTTCCCCGTAGCAGGCGCGCTCCGCGTGCCGTCCGCCAGGACCCAAGGACCTTGTGGTAGGGCGGACGGCACGCGGAGCGTGCCTGCGACGAAACCGGGCCGGCCGTCCCTCTTCCCCGTAGCAGGCACGCTCCGCGTGCCGTCCGCTCGAACGCAAGGACCTGATGGCTCGGCGGACGGCACGCGGAGCGTGCCTGCTATGAAGCCGGGCCGACGGCGCCGCCCCGAGAGTGTCGGCCGGTCCGCCCAGGGGGAGAGGGGGAAGACATCACAGCCGCTCCTGCGCGACGACCTTGAAGCCCCAGCGGTTGCCCTGGCGGACGACCTCGAAGCGGGTCAGGCGGATCTGGGCGGGCTGGAGGTGGCGGTAGCGGTTCTCGAGTTGGGCCAGGGCGTCCTCGACCTCCTTGGGGTAGAACTGGAAGGTCGCCCCCTCGGTGACGTTGATGCCGGCCTTCTTCAGGAGCTCGATGTCGGAGACGCGCCGGCCCTGCCCCTGGTAGAGGAAGTAGAGCCGCTTCTCGGTTCGGTGGTCGATGGTCCGGCGGGTGGGGGTGGCGCTGGAGAGGTTCGAGGCGACCTGCATGACGCCGCCGGTGATCGCCCCGAGCTCGACCTTGAAGGCGTCGAGCTGGCGGGCGTATTCCTCGGGGGTCTGGCCGGGCGGGTAGACGATGCTCCAGCGCTGCTCGCGGGAGAAGCCGCCGTCGCCGGGCCCGCCGGGGCCGAAGCCGGGGCCGCCCTTGCCGATCTTCGAGGCCCGCTTGCCGGTGGCCACGGCGCCGCCGCGGGGCATCTCGGCGGCGAGGTCGACGCTGTTGGCCAGCTCGTCGCCGGCGTCCTGCATCGCCTCGACGTCCAGCGCCACGGCCGGCTCCTCCTGGACCGAGGGCTCCTCGAACTCGGCCGGCTCGTTCTCGTTGTTCGAGGCGAACTTGTCCGGCTCGGCGCCGGGCACGTCGACCTTCTCGGTCGAGCCGGGGGTCCCCTCGGGGTCGCCGCCGCCGCCGGAGACCTCGATGATCTCGACCGGCTGCGAGACGCGGTCGGCGTAGGCCTGCGAGGTGATATACATCAGCGACAGCCAGCCGAAGACGAGGAAGGCGCCGACGACCACCGACATCAGGCCGGAGGTCACGCGGTCGTACTGCGACTCGCCCCGCACCTGGGGCTCGAACGAGAACGGCTCCTGCGCGGGCGTCTCGGGCCCGCCGTCGTTCGCTTGACTCATGATTGCCCTCCGCACCCGAACCACGATGTATGAAGGATTATTTGGAGCTGGTCGCGACCGGCTCGTCGGCCTCGTCGAGGCCGGCCTGGTCGACGGGCCGGACCGACTGGTACCAGGCGCGCCACTTCCGGATCGCCTCGCGGCGCTGGTCGGGGGTGGCGTCGGGGGGCGGGCCGAGGGTGTTGTCGACCTTGCGGCTGAGGAGCTGCAGCCCGTTCTTGGCCTCGAACATCACGGCCTTGTCCTTGAGCTCCTCGGTGGGCATGGCCGAGTCGTCCAGGGCGTTGATCAGGTCGGGCACGACGTCGAGGTCGGCGGTGCGGGCCAGGGCCCAGGCGGCGACGCGGCGGACGCCCTGGTCGGGGTTGGCCAGCAGGCGTCGGAAGTGGTCCTTGTGCGGCCGGAGGGCCTTGGAGCCCTCTTTATCGTACCGCGAGACCAGGCCGGCCAGGGCCTCGGTGGCGTCCTCGGCGTTGGGGTCCTCGAGCACCCCCAGCATCTTCTCGACGGCGCCGTTCATCGGCCGGACGACGACCCTGCCGCCGGCGACGGTCATCGCCGTCAGGTCCTTGGGCAGCTCGCGGCCGCCGATCAGGAGGCCCTTGCCGAGCTTGAGGTTGCGGTGCTTGAAGATGGCGATCCGCGTCGACCGGGTCATGAACAGGACCGCCCAGGAGGTGTTCGGCGTGTCGCCGTGGCCGGCGACGAAGTGGCCGTCCTTCTCCTGGCTGTTGCGGACGAACTGCTTGCCGACCTCGTACCAGTTCTGGCCGCCGATCTTGTCCCTGTTGATCAGGGCGCCGATGCGCTCGACGCCGTAGAGGCCGTAGAAGTTCGAGTCGCCCATGGCGGCGCCGTCGCTGGGCTTGAAGTGGCCGCCGATCCAGGCCAGGCCGCGGTCGACGGCCGCCTTCATGGCGTTCCGGGAGACCGTCGACTTGAAGCCCTGGCCCAGCGAGTTCTCGGGGATGGCGTTGACCAGCAGCGAGCTGGGCGAGTCGCCGCCGCTGAGGAAGCGCTGGAGCTCGTCCTCGCAGATCAGGAGGACCGAGACGGCGCCGGCGGTCATCGAGACGTTCGGCTGCTTGACGTTGATGCCGCCGGCCTTCTCGTCGTAGTGGTAGCGCCACGAGCCGTCCTCCTCCTGGGCCCGCAGGGCCCAGCCGGCGGCCTTGTCCCAGACCTCGGGGCTGATGTCGATGCCGGCGTTCTCGGCCTCCCAGAGCGCGAGGATGGCGTACTGGGTCATCGACGTGTCGCCGACGGAGCGGTTGGCGTAGTCCCAGGCGCCGCTCCCCTTCTGGTGCGCGATCAGGTAGTTGGCGATCGACTCGATTTCGGGGCGGTTGGCGATCGGGTTGATGGCGGCCAGGGCCATCAGGGCGCAGGAGGCCTCGTAGTTGGCCGGGCCGTCGTTGAGTTGGGGGGTGTACTGGCTGCCGTCGAAGCAGCCCTTGATCTTGGCGACGCAGGCGTCGATGCCCTGGTCGCCCGGCTTGCGGCCGGCCTTCGACAGCGCCAGCGCGGCGATCGCCGCCTCGCCCGGCCCCGCGCCGGGGCCGTGGGCCTCGAGGAACTCGACGGCCTTGTCGACGATCGCCTTGTCGGTGCCCGTAAGCTGCGTATGCTCGACGACCGACTTCGATGTCTGGCCCCGCGCCGGGGCGGCCGGCGCCGCCGCGACGGCCAACGCCAACGCCCCGCCGATCCACCGCTGTTTCGACATGGCGCCCCACCTCTCCGGATTGTGCCCGAGCCTCGATGCTCCCATTCTAGCCCCGGACCGGCCCCCACGTCCACGCCGTCGGGCGCCGACTCTTACGCGGCCCCCGCGCCGCCGTGACCTCGGCCCGGGTCGTCGCAGATATCTCCCGCCAGGGTTCAGCGGGCGAGCGGCCGGATCTCGAAGGTCCGGACGAAGACCTCGGCCCCTTCGGACTGGATCATGACCTTGCCGGCGGCGGGGCGGGCGTGGGTGCCGGCGTTGACGACCAGGCCGTTCAGGAGGGTCGTGATGGAGCCGCCGTCGCAGATGACCTCCATGCGGTTCCAGCGCCCGGCGGGCTGCTCGACGTCGCGCCGGCCGCGGAAGCCGAGGACGTCCTTCCAGGACGGGTCGCGGCCCCACCAGTTGATCCGGCCCGAGTCGCGGGCGACGGCCTCGGCGCCCTTCTCATAGTACGGCTGGCCGTCCGGCCCGCGGCGGGCCTCGCAGGTCAGCGACGGCTTGCCCTTGCCCCCCACGAGGATGAAGTCGCCCGTCCCCCCCTCGATGACCTGGCACTCGATCGACTCGAGCCACTGGCCCCCCGCGGCGCCGTCGGCCCCGACGCCGTGCACCAGGATGCCCGAGTCCCGCGCCGCCTTGGCCCGCGAGCCCCAGGTCGCCTCGCCCCACTTCCACTCGACGATCAGATGATAATCGCGGTACGCCTCCTTCGTGGCGATCCCGCCCCACTCCTCGCCCGAGATCCGCAAGAGGCCGTCGCGGACCGTGAACACGCCCTTGGGGTCGTCGTACTTGTGCTCGTTCAGGTACGTGTAGAACCCGGCCAGGTCCCGACCGTTGAACCGGAAGACGGGCCCTCCCGACTTCACCTCGGGCGTCTCCTTCGCGAAGGGGGGCACGTCGTCGCGGGCCGGGGTCGGGGCCAGCACGAGCGGGATCAGGGCGAGGATTCGGCCGCGCATCGGTCGCTGTCTCCGGGACGATTGCCGTCGCAGGCACGCTCCGCGTGCCGTCCGCCGAGACACAAGAGTATCTTTATTGTCGGCGGACGGCACGCGGAACGTGCCCGCGACGAAGAGGGGGGAGCGGACGGCACGCGGAGCGTGCCCGCTACGAGGGGGATGTCAGCGCCGCTGGCGGTGGATCGAGGCGCCGAGGCCGCGGCAGGCGGCCTCGACCTTGGGGAGCAGGGCCGGGTCGGGGCAGGCGATCGACAGGACCATGCCCTGGCCGGTCTCGATCCGTTCGGGGGGGGTGACGCCGAGGCGGTCGTTGGGCACGCCGAGCGCCGTCAGGAGCTGGATGGCGGCGTTGCCCTGGGCCGCGTTCGAGAAGAAGGCGACGACGCGGCGCGACGGCTCGGCCGCCTGCACCCTGCCCGGCCGGACTTGCGGGGTTTCCATCGCGCGGACCTGCTACACTCGGTTGGTTGGGGATTGGCCGTCGCGGCCACCCCGATCGTCCCGCGAGTTTGACGCCCCGGAGGCCGTCCCGCAAGATGGGACCGCGACCGACCTTGGACCGCGACCTCATCCTCGCCAGCACGTCCCCCTACCGCCGCGCCCTGTTGGAGCGGCTCGGCGTGCCGTTCCGCGGCGTCGCGCCGAGGGTCGACGAGGAGGCCCTCAAGGCTCAAGGGACCGACGAGACGCCCGAGGCCTTGGCCGCGCGGCTCGCCCTGGCCAAGGCGGACAGCGTCCGCGACGCCTTCCCCGAGGCCACCGTCGTCGGCTCCGACCAGCTCGTCGCCCTCGACGGCGACGTCCTCGGCAAGCCCGGCACCGCCGACCGGGCGGTCGATCAATTGCGACGGCTGTCGGGCCGGTCGCATCGGCTGATCACCGCGATGGCCGTCCTCGACCGCGGCCGGCTCGTCACTCATACGGACGTCACAACCCTCCACATGCGACCCTTGACGCGCGCCGAGCTGGCCCGCGTCGTCGCCGCCGACAACCCCCTCGACTGCGCCGGCGGCTACAAGCTCGAGGCCCGGGGGATCACCCTGTTCGAGCGGATCGACTCGGCCGACCACACCGCCATCGTCGGCCTCCCCCTGATCGCCTTGACGACGATCCTCCGCGACCTCGGCCATGAAGTCCCTTGAGCGGGGGGCGTGGGCGAGTTAGAGTAGCACGCCCGCATCCTTGATCGTCTCGATCCGTCGCACGACCCCGCACCGTTGAGGAGCCACCGATGCGACCCGCCCGACTCGTGCCCCTCACCCTGGCCCTCCTGGCGACGACGGCCCGCGGCCAGGAGGCGATCCCGCTCAAGACGGTGGCCGAGATCAAGGGGGCGACGGTCTACATCAAGACGAGCGTCGGGCCGGTCGAGGCCAGCGGCAGCGGGTTCGTGATGCGGGTCGAGGGCGGGGCCGCGTTCGTGGTGACGAACCACCACGTCGTCACGCCGCCGGAGCGGCTGACGCGCGGCCGCGCGGCGGTGATCACCGCGGTCTTCGGCAGCGGCACGAAGGCCGAGCGGTCCGCCCGCGCCGAGGTCCTGGCCTCCGACCCGGATCGTGACCTGGCGCTCTTGAAGGTCGAGGGGGTCAAGGACCTGCCCCGGCCGATCGACTTCGGGGCCGAGCCCGAGCTGACCGAGACGATGCCGGTCTTCACGTTCGGCTTCCCGTTCGGCGCGGCGCTGGCGACGAGCAAGGGGAGCCCGGCGATCACCGTCGGCCGGGGGTCGGTCTCGAGCCTGCGGACCGACGACCGCGGCAAGGTGGTCGTCATCCAGATCGACGGGGCGCTGAACCCCGGCAACAGCGGCGGGCCGGTCGTCGACGCCAAGGGGCGACTGATCGGCATCGCGGTGGCCACGATCAAGGGGGCCCAGCAGATCGGCTTCGTCATCCCCCGCGGCGAGCTCGTCGGCCTGCTCGACGGCCGCGTCGGCGGGGCGACGACCAGCCTCCGCAAGCTCGCCGGGACGGCCCTGGAGTTCGACATCGAGGCCCGCCTGATCGATCCGGTCGGCCAGATCAAGCTGGTGTCGGCCCTCTACCTGCCCGGCGACAAGACCCGGTCGCACAAGGCGGCCGCCGACGGCGCCTGGCCGCCGCTGGCGGGGGCCAAGGAGGTCGCCCTGAAGGTCGCCGACCAGAAGGCGACGGGGACCGTCGCGCTGACCCTCGCCCATTCGACCGATCGCCTGGTGACGTTCCAGCTCGCGTACGTCAACGGCCGGGGGAAGCGGATCTACGTCCAGCCGGGCCTCTTCAACGCGGCCGGCGGCAACGGCGAGCGGTCGTCGCCCTCGCCGAAGCGGGCCGCGCCGGCCGAGGTCGCCGCCGGCCGGCCCCCGCGCCGGGGGCGGGCGCCGAGGCCGACCGAGGTGGGCGTCGAGGTCGCACCGGGGGACCCGTGCCGTCGGATCGAGCAGTTCCTCTCGGCCGCCGTCGACCCGAAGTCGAAGGTGGCCCTGACGGCCGGCCTCGACGGCTTCCTGCGGCACTACTCCTACCCCGACTTCGAGCTCCAGGGGTCGTACAAGCTCGACGGCCAGGGCTACCACGCCGCCCTCGACGCCCCGAAGGGCCTGCTCTACCTCGTCGTCGCCGAGCCCAACGCCCTCGACTATCACCACCCGAGCCACCACCCGACCGGCCGCGCCAACCTGCACGCCTACGACGTCGCCGCGATCCTCGCCGGCAAGGGGGAGCCCGGCACCGCCCTCGAGCCGGCCGCGGTCGTCCCGCTGGGGGGGAGCGTCTGGCGGTTCGCCACGACGCCCGACGGCCGCTACCTCTTCGCCCTGATCCGCTCCCCGAAGGCGAACATCGCCAACGACCGCGCCTCCCGCGGCGGCGAGAAGCTCATCCGGATCGACGCCGCGCGGCGCAAGGCCGACATGGAGCTCGACCTCGTCGAGGGCTCCGACGCCCTCTGCCTGGCGCCCGACGGCAAGACCCTGTACGTGACCGCCTCGCCCAAGGGGCACAGCGCCTACAACACGGGCCCGCTCGAGGGTCACATCCAGGTCATCAACCCCGAGACCGTCGAGGTCTCCCGGACGATCATCGTCCCGGCCGACCCCTGCGACGTCCAGGCCGGCGACCGCGGCATCCTCTTCCTCAGCGGCGGCAGCAACCAGCACACCGTGCTGTCGGTCGTCGACACCCGCAAGTCGCGGTCGATCATCGCCAGGTGGCCGGGGACCTACAACGGCGGTTCCATCCAGATCACCGCCGACCGCTCCCGCCTCTACTTCGCCACCCAGGGCCTCTCGCCGGCGAGCGTCGCCTCCTGGCGCATCCCGAAGGACTTCTCCGGCCCGGCGCCGAAGCTCGAGCACGTCGAGACCGGCTCCGCCCGGATCGGTGGCGACTTCTTCCTGACCCCCGACGGCCGGTTCCTCCTCCACCGCTGGGGCGCCGTCGTCAGCCTCGACCCCGACGCCACCCGCAAGGCCCCCTCCGGCAAGCCCCGGCCCGCGGGCGACCCCGGCCCCTCGGGCCCCGGCCGCGCCAAGGGATCGACCTCCAAGCCCGGCAGGCCCCGGCGGCTCGACTGACGGCTCAAGGCGCCTCGACCTCGACCCGCGCGACCCGGTAGCCGGCCCGCTCGACGTCCTTGACGGCCGACCCGATCGCGTCGCCGAGCGACTCGGCCTCGCGGTCGAAGCCGACGGTCACGATGCCCTCGCGGCTCGCCGGGGTCGCGTCGTCGCAGCCGGCCTCGAAGAGGGCGTCGGCGATTTCAACGGTCAACTCGGAGACCCCAGCCAGGATGAGACTGAACGAATGCGTTTTCAATGCGGCGGACGCGGTCGTGGCCATCATGGTCCCTCCCTTTGGTGGGGGCAGGAATCGATTTCCTTCCGGAGCCGCCGAGCATGGTTCTCCGGGCTCCGGGGTGTCGAGTATACCGGCACCCGGCATCCGGTCCGGGCCTGCTCATGGCAGTACAGGAACCCCCAGGCATGCGACCCGCCAACCAGGACACGCCAGCCGAGACTCTCGGCATATTGGATCGACGCTTCGATCTCCTTGTTCGGATGTCGCGGCCGGGCCATCGCGATCCCCTTGGGCTTCTCATCGATCTGCTGAATCATCCGTGCGAGGATTGCTCTCGTCAAGCGGCCCCACGATCCACATGGACCTACACCTCCGCCTCCACCCCGGCCGGCTTGCCGGCGCGGAGGCGCTCGCCGAGGCTGAGGCAGGCGGGGAGCAAGATGACGTTGCCGAGCGAGCTGCCGAGGGTGGCGATGCCGACCATGGCGCCGAAGTTCGAGAAGGGGACGAACTCGCTGAAGCGGAGGACGAGGAAGCCGACGGCGACGGCGAGGCTCGACAGGAGGACGCCCGGGCCGGTCACGGCGTAGCTGGCGGCGAGGCTGGTCACGAACGAGGCCGTCTCGCGGTGGCGGCGGAACTGGAGCAGGCAGTGGAAGGTGTCGTCGACCGAGAGGCCGAGGGCGACGCTCGCCACCAGGGCGGTCGCCACGTCGAGCTTGATGCCGATCCAGCCCATCAGGCCGAGCGCCAGGGCGACCGAGAGCAACGTGGGCAGGATCGCGAGCACGGCCAGCTTCGGGCCGCGGAAGGCGATGGTGAGCATCAACAAGATGCTGCCGGCGGACCAGAGGAAGGTGTTCCACGAGGTCGCGATCACGCCGCGAGTCGTCTGGGTCAGGAGGTTCGACAGGCCGGTCAGGAACGCCTTCGAGCCGAAGACAGACTTTGCCTCGGTCTCGGCGACGCGGAAGGTGGCGAGCTTGTCGGTCGCCGGCTGCGACTCGACGACCCGGACGAGCGTCCGGGCCTTGCCGGCCTCGACGTTCCAGAAGCTGCGGAGCACGTCGCGCTGGGGGGAGGCGAGGACCAGGTCGAGCTTCGTCGCGACCGACTCGGCGTCGAGCCGGTCGTCGGGGTCGAGGACCGTCGCCAGGGAGATCGCCCGCGACACCGCCGGCGAGCCGTCGGGCCGCTTCAAGGCGGCGACGCGGCGGTCGAGGTCGCGGCAGCGGTCGAGCGCGGCCTTGTCGACCGTCTCCATCGGCAGCACCAAGGTCACCAGGCCGATGCCGCCGAGGCGGTCCTCGACGGCGTGGTAGTCGCGGACGACGCGGGAATCGGGCTTGAAGGCGTTGATGTAATTGGATTCGTAATGCAGTCGCCCGATCCCGGCGGTCAGGGGCAGGACGACGAGCATCGTGCCGAGCACGATCGGCCCCGGGTGGCGGATGACGCGGGCGGTCAGGCGGTTCATCGCGGCGGCGACCTTCGAGGTCGAGCCGAACCGGACGGGGACCTCCAGCCGGAACGGCGGCAGCATCGCCAGCGGCGAGATCGCCAGGGTCAGCACCGCCGCCGCCGCCGAGCAGAGGCCGAGGATCACGCCGAACTGCCGGATCGGCATCACCGAGCTCGTCAGCAACGCCCCGTAGCCGATCGCGCCGGTCAAGGCACACCAGAGGACCGGGGCCAGGACCGCGTCGAGGGTGTGCTCCGCGGCCGCGCGGCGGTCGGGCTTGCGGCGGCGTTCGTCGCGGAAGTGGAGGGCCAGGTGGCTCGCCGCGGGCATCGTCAGGACGATGATCTGCGCCACGAGCGGCCCGCCCGAGAGGGACAATTTGAAGTTCATGTGAGCCAGGACCGTCTCGGCCGCGAGCCAGACGACCCAGCCGGCGAGGATCGGCACGAGGGCCCACCAGAGGCTCTGCGTGGCCGAGAGGGTGACGAGGCCGATCAACGCCATCCCCACCAGGGCCAGCCGCAGGCCGTCGCGCTCGATGCTCTCGAAGCCGTCGGCCAGCAGGACCGGCGGGCCGACCACCGCCGGCCGCGCCAGGCCGTTCGCCTTCGCGAACGCGTCGGCCTTCGCTCGGAGCGCGGCGACGGTCGCCTTGACGTCGTGCTTCTCCGGCGCCTTCAGCCGCGCCACCAGGGCCGTGCTCTTCCCGTTCGCATCCACGAGCGTCCCCTGGAGGAGCGGGTGCTCGGTGATGCGCCTCCGGAGGGCCTCAAGACTGGCCCCGTCTTCCCGACGGATCGCCTTGCCGATCGTCGGCATGGAGTCGTTCAGGCGGCCACTTTTCAGGGCGGATTTGAGCGCACCGAGGGCCCGGTTGCGGAGGAAGCCGGGCATCGTCCGCAGGGCCCGCAGGCGGTCGTCGAGCTCCCAGAAGACGGGCGCCGAGGCGAGGGTCTGGACGTCGACCACCCCGTCGATCCGGTCCGGGCCGATCGCCGTTGCGAGGGCGTCGATCCGGTCCATGCCGGCCGAGGTGAGCACGTCGGGGTCGTCGTAGCTGAGGAAGACGAGCTGGTCGTTGCCGAAGAGGCTCGCCGCCTCCTTGTACGAGATGACGGCCGGGTCGTCGTCGGCGAAGAACGACTCGATCGACTGCTCATACTTGACCTTCGCGCCGAAGGCCAGCAGCCACGCCAGGGCCAGCGCCACCACGGCCATCGCGGCGTAACGCGCCCGGATCAGGAGTCGGCTCACGGCGGTCGTCGTCCTCGTCGGGGTCTCTGGGCGGTCGGGTCATGGCCCCTTCCCGTTGTAGAGACTCCGACCCGCCGCGTCGAGGCGACCTTCCCCCCTCTTCCCGTAGCAGGTACGCCCCGCGTGCCGTCCGCCGAGCCATCAGGTCCGTGTGCGTTCGGGCGGACGGCACGCGGGGCGTGCCTGCTACGGGGAGTGGGGGGAAGAGGCGGCCCGCTCAGCGCAGCCAATGGAACGGGTCGATGCGGAGCAGGTCGTGGAGGATGCTGTAGAGCGCGACGAGGCCGATCACGAGCGACGAGGCCCAGGTGAAGGCGTCGGAGAGCCACGAGGGGGCCACGCGGCGGTCGGCGTCGCGATAGCGGAGGTAGAGGGTGGCCCAGGCGATCAGCGGGAGCATCAGGCCCTGGGCATAGCCGCCGTAGGTGACGAGCTGCCCCGGCGCGCGGACGACGAGGTACAGGACCAGCGAGAGCGCCGGGTAGAGGACGCAGAAGAGCCGGGTCGTGCGCTCGCGGGCCTTCGGGCCGCGCTGGGGCCAGATCCGGGCGAGGTCGAGGAAGTCGGCCGTCAGTCGGCTGTTGGCGGCGGTGGCGACATATAAGGTCTTGAACAGGACCGCCCAGGCGCCGACGAGGAAGACCGGCGTCGTCCACGGGCCCAGGCTCGTGTACATCACCGAGAGCGCCTTGAGCATCCCCGGCCCCTCGGGCACGATCCCCCTGGGGTGCAGGGTGGCGGCGCCGAGGATGTAGAAGGCGACGGTCGCCAGGGTGTAGACGACCATGCTGAACCACACGTCCAGCTTCATCACCGTCAGCCACCCCCGCGCCCGGCGGGCCCAGGCGTCGTCCGGGGTGCGGCGGCCGGCGGCGCGGGCGTAGCCCTTCTCGATGCACCAGTAGGGGTAGGCGAAGAGCTCCGAGGCGCCGACGCCCGTGATGCCGAAGGTCGCGAACGCCAGGGCCGCGCCGCCGGCCGGCAGGGCGAACCGCAGGCCGCGGGCCACCGAGGCCAGGCTGAAGTCGGTCCCCGGGCCGGTCCAGGGCAGGCCGACGACGCACGCGATCGTCACCGCCGTCACCCCCGCGACCAGCACCGTCGTGATCTTCTCGAGCCGCCGGTAGCCGCCCGAGATCAACAGCAGGATCGCGGCCAACGTGGTCCAGGTCGCCCAGACGTAGTCCGGGTGCGAGGCCAGGTACGGGCCCCATCGGGCGTCGACGACGCGGGGGAAGGCCATGACCGCGGCCTGGCCGACGAGCCCCTCCATCGCGGCGATCTGGGCCTGCGTGGCCAGCATCATGATCAGCCAGAGCCAGCCCATCCAGCTCGTCCCCAGCCGCGGCCCGGGCAACGTGTCGAAGGCGGCGAGGGTGGTCTTGCCGTGGGTGATCGCGTACCGGCCCAGCTCGACCTGGAGCGCCACCTTGATGACGCAGAACAGGACGATCATCCAGAGCAGGACGTACCCCTGGCTCGCCCCCAGCTTGGTCGTGGCGATCAGCTCGCCGGTGCCGACGATCGACCCGGCCAGGATCAGGCCCGGCCCGATCTGCCCGAGCGCCTTGAGCAACGACCCCGGCGGGTCCTGGATCGCCGCCTTCGGCAGCGCGTAGAGGTCCAGGTGCGCCGACGCCTCCTGGTCGGCGACGACGATCGAATCGTGGGATTCCGGGTCATTCATGAGAGAATCCGCGTGTGGGGAGGGCGTCGGGCCGGCGCCATCGTACGGGGGGCGGCGCCGGCACGCAATTGACAAGCGGGGGCGCGCCGCGTAGGATCGCCGGCTCAATCGGAGTTGGTGGCCGGCGCGGCGTCCCGCCGCGGCCGGCGAACAGGGAACCCGGTGCGATTCCGGGACGGCCCCGCCGCTGTAACCGAGCGACTGAGAAGGATACGGGCGACGCACCTCCACTCGCCATTGTCGGCCTTGCCGACGAGAAGGCCCGCCGCCCCAGCTCGGGAGTCAGAAGACCTACCAACGCCGACGTGGGCCAGCGCCCTGCGAGGGACGGGCCGGCCGACCTGGACACTCCACCACTCCTCCCCGAGACCCAGCGGCCCCCGACCGCCTCCGTTCGGACCACCCGCGCGCCCCCCCCGCGCGCCGGGCCCTCGCGGGGCTCGACCGGCCGCGACACGGCCATGACACGCCATCTCCCAATTCCCCGACCCGACGGGCCGGTCGGGTGGCACGCCCCGA
>DASZMJ010000360.1:0-15959 GCA_035551935.1 Isosphaeraceae bacterium
TCCTGCGCCGGGTCGCGGCTCGGGTCAGAGGGGATCTCTACGACGCCATCGGTGACGCGTTGCGAGAGGTAACCGACCAGGACATCATCGGCTGGTTCCAACAGGCCGGCCTGTATGCAGCTCATGGGTAAACCGCTCTAATGCAGTGAGAGGCCGATTCCGTTCCCTCCTGCTCCGGAATCGGCCCGGCGTCTCGGCCGCGGGCCGGCCCGGCTTGAGGAAAAAGGGGCCGAAGTCCCTTTGCGCCGCCGGGTGGGTGTGGTATCGTCCGCCGATCCCCTCGGGGTCGTCGGACGGAGAGGAAGCCCCGCCAGGATGGCCTGGGCCCGCGCGACAAGGAGGTCGACATGCCTCAGTGGCCCATCCGCGTCAAGCTGATCGCCGGGTTCGGCCTCGTCGTCGGCATGATGTTGCTGCTGATGGCGGGCTCGATCTTCGGGCTCAGCGCCTTCCACGCCAGCAACCTGACGTTGATGGACCAGCTCCGCGAGATCGGCGCCTCGAAGCGCCTCTTGCAGACGGTCCTCCAGATCGACGCCCGCGGCGGCCGGACCCAGGGGGGCCGCCGCCAGCTCGAGGCGCGGGTCCTCGAGGCGCAGGAGGCGCTCAAGGACTATTGCGCCGAGCTGAAGTCGAACACCAAGCGCGGCAACCGCGCCGACATCGGCGAGGAGCTCGACCTCGCCTTCCTGATCGACCACGACCTGACCGGCGTCCTGGCCCAGTTGCGGCCGGGGCTCGACGTCGAGACCGTCCTGCCCGGCACGAAGACTTACCTCGCCGCCCACCCCCGCCTGCTCGGCCCCGGCGGCGAGGTGCCCGACCTGGCCGGCCGGGTCGAGCGACTGAACCACCACGTCATGCAACTGCCGGAGAAGCTCTATCACGATAGTTACGAGGTCCTGAGCCAGTCGCGGCGGCAGTACCACTCCAGCCGGATCATCGTCTGGGTCGCGGCGTTGACCGTCCTGGGGATGCTGGTCGGCCTGGCCATGCTGTTCCACCGCTGGGTCCTGTACCCCGTCCGGCTCCTCCAGCGCGGGGTGCGACGGGTCGCGCGGGGCGCCTTCGACTACACGATTAACCTCCGCACCGGCGACGAGATGCAGGCGCTGGCCGAGGCGTTCAACGACATGACCGCCCGCCTCGGCGCCTCGTATGCCGACCTCGAGCGCCAGGTCGACGAGCGGAGCCGACAGCTCGTCCGCTCCGAGCGGTTGGCCGGCGTCGGCTTCCTCGCCGCGGGCGTGGCGCACGAGATCAACAACCCGCTGGCCTCGATCGCGTTCTGCTCCGAGGCCCTCGAAGGCCGCCTCGCGCCGATGCTGGCCGGCGCCGGCGCCGCCGAGTCGAAGGTCGTCGGCGAGTACCTCCGGATGATCCAGGAGGAGGCCTTCCGCTGCAAGCGGATCACCGAGAAGCTCCTCGACTTCTCCCGCTGCGGCGAGCTGAGGCGTGCGCCGACCGACCTGGCAGGCCTGGTCCACGACGTCGTCGAGATGATCCGCCACATGGGCAAATACCGCTCCAAGCACATCGTCTTCCAGCCCCGCGAGGCCGTGGTCGCCCACGCCGACGGCCAGGAGATCAAGCAGGTCGTCCTGAACCTCGTGGTCAACGCACTCGACTGCATGGAGCCGGGCGGGACGTTGCGGATCGACCTCCGCCATGCCGGCGGGATGGCCGAGATGACCTTCGCCGACGACGGCTGCGGGATGCCGGCGGACGTACTTGAAAATATTTTCGAGCCGTTCTTCACCAGGCGGAAGGTCGGCAAGGGGACGGGCCTGGGCCTGTCGATCACGCACAACATCGTCAGCCAGCACCAGGGCGAGATCACCGCCAGCAGCCCCGGCGAGGGCCGGGGCGCCACGTTCCGGGTCCGACTCCCGGTCCGGCCGTCCGCCGCCGACGGGGCCGAATCGGGCGCCGAGCCGACGGGACAGCGGGCCGCATGACGGCCACGATCCGGACAGGGAAGGCCGAATCGCCGCGGATCTCAGGGAGGAGACGACGGTCATGGACAAGTCGCAGCAGCACGGCCTCCGCCTCCTGTTCGCCGACGACGAGGCCCACCTCCGCGAGCTGATGCAGATGGAGCTGCCGCGGCTCGGCCACGAGGTCACCGTCTGCCCCGACGGCGCCAGCGCGCTCAAGGCCCTCGAGAAAGGGACCTTCGACGCCGCCTTGCTCGACCTCCGGATGCCCGGCCTGACCGGCATCGAGGTCCTCGCGCGCATCCGGCAGATCAGCCCCGAGACCCAGGTCGTCATCCTCACCGGCCAGGCGACCGTCGACACCGCGGTGCAGGCCCTCCGGCTCGGCGCCTTCGACTACCTGACCAAGCCGTGCAAGTGGGCCGAGCTCGAGGTCATCCTCCGCCGGATCGCTGAGCGTCGCGACCTGTCGAACAAGGCCACCGCGCTCGAGACTCGATTGAAGGCCGCCGAAGGCACGCCGACGCTCGTCGGCGACACCCCGGCGATGCAGGGGGTCCGCCGCCTGATCGACACGATCGCCCCGAGCGACGCCAGCGTGATGATCCTGGGCGAGACCGGCACCGGCAAGGAGCTGATCGCCCGCAACGTCCACGACCGGAGCCACCGCGCCGGCCAGTCGTTCATCCCGGTCAACTGCGGCGCCTTGCCCGAGAACCTCGTCGAGAGCGAGCTCTTCGGCCACCGCAAGGGGGCCTTCACCGGCGCCGACAACCACCGCAAGGGCCTCTTCGAGGTCGCCAGCGGCGGGACGCTCTTCCTCGACGAGGTCGGCGAGCTCGACAAGAGCGTGCAGGTCAAGTTGCTCCGCTTCCTCGAGTCCGGCGAGATCCGCCGGGTCGGCGAGAACGACCCGTTCCGCGTCGACGTCCGCGTCCTCTGCGCCACCAACCGCGACCTCCGCCAGATGGTCGAGGCCGACCAGTTCCGCCGCGACCTCTTCTTCAGGATTAACACCTTTGAAATTATCTTGCCCCCCTTGCGCGACCGCAAGGACGACATCCCCTCCCTCGCCCGTCACCTCCTCCTGCGATTCGCCCGCCGCGGCGGCGCCTCGCCGACTCTGACCGAGGAGGCCGTCGCCGCCCTGCTGGCCCACGACTGGCCGGGCAACATCCGCGAGCTGGCCAACGCGATCGAGCGCGCCACGATCCTCTCCGGCGGCGGCCCGATCCTCCCCGAGCACCTGCCCACCTCCTTCGCCGCCCCCCGCCGCGCCTCGGCCAACGCCGCCGCCCTCGCCGGCCCCCACTTCGCCATCCCCGACGGCACCCCCACGCTCCGCGACATCGAGATGCATTACATCCAGGTCGTCCTCGAGAAGCACCACGGCAACAAGCCCGCCGCCTCGAAAGAGCTGGGGATCAGCCTGAAGACGCTCTACAATAAGATCAACCAGCTCCAGCAAGGTTGACCGGAACCCGCCGACCATCGCGGGGTTTCCTGATGAGGAGGTGAGCGATGAAGTACTCCCGGCCCTGCTTGACGGTCCTCCTCCTCGGTTGCTCCCCGTCCTCGCTCCTCGCCGCCGACTCCCCGCCGATCGTCGGCGCGAACGAAGCGAGGAGGCTGGCGATTGCGTACGTCGAAAAGGGCTTCTATGCAGGCGGCCCTACCACCGTGAGATTACGCGAGTCGGAGTGTAAGATCTCGGTTCGTGGCTTCCCGGTGGAGACCTCAGATCGCCCCCCCGATGGCTTCCAGGCCAAGTGGTTCGTTACTTTTTACGATTTGAAATGGAAAATTTATCTGGTTATTATTATTAATCATACTGGAGATTGCTTGCCTCTCCTGGCTTCATCGGATTATGTTGCTTGGAGCGGGCGTGTATGGGACATGGACCACCTTAGATGCTTTGGCGCACTCGTAGGCGAGTGGCGCGGCGTCGGCCAGCCGCAGCGGGGGAGCAACAAGGGGGCGTGGACCGAGTCGGGCGACTGGAAATGGTCGCTCACGAAGGATTCGGCGGCGCTGGAACTCACCGTAGCGAAGGGGAAGTTCATCAAGTCGGCCCTGTTGAAGCCAGACAAGGAGCCGGGGCGATTCTTGCTGGAAGCGACCCTGGCCGACGGCTCGAAGCGGACGTTTCGCGGCAAGGCCGGTGAACGGAACGTGCTCACTTTGACGGATGAAAACGACAACGCCGAAGGCCCGGCCCGGATCAAGCTCACGCCGTTGCACGAGACCCGCTTCCTGCTGCTGCTCGAGGCCCGCGACGGCGACGGCTATCGCCGACTGGCCGAGGTCGGCTACACGCGCAAGGGAGTCGCATTCGCGGCGGGCGACGCGGCGCCGCCCTGTATCGTCACCGACGGCAAGGGGACGATCCCCGTCAAGCACAAGGGGACGACCTATTACGTCTGCTGCACCGGGTGCAAGGACCTCTTCGAGGCCGACCCGGACGCCGTGATCGCCGAGGCCGAGGCACGCCGCAAGGCGGCGAAGAAGTAGGCCCTTCCGCCGGGGGGCACGACTCGTGTATCTCCTTGGGGAGGACACGGAGCCTCCTCGATGCCCCTGACCCTCCGCCCGATCGGACGATCCACCCTGCCGATCGACGCCGATGACCTCAACCCGGACCGCCTCGCGGGGCGAGCCGCCGCCGAGGTCGCGCGGATCTCGGTCCGAGTCGGCAACACACGCGCGGAGGTCGGCGAGCTGTTCGAGGTCGAGGGCGACCTCGCCGACGATCACCTCGTCTTCGAGGGCGACCTGCGCCACGTCCACCGGATCGGCGCCGGCCTGAGGACGGGCACGATCACGGTCCGGGGCGACGCCGGGGCGCGCGTCGGCGCGGGGATGGAGGGGGGGACGATCGTCGTGTCGGGCGACATCGGCGACTGGGCCGGCGCGGGGATGAAGGAGGGCCTGCTCCGGATTCAAGGTTCGACCGGCGATCATCTCGGCGCCTCCGAGCCGGGCGAGGTCCTCGGTATGCGCGGGGGGGCGATCCTCGTGGCTGGCTCGATCGGTCATGGGGCCGGCCTGGCGATGCGGCGCGGCCTGATTGCCGTCGCCGGAGCGGCGGGGGACGACCTCGGCCGCGCGATGGTCGCCGGCTCGATCTTCGCCTTCGGGCCCGTCGGCGATCGATCCGGCGCGGGGATGAAACGCGGGACCCTCGCCTTGCTCGGCCCGACCCCGCGCCTGCTCCCCACCTTCCGACCCGCCGGCCGATTCCGCCCGCACGTCCTGACCATCTACCTCCGCTGGCTCCGCGACCGCGGCTTCTCCGTCCCCGCCGAGGCTTTCCGGGGGGACGTCTCGCGTTACAATGGCGACCGCGTCGAACACGGCCAGGGCGAGGTGTGGCTGTGGTGAAGGATCAACGTCATTCCAGGTCGATCCCGTGGACTTGAACACTCGCTCCCTTCGAATCGTCGAGGCGCTCGCGGCCCGGGCCGAGGAGCGCAGGGTGGTCGTGCACACGGTCGAGGAGGGCGGGAGGGTGATCGATTGCGGGGTCGAGGCGCGGGGGGGACTGTTCGCGGGCCTCGACCTGGCGCGGATCTGCCTGGCGGACCTGGCGGAGGTCGCGATCGTGCCGGGCGAGGTCGCGGGCCGGGCGTGCCCGGGCGTGCAGGTCGTGACCGATCACCCCGTCGCGGCCTGCCTCGCGAGCCAGTACGCCGGCTGGCAGCTCGTCGAGGGGAAGTTCTTCGCGATGGGATCGGGCCCGATGCGGGCGGCATATGGCCATGAGAAGCTCTTCGACGGGATCGGCCATCGCGAGGCGCCCGACGCGGTCGTCGGCGTGCTCGAAGGGAGGAAGTTGCCGACGGCGGCCGTCGTCGCGAAGGTGGCGGAGGCGTGCCGGGTGGCGCCGGAGGGGGTCACGCTCCTGATCGCGCCGACGGCGAGCCTGGCTGGGGGCGTGCAGGTCGTGGCGCGTTCGGTCGAGACGGCCCTGCACAAGCTGCACGAGCTGGGGTTCGACCTCGACCGCATCGTCTCGGCCGTCGGCACCGCCCCGTTGCCGCCGGTCGCGGCCGACGACCTCGCGGCGATCGGCCGGACGAATGACGCGATCCTCTACGGCGCGAGCGTCGTGCTCCATGTCACCGGCGACGACGCCAGCCTCGAGACAGTAGGCCCCTCCGTCCCGTCGACCGGCTCGCGCGACCACGGCGAGCCGTTCGCGGCGATCTTCGCGCGGTACAACCACGATTTCTACGCGGTCGACCCGAACCTCTTCAGTCCGGCGGTTGTCCTCTTCCAGAACGTCGAGACGGGGCGCGTCCACGCCTTCGGTCGGCTCGCGCCCGAGATCCTGGCGCGGTCATTCTTCGGAGAGGACGCATGAGCCCCGAGAACGGCTGGTGGACCGACTTCTTCTCGGGCCTGGTGCTCGAGACCATCCGCGACATGTTCCCCGCCGAGCACACGCGGGCCGACGTGGATTACTTGTGGCAGGCCCTCGACCTCCGCCCGGGCGCGACGGTCCTCGACGTCCCCTGCGGCGCGGGGCGGCTGGCCCTGGCCCTGGCGGAGCGCGGCTGTTCCGTCACCGGCGTGGACATCGCAGAGGACCTGCTCGCCGACGCCCAGCAATCGGCCGAGGCGCGGGGCCTGTCGGCGACTTTCGAGCGGCGCGACATGCGTGACCTTTGCCCGTCCGGCTCGTTCGATGCCGCCTTCTGCTTCGGCAACAGCTTCCCGTATCTCGACGACGAGGGGAACGCCGCGTTCCTCCGCGCCGTCGCCGGCGCGCTTCGGCCCGGAGGCCGGTTCGCGCTCGAGACCGGCCTGGCCGCCGAGGCGATCCTCTCCAGCCCGTTGTACACGCGGACCTGGCACGAGCTCGGCGGCGTGTTGATGCTCCGCAACCCCTCGTACGACCCGGCCACGAGCCGATTGACCGTCGAGTACACCTTCATGCGCGATGGCCGCCGCGAGGTCCGGCCCGCCGTCTATCGCGTCTATCTCGCCCGCGACCTCGTCGCGATGTTCGCCGCCGCCGGCTTCGACGACGTCCGCACCGCCGGCTCGCGCGCCGGCGAGCCGTTCGCCCTCGGCTCCCGCAACCTCTACCTGAACGCAACCCGGCGCGCCGGATCATGACCCGCATCGTCGCCCTCGTCGCCGGACTCGGCTGGCACGTCCAGGACCTGGAGCGGGCCGCGGCGCGGCTCGGGATCGCGTTCGAGCCGGCGCCGTTCGCGACGGTGACGGGTCGGGTCGGCCACGGCGCGGCGAGGGTGACGGCGGGGGGCGTCGACCTCGCCGAGGTCGACGCCGTGCTCGTGCGGATGATGCCGCCGGGGAGCCTCGAGCAGGTCGTCTTCCGGATGGATGCCCTGCATCGCCTCAAGGCCGACGGCATCCCGGTCGTGAACCCGCCGGCGGCGATCGAGGCGGCGGTCGACAAGTACCTCGCGTTGGCCCGGCTCGACGCCGCGCGGATTCCGGTCCCGGCGACCTGGGCCGGCGAATCGGCCGCGGGGGCGGTCGAGGCGTTCGACGTCCTCGGCGGCGACGTCGTGGTAAAACCCCTCTTCGGCTCCGAGGGGCGTGGGCTCGTCCGCGTCACCGACCGCGAGGTCATGGGCCGGGTCGCGCACGCCCTCGAACGGATCGGGGCCATCCTTTATGTCCAGAAATACATCCAGAATGACGGGACGGATCTGCGCGTCTTCCTGCTCGGCGGCCGCGTCCTCGGCGCGATCCGACGGCATGCGCCGCCGGGGGATTGGCGGACGAACGTGGCCGTCGGTGGCCGGGCGGAGGCGTGCCGGGTCGACGCGGCGACGGAGCGGCTGGCATCGCGGGCGACGAAGGCCGTCGGCGCGGAGATCGCGGGGGTGGACATCCTCGACGGGGAGGGCGGCGGGCCGGTCGTCCTGGAAGTGAACGCCGTCCCCGGCTGGCGGGCGCTCGCGGCGGCGACGGGGGTGGACGTGGCGGCCGAGGTGCTCGAATTCGTCCGACGGCAACGGGGCTGAATCGATGTCGCAGGGACCGGGCCCCGGTGTGCTCGCGCAGATCGCCTGCATCCTCGAGGTCTCGGCCCGCAAGCCGGGTAACGTCCACCCTGGCATCGGCTTCGACGACGCGACCTCGCTCGACTTCTACCTCAGCGCCGCCGCGATCGCCCGGCCCCTCGATCGGGCCCGCGAGGTCGGCGTTGGCGCCGCGGTCCTGGAGGCCGTCGAGGCGACCCGGCATGTCGTGGCGACGAACACGAACCTCGGCATGATCCTCCTCCTCGCACCGCTCGCCGCCGTTCCCGAAGGGGTGGGCCTGAGGAACGGGGTTGCCGAGATCCTCGCCGCGACGACGATCGAG
Organism: Isosphaeraceae bacterium; assembly: GCA_035551935.1. Classification (GTDB taxonomy): domain Bacteria; phylum Planctomycetota; class Planctomycetia; order Isosphaerales; family Isosphaeraceae; genus DASZMJ01. The sequence continues at coordinate 8,283 of DASZMJ010000360.1, forward strand.
GACGCCCGCCTCGTCTATCGCGCCATCCGTCTCGCCCGGCCCGGCGGCCTCGGGACCGTCACCGACCAGGACGTCGCCGGCGAGCCTTCGGTCACGCTCCGCGACGCCATGCGACTCGCCGCCGACCGCGACCTCGTCGCCCGGCAGTATGCCGAGGATTATGTCGACGTCTTCGATCTTGCCTTGCCTGCTCTTCGGGCGGCGATCGGCGAGGAACAACCCCTCGAAACGGCCATCGTCCGCTCGTTCCTGACCGTTCTCTCCCATCGCCCCGACACCCTCATCCTCCGCAAGTGCGGCCCCGCCGTCGCCGCCGAGGCATCGCGACGCGCGGCTGTCGTCCTCGACGCCCCCGATCGGCTCGCCGACCTCGACGCCTGGCTCCGCGCCGACTTCCATGCCCGAAACCCCGGCGCCACCGCCGACCTCGTCGCCGCCGCCTTGTTCGTCGCCCTGGCCGATGGGACAATCCCATTACCGAGGCCGCCCGGCCCTGGGGGTTGGTCGGGCCGCGGGGACGGCGGCTGAGGGGATATTCAACGGGCGAATCGACATGGCAAGCTACACCGTCCGGGTCGAGAAGGACTATCTCGTCTTCTCGTCCGGTCACTTCATCACCTATAACGGCGACTGCTGTGAGCGGCTGCACGGCCACAACTACCGCGCGGCGGTCGAGGTCGAGGACGACCTGGACGAGAACGCGTATGTCTTCGACTTCATCGCGTTGAAGGACCTCACGCGGTCGATCACGGACGAGCTGGACCACCGCATGCTCCTGCCGACGCGGAGCCGGTTCATCGCGCTCGACGAGGATGGGCCGAACTGGCGGGTGCGGTATCGCGACCGGCACTGGAGCTTCCCGCGCGACGAGTGCGTGCTCCTGCCGGTCAGCAACACGACCGCCGAGCTCCTGGCCGACTTCATCGCCTGCCGGCTCCGAGAGGCCATCGCCGCGCGGGGGCTCCGAGTCCCCCGGGTCTTGCGGGTCGAGGTCGAGGAGAGCTTCGGCCAGCGCGCCCGCGTCGAGCACCGCCGCGACGAGGCCACGTCCTGAGCCCGTCCGCGTGACGAAGTTGCAGGAGGGGCCGGGAGTTGCTAGAGTCGAGATGGGTTGTGCATCGTCCGCGCGCCCCAGTCGCGCGCACCGAAGGCTTTTCCAAGACTCCCGTTGTGACCTGAGCGAGGGCGCGGCCGGTGGCGACCGACCTGAACCTGCCGGGCGACGATTGGATCGGTAACTACCGGTACATCCGCACCCTCCACCAGGGGCAGAACTCCAGCGTCATGGAGGTGGTGGACAAGGGGGGCCGGCGGTTCGTGATGAAGCAACTCCTGGCCTCGAAGTCGGGCGTCGCCTCCGAGCGCAGGGCCTTCGAGTTCGAGGCGAAGCTGGGCTCGGAGCTGCGGCACCCGAACTTGATCAAGGTGTATGAGTACGTCAAGGACAAGACCCAGCCGTTCTTCGTGATGGACTATTTCCCGTCGACCCACCTGCGGCTTTATGTCGCCAAGCCCGACCAGTACAAGCTGCCGCCGGGTCGGTTGCACTGGATGGTCGAGCAGGCGGCGGCGGCCCTGGCGTACATGCACGACAAGGGTTGGATCCATCGCGACGTGAAGCCGGAGAACATCATCGTCAACCGCTCCGGCGAGGTCCGGGTGATCGACTACGCGCTGGCGATGCGGCCGTTCGGGGCCCTCAAGAAGCTCTTCGGCGGCAAGGCGCCGCGGCAGGGGACGCTGAGCTACCTGTCGCCCGAGCAGATCCGCTGCGAGCCGCCGTCGCCGTCGGCCGACGTTTACAGCTTCGGCATCACCTGCTATGAATTGGCGTGTGGGCGCCAGCCGTTCCGGGCCAACTCGGCCAACGAGTTGCTCAACAAGCACCTCCGCGAGATGCCGACCCCGTTGGCGACGATGAACAAGGCGGTCACGCCGGAGTATTCGGACCTGGTGATGCGGATGCTCAAGAAGAAGCCCGCCGACCGGATCAGCAACCTGCACGAGTTCCAGAGCCTGTTCAGCCGCATCCGCATCTTCAAGGACGACCCCGACCCCCAGGCCGATCGCGCCTGAGATCGACCGAATCCAACCCCCCCGCGACGTTCCGCCCGCCCGGAAGGACCCCGCCAGCGATGTCGACCAGCCCGGGCGAGTATCGCCTCCCGTTCGAGGCCTCCATCTACGCGATGGAGGAGCGACTCTCGGAGCTCGAGGCCCTCCACGCCCGAACCCGCGCCGGCGGCGACGCCGAGGCCCAGGCCCCCGCCGACCTCGCCGACCAGATCCGCCGCGTCCGCCGCGAGCTGACGGCCCTGAAGCGGACGATCTACGCCAACCTCGACCCGTGGCAGACCGTCCAGGTCTCGCGGCACCAGAACCGGCCCCAGACGCGCGATTATATCGAATTGTGCTTCGACCAGTTCGTCGAGCTCCACGGCGACCGCGCCGTCGGCGACGACCGTTCGGTCATCACCGGCTTCGCCCACCTGGGCGACCGCAAGGTCCTGCTCGTCGGCCACCAGAAGGGGCGGACGACCGCCGAGCGGATCGCCTGCAACTTCGGCTGCGCCCACCCGGAGGGCTACCGCAAGGCCCTGGCCAAGATGCGGCTGGCGGCCAAGTTCAACCTGCCGATCGTCTGCCTGATCGACACCCCCGGCGCCTACCCCGGCATCGGCGCCGAGGAGCGCGGCCAGGCCCTGGTCATCGCCGAGAACCTGATGGCCATGAGCCAGATCGATACGCCGATCGTCTGCGTCGTCATCGGCGAGGGGGGCTCGGGCGGGGCGCTGGGCATCGGCATCGGCGATCGGGTGGCGATGCTCGAGCACGCCTATTACTCGGTCATCAGCCCCGAGGGCTGCGCGGCGATCCTCTGGAAGGGCGGGGACCGCGCCGCCGACGCGGCCAGGGCCCTGAAGTTGACCAGCCGCGATCTGCACCGGCTCGGCGTCATCGACGAGATCATCCCGGAGCCCCCCGGCGGCGCCCACCGCAGCCATCGCGAGGCGGCGGCGGCGCTCAAGTCGTACCTGCTCCGCGCCTTCCGCGAGATCGCCGAGGGCCCCCGCGCCGGCTTGCTCCAGCGGCGCTACGACAAATACCGCCGCATCGGCGTCGTCCGCGAAGGGCTGGCCGTCGGCAACGGCCCGGCGCCGCCGGCCGGCCCGTGAGCTTCGCATTGACCGTCCCCGCCCTCTCTGCTAGAACCCGTCCGATTCCCGGCCGTCCCGTCCCGCGCATCCCAGGCATCGCGCCTTCGACCCGTCGGCGACGGCAGGGCCGGGCCACGTCACGCCCGGGGCGCGTCCGGAACCGCGCCGGCGACCCTGGCCCAATGCCACCGAGGGCACGATGGCGGCACGGACGATCGCGTACCTGTCCCCGCTCTACTTCGACGAACGGTCCTACATCGGCGGCGGGGAGCGCCATCCGCTGAACCTGGCGCGCGGCGTCGCGGCCGCGACCGGGGGCGCCTATCGCGTCGAGTTCATCTCCTTCGGCCCCTCGGCGACGACCCGGCCGCTTTACGAGGGCGTCACCCTCCGCGTCCTGACCGCCGCGCAGCCGATCAAGAACCCGCTCGATGTCCTCTCGTGGGAGCTGCCCGAGGCCCTCGCCGGCGCCGACCTCGTCCACATCCATCAGGCATTCACCCGTTGCAGCGAGATGGGCCTCCTGATCGCCAAGCAGCAGCGCAAGCCCATCTGCGTCACCGACCACGGCGGCAATTCCAGCACGCTCGGCGAGCAGCTCGGCATCCTCGAGCTGGCCGACCGCGTCGTCCCCAACTCCGACTTCGGCGCCTCGCTGTTCCGGACTCGGACGCCGATCGTCGTCATCAAGGGCGGAGTCGACGGGACCCATTTCACCCCGCCGCCGATCCGGCCGAGGCGCGACCGGGCGCTCTTCGTCGGCCGCCTGTTGCCGCACAAGGGGATCGACCGCCTCCTGGAAGCCCTCCCCGACGACCTCCCGCTGACCATCTGCGGCCGGCCGACCCACGACGACTACTTCCGACGCCTCCAGGCCCTGGCGCGCGGTAAGGCCGTCGAGTTCGTCACCGACGCCGACGACGCGACGTTGCTCGACCTCTACGCCCGCGCGTTCGTCACCGTCCTGCCGTCGGTCTACCAGGACTGCTACGGCAACGTCTACCAGGTCCCGGAGCTCATGGGCTTGACCTTGCTCGAGTCGATGGCCTGCGGGACCCCGGTCCTCTGCTCGAGGGTCGGCGGGATGCCCGAGTTCGTCCGCGACGGCGCGACCGGCTTCGTCTTCGACACGCTCGACGAGCTGACCAGGCACCTGCGGGCCCTCGCGGCGAGCCCCGACCTCGTCGAGCACATGGGGCGGCAGGCCCGCCGGGACGTCGAACGCGAATACGACCTGCACGTCGCCGGGGCACGCCTGGCCGCGGTCTACGACGAATTGCTGGCCCGACGTCGGGAGGTGGCCGCGTGAAGATCCTGGTCCTGAGTAACCTGTACCCTCCCGACACCCTCGGCGGCTACGAGATGGGCTGTAGCCACGTCGTCGAAGCCCTCCGCGACCGCGGCCACGACGTCCTCGTGCTGACGACCGCGCCGAGGACCCCGGCCCCTCCCCTGCCCTACGTCCGTCGCGGCCTGCGACTGACGGACATCTGGGACGAGTACTCGTTCCAGCGCAGCGCCCCGGTCACGTCGCACCTCGTGCAGGCCCGCTCGCACCGCGTCGACGCCTTCAACGTCCACGCATTGGCGACGACCCTGGAAGAGTTCGAGCCGGACGTCGCCTACGTCTGGATGATCGTCGGCGTCGGCGGCCTGGGCCTGCTCGGTTGCCTGCACCACCTGCGCGTGCCCTGGGTCTGGCACCTGATGGACGACGTCCCCTTGATGCTCTGCAAGGCGGGCGGGAGGCTCGTGCCGGCCTTCGCCCGAGAATTCGAGCGGCAGTTGCGCGGGCACTACCTGGCGTGTAGTCGGCAGCTCGTCGACGAGATCGAGGGGGGCGGCCTGCGGCTCCGGGGCGAGGTCGAGATCGTGCCGAACTGGGTCCGCGGCCCCGCGCCGCCGTCGCGGACGTCGTACCGCCGGGACGGTGTCCTGCGGATCGTCGCCGCCAGCGCCAACATCGACCGGCGGTTCGACAAGGGGATCGACCTGGTGATCGAGTCGGCGGCGCTCCTGCGCGAGTGGGGCCGCTCGGGTTTCGCGGTGAACATCTTCGGCCGCGTCGCCGACCCGTACTTCCCGGCGTTGATCCGACGATACAAGCTCGACGACGTCGTGACGCTCAAGGGGAGCCTGCCGCAGTCGGAATTGCAGGCGCGGTACGGCGACTACGACCTCTTCGCGTTCCCGACCCACGCGCGCGAGCCGTTCGCGTTCGCCCCGCTGGAGGCGGCGTACCGCGGCTGCGTGCCGCTGATGTCGGAGCTCTGCGGCAACGGCGAGTGGTTCGTGCACGGGGTCCACTGCCTCAAGGCCCCGCGGACGGCCGAGGCGTTCGCGCGCGTCGTCGCGCGGGTGCTCGACGGCCAGATCGACCTGCCCGCCATCGGCCGCCGCGCCGCGGGCGTCGTCCGCCGCGACTTCCACCTCGACGCCGTCCTGCCGACGATCGAGCGCGCCCTGGCGTGTGCCTCGGCCACGACCCGCGCCGGCGCGGGCACCGCGGCCGAGGCGTACCGCATGGCCGTGCTCGCCGAGAAGCTGTCGCACGTCTTGATCCAGGAAGCGCTCTGCGCCTGAGGACTCCGCCGAACCATCAAGACTGAAGAATCCCCCCCGGTCGCGCCGACATGAATAACCGGGAGGGATCGCCGGGCCCGCGACGCCGGGCCCGGCCCGACTCAAGGAGGAGTCCCGTCGTGCGCGACCTCGCCTTCTACAACCACGGCTGCCACGAACCGAAGGGGGTCCGCAAGGCGGTCGTCCCCGTCCGCCGCCTCCTCCGGCGCATGCTGCGGCCGGCCTTCCAGCGGCTCGTGGAGATCCTGACGAGCCTCTGCGACCGCCTCGACGCCGAGGAGCATGCCACCCACGCCCTTCGCCACGAGATGGCCCTGCTCCGTGGCCGGCAGGACCGCATGGCCGGTCAGCTCCAGACCGCCGTGGCCCTCGGCTGGGACTACGTCGCGCTCACCCGCCGCCTCGCCGTGCTCGAGGACCGCGTTGAGTCGCTCCTGCCCGCCGCCCGACCCGGCGAGACCGAATCCGCCGTCGACGGCTACACCTCGATCCCCTTCCCCGTCGACGAGCCGCGTGCCAAGGTCTGTTGAGCCCGATTGCTCATCGTAGGACAGGGCTCGCCCTGCCTCTTCCCTACGTCCATCGAAGAGGCAGGGCGAGCCCTGCCCTACGGCCCATTCGCGGAGCGTCGCCGATGGCGGGACCGGAACGACTGCGGGCGCTCTACGTCCTCTCGTCGTCGAACCAGCTCTATTCGGGGATCGGCCGGAATCTCTTCGAGCTGTCGGCGCGGTTGGAGGGTCGGGTCGCGTACGAATTCGCGATCGACGACGGCGACGGCCGGAACCGGAAGCTCGCGGAGGAGTACTGCGAGCGTCGGGGCATCCCGTTGCACGTCGGCCGAGGAATGCGGGTCCGGGATTGCCTCGACTTCGGCAACCGAGATCTCCCCGCGCTCCTGATGCGCGGGGAGTGGGACCTGATCGAGTGCCTGAGCTGGGCCAACGCGGCGACCAACGCGACGGCCCTCGATCACGCCGACGACGCCGTGGTCGCGTACACGCCGCACTTCCAGCCCTCGTGGACGGTGCCGATGTCGGCGCGCGAGGCGGCCCGGATCGAGCGCGTCCACCGGGCCGTCCTGGCCCGCGCCGACGTCGTCTTCTGCGATTCCCCCTGGGAACGCGACCACCTGCGAGCCGACGTCGCCGACCCGGAGCGCTGCGCCTTCCTGGCGGTCGGTTGCACCTTCGACGACGATCGGCCGGGGCCGGTCGAGCGGGCGCCGACCTTGCTGTTCATCGGCGACCTGGCCGAGCCCCGCAAGCGGTTCGACCGCGTGCTCGACGTGCTCGCGAAGCTCCTGGAACGTCGCCCCGACGCCCGCCTCGTGGTCATCGGCAATCGGAGCGACTCGGCGCCGGGGGTCATTCCCCGGTCCTTGCGGGCCGCCATCGAGCTGCGCGGGTTCGTTCCCGAGGACGAGCTGCGGCGGGCGTACGCCGAGAGTCACGGCCTGATCCTGCTGTCGGACTTCGAGGCGTTCGGCGTGCCGATCCTGGAGGCCCTGGCCCGCGGCACGCCCGCCTTCCTGTCCGAGCAGCCGACGACCCGTGGCCTCTTCGCCCGCTACCGCGGCGCCCACTTCTGCCCGCCCGACGACCCCGAGGCCACCGCCGCCCACATCGCCCACACCTTCGCCCGCGGCCGCGACGCGATCGCCGAGTGCCTCGACGACCGCCCCGCCCTCCGCGCCTCGTTCGACTGGGACGGCCTCGCCCTCCTCAAGTGGCAGGCCCTCTCCTCCGCCTGGTTCTGGCGGCGGAGCTGGTCCTGGTCGGCGTAAAACGGAATCGCCTGGAACCGTTGCTCTTCGTCGGGCCGCCCACCCTACGAAGAGGGAGTGATACGCAATCGCCTGGAAGGCCGGTCGTTCGTAGGGTCCGCTATTGCGGACCGATCTCCTTCCGGCACAAGGAGATCGGTCCGCAATAGC
>DASZMJ010000361.1:0-4909 GCA_035551935.1 Isosphaeraceae bacterium
GTACAAATTTTCAATTAGGCTGATTCGGAATTGGGATGACAGCCGGTTTTGGCGTCAGGAGAGTGGATCTATGGGGATATCAGCCAGATCCCGCCGGATGCCAGGATCGCGGCCTAATCTCCCGAATTTGTACACAAAGCCTGGCTAATCCCCCAGGGGTGCCCATCAAATTCACGACACGGACACCCCAAATCTTTGTTGACTACGGAGTTGGAGCCGTTATACTAATTCTGTCTCAATTAGTATGAAATTAGTACGACGGTCATACCGAAGGGCCTCTCGTGAAGAGAATCATCGCTCCACCGAATCAAAGTGAATTGTGGCAAGACCTTGGGAACAATCTCCAGGCGATACTTGATATTTTAGATCGTGTTCGTGAGCCGACCGTACTCGGCCGTTACAGACATTGGCACAAGCTCCGGTTTTTTCAACCCCCGGATGACCTCGACTTGCAACGTTGGTGGCTCGGTCTGAAACTCCAACGCAAGCAATCTCGCAATGTTCCACTTGTTGATGCAAGCGGACAACCGTTTTCATTCAATACCGTCGACCCACTCCCCGAATGCCAGCATCATATCGATTCCTCGGCGCGGGGCGGGGTCGCGATGCCGGAGCCCGTGACCAACCCAGAGATGAGGGACCGTTATCTCGTGCGGTCGCTGATGGACGAGGCGATCACTTCGAGCCAATTGGAGGGTGCCTCGGCCACTCGCGAGGTCGCCAAGAAGATGATCCGCGAGGGACTGAGGCCCCGCGATCGGGGCGAGCAAATGATATTAAATAATTATAATACAATGAATGAAATTTTGAAAATGAGAAATGAACCACTTTCCAGGGACCTCGTCTTCGGGATTCATCGCATGATCACCGATCGGACCCTGGAAGACCCGTCCGGGGCCGGGCGATTCCGCCGACAAGACGAGGACATCGTGGTCGGCGACGAGTCGGGCGAGGTCTTCCACGTCCCGCCACCCGCCGACCAACTCGAGCATAGAATGGAGGCGATGTGCCGGTTCGCCAACGGCGAGACGTCAGGGGGGTTCATCCACCCGCTCGTCCGATCGATCATCTTGCACTTCTGGCTTGCCTACGACCACCCCTTCATCGACGGCAACGGTCGGACGGCGCGCGCCTTGTTCTACTGGTCGACGCTGAGGCATGGTTATTGGCTCTTCGAATTCGTCTCTATTTCGAAGATTATCCTCAAGGCCCCCGCGCAATACGGCCGGGCGTTCCTGTACACCGAGACAGACGATAATGATTTAACATACTTCATATTATATCACTCTAATGTTATACGCCGGGCGATCGACGAACTCAACGAATTCATCGCGCGTCGGGCGATGCAACTCCGTCAGGCCGCGGCCGAGCTGCGCGGCCTCACCGCGCTGAACCACCGACAGAGGGAGCTGATCGGCCATGCGCTGCGTCACCCCGGTCATCCCTACAGCATCGAGTCGCACCGCGTCAGCCACGGCATCGTCTACGAAACGGCGCGGACCGACCTCATGGACTTGGCCGATCGGGGATTACTCATCAAGCGGAAAAATGGCCGAACCTGGTTCTTCCTGCCCGCTGCCGACCTGGAGGCACGGCTCAGGACGCCCGCCCCTTGACGCCCCGCTCGCGGCTGACTATATTCGGCAAGGCGAATGAAGAACGCGACGCGACAGAAACCGACGTTGGAGGGGACGGCCCGCCTCTACCAGGGGTTCGCGGACCCGGTGCGGCTGCGGCTGCTGAGGCTCCTGGACGAGGGGCGGGAGGTCTGCGTCTGCCACCTGCACGGGGCGCTGGGCGTGCCGCAGCCGACGGTGTCGAGGCACCTGGCGACCTTGAGGAAACTGGGGCTGGTCGTCGGACGGAAGGACGGGCTCTGGGTGTACTACCGGAGGGCGGAGGTGTCGGGCCTGCGGAGGGCCCTACTCGAGGGCCTCGGGGCGTGTCCCGACGGCGAGGAGGTCTTCGCCGAGGACCGGCGCCGGCTCGAGGAGGCGCTGGGCGGCTGTTGCGGGCCTTGAAACGGACGGGAGGCGAGCGATGGAGTTGATCGACCTGAAGGGCGAGGTACGGCGGCGGTATGCGGAGGTCGCCGAGGGGGGCGCGTGCGGCTCGCTCTGCGGCTGCGCGGCGAACGCGGACGGCCTGGCGGCGACGTTCGGCTACGACGCCGACGACCTGTCCTACTTGCCCGAGGGGGCGAACCTGGGGCTCTCGTGCGGCAACCCGCAGGCGGTCGCGAGCCTGGAGCCGGGCCAGGTCGTGCTCGACCTGGGCAGCGGCGCGGGGTTCGATGCGCTGATCGCGGCGCGCAAGGTCGGGCCGACCGGCAAAGTCATCGGCGTCGACATGACGGATGAGATGCTCGCCAAGGCGCGGGCCAACGCGTCGAAGGTGGGCGCCGACCACGTCGAGTTCCGCAAGGGGGAGATCGAGGCGCTGCCGGTCGAAAAGGACTCGGTCGACGTGGCGCTCAGCAACTGCGTCTTGAACCTCGTCCCCGACAAGGACCGGGCGTTCGCCGAGATCCACCGCGTGCTCAAGCCGGGCGGTCGGCTGGCGGTCTCGGACATGGCCTGGGCCGTCGAGCCGCCGGCCGCGGTCCGCGCCGACCTCGAGGCGATCGTCGGCTGCATCGGCGGCGCCTTGGTCCTCGACGACTACGTCGCCCGCCTCCGCCGCGCCGGCTTCCGCGAGGTCGCCGTCGATCGCCACCCCGAGGCCGCCCGCGCCATGGTCGAGACCTCCGGTGCCACCCCCCCGCCGGGCCTCGAACACCTGTTGAGCGTGAACATCACGGCGATCAAGTAGCAGGCACGCTCCGCGTGCCGTCCGCAAGAACGGGTGGGGAGGCGGACGGCACGCGGGGCGTGCCTGCGACGAACGAGGAGATGCGAGCGATGCGACGACCTCGATGGCGGCTGGCCGGCGTCGCGCTGGCGGGCCTGACGGCGGGCGCGGCGGCGGGCTTCGGCCCGGCCGGGGACGACCCGGGGCCGTTGGTCCGGGCGCTCTGGGTCGTGCAGCGGCACGGGACGGTCGCGGCGGCCGACCCGCGCAACGACGAGAAGGCCAAGGGGGCGCTGTCGAAGGCGCTGGGCAAGGCGCATGTCCTGACGAGCGACGGGATCGAGGGCCTGATGGAACCCGCGGAGTTCAGCCGGCTCGCCGGGCCCGACGGCCGGCTCGACGACGGGGAGTTGCGGCGGATCGTCGCGGAGGACGTGCCCGGATCGCGGGCGCGGCTCTTGCCGAAGGTCCGGGAGCACGCCGACTACCTGACGACCACCTTCGACCTCATCGACGAGCCCCACCGCGCCGCCGGCGAGCGGCTGGCCGACTGGATCGCGAAGCAGTATCGGCCGGGCGAACCGCTGCACGTCATCGTCATCTGCACGGGCAACACGCGGCGGAGCGTGCTCGGGGCGACGTGGGGGAACATCGCCGCGGCCTATTACGGCATGCCCGAGGTCCGCTTCCACAGCGGCGGCACGAAGCCGACGGCCGTCAACCCGCGGACGATCCGGACCCTGCGCGCCATCGGCGTCGAGGTCGAGCCGACCGGGGCCGAGGCCCCGAGGGGCGAGCCGGCGACCGCCAACCCGTCGTACACGATCCGATGGGGCAGCTCCGGCGCGCCGGGCATGGAGGCGAAGGAGTTCTCGAAGCGCTACGACGACGCGAGCCACCCGCATTCGGGGTTCGCCGCGTTGATGGTCTGCGGCGAGGCCGACACCGAGTGCCCGACCGTCCGCGGCGCGGCATTGCGGCTGGCGATGCCCTACCTCGACCCGAAGATCTACGACGGCGGCGCCTATGAAGCGGCCAAGTACGACGAGCGCCGCGACGACATCGGCCGCCTGATGCTCGCCGTCTTCGCCCGCGCCCGCCGCGAGTCGGGCCGATGAGCCCCGCGGCGCCCTGGCTGGTCGCGCTGGCGATCGGGGCGATCGAGCGCGGCGAGGCGAGCTTCAAGCCGACCGCGGCCGAGGCGGCGGTGCCGGAGGTCTTCCGGCTCAAGGAGGGGACCTTCGTCTACGAGCTGGAGCCGATCCGGACGACCGAGCGTTACACGGTATCGAAGCTGCGGTTCCCGTCGCCGATCGACGCGGTCGACGACGAGAACGACACGGTCCACGCCGAGTATTTCCGGCCGAGCGTCGCGGGGCGGCGGCCGGCGGTGGTCGTGCTGCACATCCTGGGGGCCGACTTCGCGCTGTCGCGCTACCTGGCGGCGCGGCTGGCGGACCGGGGGGTGGCGGCGTTGTTCGTGCAGTTGCCGTACTACGGCAATCGGCGGCCGAAGGGGACGTCGAAGCGGTTCCTGTCGGATGATGTGAAGCGTTCCGTCGGCGCGATGCGGCAAGGGGTCTGCGACGTCCGCCGCGCGGCGGCGTGGCTGGCGGGGCGGCCGGAGGTCGACCCGGAACGGATCGGCGTGGCCGGCATCAGCCTCGGCGGGATCGTCGCGGCCGACGCCGCCGCGGCCGACCCGGCGATCCGGTCGGCGGTCATCCTGCTGGCCGGGGGCGACCTCGCGGAGATCCTCTGGAACATGCCCGAGCCCGCCGCCCGCCGCGCCCGGCAACGCTGGATCGACGCCGGCCTGACCAAGGGCGACCTCCGCGCCGTCACCGAACCGCTCGACCCCTTGACGTACGCCGATCGGCTCGTCGGCAAGCGCGTCCTGATGATGGCCGGCCGGACCGACGAGGTGATCCCGCCGGCCTCGGCCCGCGCCTTGTGGGAGAAGGCCGGCCGGCCGCCGATCCACTGGTACGACTGCGGCCACTACTCCGCCGCCGGCTTCCTGCTGCCCGCCATCCGCGAGGCCGTCGCCTTCTTCGAGGCCGACGCCCGCTGACCGATCGGCGCGGTGTTTGCAGCAACTTGCCCTCCGCGCGACCGG
>DASZMJ010000362.1:0-4197 GCA_035551935.1 Isosphaeraceae bacterium
ACCTGATCGCGGCGTCGGGCAAGGAGATCTCGGTCGCCTTCTGCCCCGAGCGGGTGGCCGAGGGGCGGGCGATGGAGGAGCTCTCGTCGCTCCCGCAGATCGTCTCGGGCTGCGACCCGCGGGCCGAGGCGATGGCCGCCGACCTCTTCGGCCGGATCGCCGCGTCGATCATCCGGCTCTCGCCGATCGAGGCCGAGCTGACGAAGGTCTTCACCAACGCCTGGCGGTACATCCAGTTCGCCACGGCCAACCAGTTCTTCATGATCGCGGCCGACCACGGGCTCGACTTCTACCGGATCTACGAGGCCACGACCCGCGACTACCCGCGGATGTCCGGGTTACCCCGCGCGGGGTTCGCGGCCGGGCCGTGCCTGTTCAAGGACACGATGCAGCTCGCCGCGGCGACGGGCAACGCCTTCGAGCTCGGCCACGCCGCGATGCTCGTCAACGAGGGCCTGCCCAACTTCATCGTCCGCCACCTCAAGCGGAAGCACGACCTGTCCTCGATGCGCGTCGGCCTGCTCGGCATGGCGTTCAAGGCCGACAGCGACGACCCGCGCGAGAGCCTCTCGTACAAGCTCCGCAAGATCCTCGAATACGAGGCGGCCGGCGTCCTCTGCACCGACGTCTATATCAAAGACCCCTCGTTCCATCCGCTCGCCGAGGTGCTCGACCGCGCCGACATCCTCATCGTCGCCGCGCCGCACCGCGAGTATCGCGGCCTGGAGCTGCCCGAGGGCAAGCCGGTCGTCGACATCTGGAACATCTACGGGAAGGGTGCGTCGCTCGCGTGAAGACGCTCGTCACCGGCTCGGCCGGGTTCATTGCCGGCTACCTCGTCGAGGAGCTGCTCGCGGCCGGGCACGAGGTCGTCGGCCTCGACAACTTCTCGAAATACGGCCCGCTCGGCCGCGGCTCCGACGACGATCCGAAGTTCCGCGGCGTGGCCGGCGACGCGAAGGATGTGGCCTTGCTCAAGGAGCTGCTCGCCGACTGCGACCACTTCGTCGCCGCCGCCGCGATCATCGGCGGGATCTCGCTCTTTCATGAGCTGGCGTACGACCTGATCGCCGAGAACGAGCGGATCACCGCCTCGGCCTTCGACGCCGCGATCTGGGCGCACAAGAATGCTCGTCTGAAAAAGATCACGGTCATCTCGTCGTCGATGGTCTTCGAGAGCACGGCCGCCTACCCGACGCCCGAGGGCGAAGAACGGCGCTGCCCGCCGCCGCGGTCGACCTACGGCTTCCAGAAGCTCGCGACCGAGTATTTCGCCCAGGGGGCATGGGAACAATACAAGCTCCCGTACACGATCTGCCGGCCGTTCAACTGCATCGGCGTGGGCGAGAAGCGGGCGCTGGTCGACAAGGAAATCCTCTCGGGCAACGTCAAGCTCGCGATGAGCCACGTCGTCCCCGACCTCGCCCAGAAGGTGCTGAAAGGGCAGGACCCGCTCCACATCCTCGGCGACGGCGCCCAGGTCCGCCACTACACCTACGGCGGCGACCTCGCCCGGGGCATCCGGCTGGCGATCGAGTCGCCCGCCGCGACGAATGAAGACTTCAACCTCTCGACCGCCGAGTCGACGACCGTGCTCGAGCTGGCCGGGCTGATCTGGAAGAAGGTCCGCGGCGACGAGCCGTTCCGCCACGTCTCGGATAAGCCCTTTAGCTACGATGTGCAGCGGCGCGTCCCCTCGGTCGAGAAGGCGCGGCGCGTGCTCGGGTTCGAGGCCTCGACGAGCCTCTCCGAGGCGCTCGACGAGATCATCCCCTGGATCAAGGCCCAGATCGAGGCCGGCGGGATATGAGCGAGCCGGCCCCCGCCGTCGACTTCGTGATGCCCGTCTACAACGAGGGCGCCAACGTCGGCCGCGCGATCGAGGAGATCGACCGCAACGTCCCGCTGCCGAAGCGCGTTCTGGTCGTCTACGACTTCGACGAGGACGACACCGTCCCGGCCGTCCGCGCCTTGCAGCCGCGGTATCCGTGGGTCGAGCTGGTGAAGAACACGATCGGCCGGGGCGTGCTGAATGCCGTCCGCGCCGGGATCGCCGCGACGGAGGCCGAGGTCGTGATCGTGACGATGGCCGACCTCTCCGACGATGTCTCCATCGTCCCGCGGATGGTCGAGCTCATCCACAATGAAGGTTATGACATCGTCTGCGCCTCACGCTACATGAAGGGCGGCCAACAGATCGGCGGGCCGGCGCTCAAGAAGCTCCTCTCGCGGGCCGCGGGGATCTCCCTGCACTGGCTCTCCGGCCTGCCGACCCACGACGCGACGAACGCCTTCCGCGCCTACCGGCGTTCCATCCTGCTCGAAACCCCGATCGAGAGCACGGGCGGGTTCGAGTATTCGCTGGAGATCACCGCCAAGGCCTACGCACGGGGCCGGCGGATCACCGAGGTCCCCTCGACCTGGCGCGACCGCTCGGCCGGGCAGTCGCGGTTCAGGCTGCGGGCGTGGCTGCCGCTCTATCTGAAGTGGTATCGCTACGCGCTGACCCACCGGCCACCTCGGCCGGCGAAGTGATGTCCGGCCCCTACTCGAACAGGTCCGCGTGCGTGCCCGTCCGGTAGAGGATCAGGCGGCTCTCGGTCCGCTCGTAGATGATGATCCAGTCGGGCGAGACGTGGCAGTCCCGACAGCCCTTCCACTCGCCGGTCAGGACATGATCGCGGAGTTCAGGGGCAGGGACTGACGCGAGCACAGGGCTTCGATGACAGTCCGGAACCGCCCCATATCCCGGCCGCGCTTCTTCATCCGCGCCACGTCCCGTTCGAAACGGGTCGTCGGGCTCGGTACCAGAGGTGGTGGTGCGGGGTCGTCGTCGACCCTGGGCTTGGGCTTCCGCCTGGCCACGTCAGAGGCCCATCTTCTTGAACATCTCGGCGGCGCTCGAGTAGTGGTTCAGGCCCTTGCCGGCCCTGGCGTCGCGGATGGCCTTGCGGGTCTCGGCGTTGGGGATGCGGACGTCGAACGGCAGGCCGTCCGACAGGGTGATCTGCGTGTAGAAGAGGCGGATGGCATCGCTCGCCTTGAGGCCGAGGTCGCCGAGGACGGCCTCGGCCCTGGCCTTCAGGTCGGGATCGATCCGCGCCCGGATCATGCCCGTCTTCGCCCGATCCGCCCTGCCGGCCTTCTTCGTCTGGGCCATGTCATGTTCCTCCGAGTGTCTGTTCCGATTGTGGCACAAATGGGATACGTGTGCAAGGAACCAAAGGGGTAGGCGGATCGCGCCGCCGGGGTACAATTCCCCCCAGGCCGTCCGATCGATCGGCCCAACCAAGGAGGACCACCATGCGACGCATCCTGACACCTTCGGCCCTGGCCGCGTTCGCGGTCGTGGCGGGGCTCGAGGCGGCACCGGCCTCGGCCCAGCAGACCGTCTACTCCCAACCCGTGCCGGCCCCGGCCTATACCGTGCAGCGCGGCGACCCCCGCGCCGTCCTGCCGGCCTTCGCGCCCCGGGGCGGGATCGGCACGACCCCGTACCTGGGCAACACGCGGGGCCTCGGCGCCTTCTCGACCAACTACAGCGCCCCGCCGCGGACGATGACCACGACGACCTTCCCCGCCCGCCGTCGCGGCTGGCTCTTCCGCCGCTATCGCTGAGCCGGGCCGGGCTTCGACGTCCCGGGGGGCGATTTCGTACAATCGCGGGGCCCGCGCGAACGCGGCCGGGCCCCCCACGCCCCCGGGATACCGACCGATGCCCGACGCCGGATTCTCGCTCGCCGCGCACGACATCACCGTCGCCGACGTCCGCCGGAACATGCCGCCGGCCGACCTCTACGCCGACGCGATCCGCTTCGACGGCCGGAGCCGGATCGCCAACGGCGGGGCCCTGGTCGCCTACTCGGGCGCGAAGACCGGCCGCTCGCCCAAGGACAAGCGGATCGTCCGCCGCCCCGAGTCCGAGGCCGACGTCTGGTGGGGCCCGGTCAACACCCCGCTCGCGCCGATGTCGTTCGACATCAACCGCGAGCGGGCCGTCGACTACCTCAACACCCGCGAGCGCCTCTACTGCTTCGACGGCTTCGCCGGCTGGGACCCCGCGCACCGGATCAAGGTCCGCGTCATCGGCGAGCGCCCGTATCACGCCCTGTTCATGCACACGATGCTCATCCGCCCGACCCGCGCCGAGCTGGCGACGTTCGGCAGGCCCGATTACGTCATCTACAACGCCGGCCG
>DASZMJ010000363.1:0-6794 GCA_035551935.1 Isosphaeraceae bacterium
TGCCCGAAGCTCAACCCGATGGACCACCTGTGGGGCCACGCCAAGGCGGAGGTCTGCGGGAATCGGCAGTATGGGTCGATCGACGAGCAAGTGGATCGCTTCCTTCGCCACCTCTACGGCCTCTCGCCGGAGGACGCCCTATGGAAGGCAGGAGTCCGGTCCGAGGAGTTCTGGCTGAGATCGGTCTTGTGAATTCTCTTTTGCGGACCCGCTTAGACCTCGCGCTGTTATAGGGTCCACCCCCTGACCCATGCCCCCGGCCGCCGACCAGGCTGCCTCCGCCATGCCCGAATGCTCGCCCGCCGAGAGACCCTATTTGGCACGGGTGCGGGGCACCTTACGCCGGTCTCCTGTTCCATTGCGACTCACGCACCGATAGCGAGGATCGACGGGTTTCGCTCTCCGACACCGGCCTCGCCGGGGCGAGTCGAGATTCGCACAGGCGCCGGCGACCTGGCCCGCCCAACACGTCCGACGGCGGGAACCGCCGGGTTCTCGTCGCCCGCCCCCGGACTACCGGATGACTACCGGATCCGGCCTTCCAATACCGCGATTCTCGGCGGTAATTCGCAATGCAATGAGAGGCCTTGCAAAGCCGGCCCGGGCGTGTAGGATTGCAAGAATGACAGGGAGTTACGCGGCTTTCGCCCTGCCATTTTGGGCCGTCTGTCACGTCGGAGGTTGCAATCCCTTCGGGCAGGTGCAGAGAGGGTTAGGAGACGATCTCATAAGCCCGACGACATGGGTCATTTCTGGGTCGGCATGGGCCACGCAATGCCCTCGCAAGGCCAATGCACCTGCCGGATGCAATCCGACGGAATTCCTTGCTGGAGAGGAATTTCCATGCAATTGCCCGGCAACAGCCATGCACCCAAAACACCCTTGCCTTACCCTCCGGAGTTAAAGGATGCAGGTTCAAGTCCTGCCGGGCATACTAGAAAACTAAGGACTTACGGCGAGTCCTCCCGCCGGATGCACCAAACATTGCACCATTCAGGGTGCACCATGCCCCGCCCAAACAAGGTGTGGCTCCGGGAAGCGACCGGCTGGTACATGGCGACCATCGCCGGCATGAAGGTGCCGCCCTGTCGCGACGAGGCCGAAGCCGAGCGGGAGTTCCACGAGCTGATGGCGACGCGGGCCGTCGCCCCGGAATCGCCCAAGGCGCGGGTGGCCGACGTGATCGAGGCGTTCCTGGCCTGGTCGTCGCTGCATGTCGGCGAGGAAACGCATAAGCAATACCTGTTCTTCGGCCCGAAGCTGGCCGAGGAATGCGGCCGCCTGCCGGTGCACGCCTTCGAGAGGCTCGACCGGATACAACGCCCGGCGGCACGCCTTCCGCTTCTTCTCGTGGGCGGTGGCGGAAGGCGTGCTGGCGAAGGACCCGCTGGCGGGCATGAAGCTGCCGCTGTATCTGGGGTCCTTCGAGTTCATCCACGACGTCCGGGCCCGCGGGAAGGGCCTGCTGGGGGCGATGATCGGACTGCTGATCTCACCACCCTGCAGCCCGTCATGAGCCAATGAGACAGGATTCGCGGGAGTATGTCTGAGGGGACACCCTCGTGTGGGTTCGACTCTCACCGCCGGCATGGCCGGGGCGAGCGGGCTGGATGGAATCGGAATTCGGCGTGATCGACTGGCTGAGGAGGAGGGCGGCGGCGCACGGGGCGGTGCCGCTGGGCATCGGCGACGACTGCGCCGCGATCCGCTTCGGCGGCGCGGTCGAGGCGTTGGTGACGACCGACATGCTCATGGACGGGCGGCATTTCCGGCTCGGTTCGGCCTCGGCGGCGGAGGTCGGGCGCAAGGCGCTGGGGGTGAACCTCTCGGACATCGCCGCGATGGCCGGGCGGCCGGTCGCGGCATTCGTGGCGGTGGCGCTGCCGAAGGACGAAGCGGGCGCGATCGCCCGGGGACTCTGGGAGGGGATGCGGCCGCTGGCCGAGCGGTTCGAGGTCGCGCTGGCGGGCGGCGACACGAACGCCTGGGACGGCCCGCTGGTCGTCTGCGTGACGGTCGTCGGCGCGGCCACCGCGCGGGGCGCCGTCCGGCGCTCGGGGGCCCGGCCGGGGGACGCCTTGCTCGTCACCGGCCCGCTCGGTGGCAGCCTGCTCGGCCGGCACCTGCGCCCTCGGCCGAGGGTCGCCGAGGCGCTCGCGATCCACGAACTCGTCGACATCCACGCCATGATCGACATCTCCGACGGCCTCGCCGCCGACCTCGGCCACGTCCTGGTTGAGAGCGGCGGCCTGGGCGCCGTGCTCGACGAGGGGGCGGTCCCGGTCCATGAGGACGCGGTCGCGATGGCGCGCGACGACGGCCGGTCGCCGCTGGAGCACGCGTTGCACGACGGCGAGGACTTCGAGCTGCTGCTGGCCGTCGCCCCCGGCGACGCCGACCGCCTCCTCGCCGCGCCGCCGGCGGGCTGCGACGCTTTGCGTCGCCTCGGCACCGTTTCCGACCGCCCCGGCCTGCGGCTCCGCTCGGCCGACGGCGCCGAGGCGACGATCCGGCCCCTCGGGTTCGACCATCTGGCCTGCTGAGGGGCTCCGGGCGATGAGGGTGGAACGGTCGGAGTCGGGCCTGGCCATCGACGCGGCGGACGAGGCCGGCACGGAGCGGCTCGGCCGGGCGCTGGCGAGGGTGGCCGGGCCGGGGACGGTCATCGGCCTCGTCGGGCCGCTGGGCGCCGGCAAGACGCGGCTGACGCGGGCAATCGCCGAGGCGCTGGGGGCCGACCCGGCGGCGATCGCCAGCCCGACGTTCGTGCTGATCCACGAATATGAGGCCAGCCCGCCCGTCTACCACTTCGACGCGTATCGGCTCGGCTCGCCCGAGCAGTTCGACGCCCTCGGCGCCGCCGATTACTGGGACGCCGGCGGCGTCTGCCTCGTCGAGTGGGCCGACCGCGTCGCCGACCGGCTCCCGGCCGGCTCGTGGTGGGTCCGCGTCGAGCCGACGGGCCCCGGCTCGCGCCGGTTCGTCGTCGCGGTGCCGCCCGAGGTCGCCGAGGCCCTGGCGGCCTCGCTCGCGGTTTGACGCAGGGCGCGGGGCGAGCTAGGTAATCGTCAGGATCCGATTCCCTCTCCCATGGGGAGAGGGGGGGAGGGGGAAGGGCCGCCAATGAGCATCGCCGCGCCGAGCACCTTGCCGTCGATCGAGCTGGACAAGAAGGCGCCGTTCCGGCCGAAGCCGGTGCGCGACTTCGCCGAGGCGGGCCTGAGCCCGGGGCAGGTCGAGGCGTTGATCCTGAAGTTCCTGCTGGCCATCGGCACGGCGAGCGGCCGTCGGGTCGCCGACGAGCTGGGCCTGCCGTTCGGCCCGTTCCCCGACTTCCTCCGCGACCTCAAGAACCGGCAGGTCGTCGCCTACACCAACGCCGCGACGGCCAACGACTATTACTACACCCTGACCGACACCGGCCGCGCCCGCGCCAAGGTCTACGCCGAGGAGTGCGCCTACGTCGGCACGGCGCCGGTGCCGTTCGCCGACTACGTCGCCTCCGTCGGCGCGCAGACGATCGCCGACGAGCACCCCAAGGAGGCCGACCTCCGCCGCGCCTTCAGCGACCTCTTGATCTCCGAGGAGATGTTCTCCATGCTCGGCCCGGCGATCAACTCCGGCCGCGGCATGTTCCTCTACGGCTACCCCGGCAACGGCAAGACCAGCATCGCCGAGCGGATCACGCGCTGCTTCGGCACGACGGTCTGGATCCCCCGCGTCATCAACGCCGAGGGGCAGATCATCAAGCTCTTCGACCCGGCCAACCACGAGCCCGTCGGCGCGGCGCGGTCGGGCCTGTTGCGCGACGACGACGTCGACGGCCGCTGGGTCGAGGTCCGCCGGCCGACGCTCATCGCCGGCGGCGAGCTGACGATGGAGAACCTCGAGATCTATTACGACCCGATCACCAAGATCAGCGAGGCGCCGCTCCAGATGAAGAGCAACAACGGCACCTTCCTGATCGACGACTTCGGCCGCCAGCGGATGCCGCCGATCGAGCTCCTGAACCGCTGGATCGTCCCCCTGGAGAAGCGGTACGACTTCCTCCGACTGGCCAACGGCAAGACGATCCGCGTGCCGTTCGACCAGCTCATCCTCTTCTCGACGAACCTCGAGCCCAAGCATCTCGTCGACGAGGCGTTCCTCCGCCGGATCCCCTACAAGATCAACGCCGCCGACCCGTCCGAGGCGATCTTCCGCCGCATGTTCGCCATCTTCGCGCCGAAGCTCGGGTTCGAGGCCCTCGACGACGCCGCGCTCGACGACCTCATCGAACGCCACTACCGGAGCGTCAACCGCCCGTTCCGTTGCTGCCAGCCCCGCGACCTGTTGCTCCAGGTCCGCAACTATTGCGTCTATAATGACCTGCCGTTGGAGCTGAGGCCCGAGTACTTCGACATCGCGGTCGGCAACTACTTCACCGTCATGTGACCCCGGCCCGCCGCTTCGTGTAGGATGGGCCCGGGAGGGCGGGCTCGATGCCGAGGCAGAACCGGGTCACGCCGGCCGGGGCGATCGTCGCCGTGCCGGCGCGGGGGACGATGATGGGCAACCGGGGCGTCCTCCATGACGCCGACGGCCGCATCCGCCGACCCTGGCAAGTCCGGCGCTGGCTGATCTGCGTCCTGGAGTTCCGCGGGCGACGACGGACGGTCATGGCCCCGAACCGCTACACCGAGCTCTTCTTCCTCGACGAGGCCACGGGCCTGGCCGCCGGCCATCGCCCCTGCTTCGAGTGCCGCCGCGCCCGCTACCTCGCCTTCCGCGACGCCTGGGCCACCGGCAACCTCCCCGGCGTCCGTCCCGAGGCGATCACGGCGGGGATGATGGACGACCGCCTCCACGCCGAGCGGGTCGGCCCGGGGCGCTCGAAGCTCACCGACACGTCGAGCCTCGACGCGCTGCCCGACGGCGTGTTCGTCACGCGGGACGGGCCCGATGGAGACCCCCTCCTCGTCCTGGGCGGCGCCCTCCTGCACTGGTCCCCGGGCGGCTACCACCGGCGACGGTCACGCCCCCGGGGCACGTCGGTAACGGTCCTGACCCCGAAATCGACCGTGGCCGCGATCCGCGCGGGCTACATGCCGGAGATCCACCCATCGGCCTTCGAGGCATGAGGGGTGCGTGGGCCTGCCGGCACGGCGATCTCAGCCGGCGTCGTGCCCGACCGCCCGGTTCCTCCGGGCCTCCTCGGGGACGACCTGCCCTCGCCAGCCGAGCCAGCGGGTCGGCCTATCGAAGACCCGGCCCTCGTCGGGCCCCCCGGCGGCGGTGCGCCGGAGGTGCTCCAGCAGCGGCACGCCCTCGAACCGCACCTTGCGGGTGCAGTCGCAGTCGTTGCACTCGGGATAGCCCTTGCACGCCCCCGGGCTCCGGGCGTCGGCCACCTCGATGTCGGTCAGGTACTCCTCCAGGTAGGGGAGCTCCTCCACCATGGCCACGCCGTAATACTCCCGGCAGTAGCAGACCTCGACCCAGCGGATCGTGCCCGAGTCGTCCACCCGCCCCTCGCAGAGTAGCTCGCCCAGGTCGCCGTACGGGAACCCCGCGCCGAAGGTCCCTCCCTCCAGCGCCCGCAACAACTCTTCCCGACGCTCCGGCCGCACCCTGGCGCCGAGGAGGTATCGCATAGGTCTCTCTCCGATGGACGGCCCTCTCCCGTTGCATTCTAGGGGGTCGGGGGTGCCGCGGCGAATGACCGGGCCGACGCCCGCCGGTCACGTCGCCGCCAGGATCGGGAAGTCGCCGGCGCGGTGCTTCTTCGCCTCGACGACGTAATGCCGCCAGGCCAGGTCGTTCCGCGCCCGCATCGCCTCGACGACCGGCCGCACGACCTTCCCCGGCACGCCGAGCACCAGCATGCCGGGCGGGACCTGCATGCCCTCGACGAGCAACGCGCCGGCGCCGACGACCGAGCCGGTCCCGACGCGGACGCCGTTCAGGAGGATCGCGCCCATGCCGATCATGCAGTCGTCCTCGACGGTGCAGCCGTGGAGGATCGCCCGGTGTCCCACCGTGACCCGGCGGCCGACGACGCAGGGGACGCCCGGGTCGGCGTGGACCATCGAGAGGTCCTGGAGGTTCGTCTCGTCGCCGATGTCGATGCGTTCGGCGTCGCCCCGGACCACCGCGTTGTACCAGACGCTCGCGTCGCGGCCGAGGTGGACGTCGCCCAGCACGACGGCGCCGCGGGCGATGAAGGCGGACGGGTCGATCATGGGGTGGGGTCCCGGGTGTGAACGGGCGGCTCAGAGCTCCCCCTCAAGCCCGAGCTGGTGGTAATAGTGCTGCACCTCGTCCTGGTGCTCCAGGAGCCAGTCGATCGTCGGTTCGAAAAGGAAAAGGGGGACAGAAAAGGAAAAGGGGGACACAAAGGAAAAGGGGGACATAGCGAATATTGACAGGAAAAGGGGGACATAGCGAATATTGACAGATGTGTGACTTTGGTCGCCGGTCTGTGACATCTGTCAATATTCGCTATGTCCCCCTTTTCCCCTTTGTCCCCCTTTTCCCCTTCCGACCACGTCATCAATGAATAAGCGTTAATACCGTTGATATTAGCCGGGGGTGAGGTCAGAGTCGAACCCCAATTCGCGAGGTTCGAGCCACCAGCGGCGTTGGTAGCGGACCCTCCCCAGCGCCAGTTGGCGGACGGGTGGCTGGGGTCGTCTCGACCCCAGCCCGATTCCCTTGCAGCGTCTGGGGATCGGCGGACGGTGCCCGCCCTACCAAGGGCGAGTCTTCCAGGCAATCCAGTCTCAAGCGTTCGGAATGCCGGCCGGGGTCGAGAC
>DASZMJ010000364.1:0-33753 GCA_035551935.1 Isosphaeraceae bacterium
CCTTCGCGGACTCAGGGCGTGCCACCCGACCGAGACGTTGACGAATCCGGGCGTGCCAGGCTCATAAGGAATCCAGGGATCGGGGGCATGAGTATGGACGACCGCAAGGACGCGGACCTCGTGGCGTTGGTCGAGGCGCTCCGGCCGTGCCGGATGGCGGTCGTCGGCGACGTGATGCTCGACCGATACACGCGGGGGAAGGTCGACCGGCTGAGCCCGGAGGGGCCGATCCAGGTGCTGGAGGTCCAGGACGATTCGGCCGTGCTCGGCGGGGCGGCCAACGTGGCGATGAAGGCGATCGATCTCGGGGCGGCCGTCCGGCTCGTCGGCGTCGTCGGCGACGACGAGGCCGGGGCCGAGGTCCGCGCCCTGCTCGCGGGCCGTCGCCGCGACGCCGACGCCCTCGTCTCCGACCCGGACCGCCCGACGACGGTCAAGACCCGGCTCGTGGCCCACAACCAGCAACTCTTGCGCGTCGACCGCGAGCGCCGCGGGCCGGTGACAGGCATGGCGCTGGAGATGTTGATGGAACGTGCTCGGGACGCGGCGGAGTGGGCCGACGCGATCATCCTCGAGGACTACGGCAAGGGCGTGCTCGGGCCCGAGGTCATCGCCGCGGTGCTCGACGTCGCCCACGAGCGCGGCGTGCCGGTCGTGGTCGACCCGAATGGACGCGACTATCGCCGCTACGCCGGGGCGACGGTGTTGACGCCGAACCTGCGCGAGGCGTCGATCGCCGCCGATTTGCCGATCGAGACGGACGCCGACCTCGAGGCCGCAGCGGCCAGGATCGTCGCCGAGACCCGGGGCGCCGCGCTGGCCGTGACCCGCGAGAGCGCGGGCATCTCGCTCTTCCGTCGAGGAGACGACGGCCTCTCTCATGTCCACGTACCGACGGTTCCGGTGGCCGTCTTCGACGTGACAGGCGCCGGCGACGCGGTGGCGGCGAGCCTGGCGATCGCATTGGCGTCGGGGATCGACCTGGAGTCGTCCTGTGCGGTCGCGAACCTGGCCGGCCGGGCGGTCGTGCGACAGCTCGGCGTCGGCGTCCTGTCGCTCGGCCACCTGCTCGACGAGGCCGCCGAGCGCGGCGGGCGGTCGCGCAAGGTCGTCGACCTCGCCCGCGCCGTCGCGCGGGTCGCCGAGGTCCGGGCCGGCGGCGGGAAGGTCGTGTTCACGAATGGCTGCTTCGACATCCTCCATTATGGGCATGCGTTCTTGCTCCAGTACGCGCGGTCGCGGGGGGACTTCCTCGTGCTGGGGCTCAACACCGACGAGTCGATCCGCCGGCTCAAGGGGTCGGAACGGCCGTTCGTCGACGCCGACCAGCGCGCGTATATGCTCGCGCTCTACCCGTTCGTGGACCTGATCGTGCTGTTCGACGACGACACGCCGCTCGCGCTCTTGGAGGCGTTGCGGCCCGACGTGCTGGTCAAGGGGGGGGATTACACGCCCGAGACGGTCGTCGGCCGCGAGCTGATCGAGGGATCGGGGGGTCGGGTCGTGATCTGCCCGAGGCTCGACGGCCTGAGCACCACCGACCTCGTCCGCAAGATCCAGGGGCGTCGGATCGGCCTGGTGGCCTGATTTTCGGCCCGGCGGTCGTTACAATCGGTCGCCCGCGACGCCAGGGCGGGCGCGACGCCGAGCCGACACCCCCGAGGCCGCCGCATGAGCACCGCCGACGTCGGGCCGATGCCCGAGCAACCTCCCGTCCACGACGAGCCCGAGAGCCGTCCGGGCGGCCTACCTTTATATGTCTGGGTCATCCTCGCCGTCGTCCTCGCGATTCCCGTCGGGCTCGGCCTCGGGATCGATGCGCGCCGGGTCGCCGGCCTGCCCGGGCCTGCGATGGGGGCGTTGCGGGTCCTGGCCATCGGGCTCGACCTGGCGCCGACGCTCATCATCCGGGCCCTCGGCGCGCTGGCGGCGCCCTTGGTTGTGCTGGCGATCCTCAGCGCGATCGTGACCAACGAGGTCCACGGCCGCCAGGGGGCGCGGATGATGGTGTACTACCTCATCAACACCCTCGTGGCCATGGTCTTCGGCCTCGTGCTGTCGAACCTCCTGAAGCCCGGCGTCGGCAAGGCCCTGGGCGGCACGGCGGGCGCCTCGGGCGCGCCGGCGAAGCTGATCAACGTCCTGCTCAAGGCCCCCGCGCTCAAGCAGTTGCCGGAGCCGAAGTCGGTGAGCGATGTCCTGCTGGAGCTGGTGCCGAAGAGCGTCGGCGACGCCTTCGCGCAGAACAACCTGGCGCAACTCGTGCTCCTGACCGTGGCCCTCGGCATCGGCCTGGCGAAGATCCGCGACGAGCAGCGCGCCCGCGGCGAAGAGGCGTACAAGGCGGTGGTCGACCTCCTGACGGTCGGCTTCGAGCTGTTGATGCGCGTCCTGCTCTGGGTCGTGGCGCTGGTGCCGTTCGCCGTCTTCGGGACGGTCGCCTTGAGCATCGCCCGCGAGGGGTTCGAGCTGTTCATCAACCTCGGCTGGTTCATCGTCGTCGTCCTGGCGGGGCTGTCGTGCCAGCTCTTGTGGTATCTCGGGCAGCTCGCCATCTTCGCGCGGATGTCGCCGACGCGGTTCCTGGCCGGGGCGGCGGACGTGATCGCCGGGACGTTCAGCACCTCCAGCACCGCCGCGACGATGCCGATCACCCTCCGGGCCCTGACCGGCAAGCTCGGCGTCTCGCGGGCGTCGAGCCAGCTCGCGGCCTGCGTCGGCACCAACTTCAACAACGACGGCACCGCCCTCTACCAGGCCGCCGCCGCCCTCTTCTTCGCACAGGCGATGGGGGAGAAGCTCGGCCTGGCGGCCCAGGTCGTCATCGTGTTGACCACCCTCGTCGCCAGCGTCGGCGCCGGCGGCATCCCATCGGGGAGCTTCGTCACGCTCCCGTTGATCTTCGCCGCCGTCGGCATCCCCGCCCAGAGCTTGCCGCTGCTCCTGACGATCGACTGGTTCCTCGACCGCTGCCGCACCACCTCCAACGTCCTCGGCGACATGACCGTCGCCGTCCTGCTCGACCGGACCGCGGACAAGCCGGGCACCGCGGCTGGGGACGGTTAGGTCGCAGGGCGTGTGAAACACGCCGACCTCGTCGGCGCGAGGGTTCGGCGTGCCTCACACGCCCTCCAGGAATCGAGGCCCATCAGCGGCCCCGCTCGAAGTCGCCGAACGCCTCGCGCTCGAACCAGTTGTGGCGGTAGGCGTCGCGGCCGCGGGCGGCGGCATAGAGGCTGGCGAGGAGGTAGGCGGGCACGAAGAACGGCCCCCAGCGCTCGGCCTGGCGGACGTGGACGTGCTCGTGGTCGCGGACCTCGTCGAGGAACGCCGGGTCGTCGCCGAGGATGACGTGGCCGAGGGTCATCGCGCCTGGGTGGATCGCGACCCGGCCGATCCCTCGGAAGGCCCAGCCGATGAACCCGCCGTGGAACTCGATCACCCCCCGACGCACCCGCGCCTTGCCCCCGGTCCCCAGCGCCAGCATCCCCGCCGTGAGGCCGACCAGCGTCGTCGGCGAGGTCCAGACGTAGGTCGCGATGCGGAGCGGGACGCGGACGATGCGCACGGTCAGACTCCGGGCCCTTCGCGACAGCCGTGCCGGGCGACGGCGCCCGCGTTGAAGGCGAGCCGGTCCTCCTCGACGCCGTTGCTGAAGATGGCCCCATTCTAGGCCATCCGCGAGGCGACCTCCATGGGCCACGCGGGGCCGGGTCTCCCGGTCATTGCGCGCGGGCGGTGGCCACCGGGGCGTCGAAGGGGTGTTCGACGGGCCGGACGAGGCTGTTGTCGTGCGCGAGCGCGCCGAGCTTGCCGACGAAGAAGTCGTGGCCCGAGGCGACCTCGAGGTTGAAGACCGGCTGGACCTTCTCGGGCGTCACGCCCTTGACCCTCGCCACGCCGCCGACGACGCGGACGAGGTCGCCGGTCTTGAGGTCGCGGGCCATCGTCCAGCCGGTGCCGGCGACCCAGAAGCGGTGGATGCCGGTGGCGACGACAGCGTCGTTACCAAGAGCGATCCGCAAGGTTGGCGCCGGCTTGTTGTGGAAGATCGCGAGGACGGGCTGGAAGGCGAGCCGGCCGGTGCTCGTATCCTCGGTCAGGAGGACGTCGCCGACGCGGATCGACTCGATGGGGCGGCGGCCATCGAGCGTCCTGATTTCGGTCCCACCGGCGAAGCAGGAGTGCTGGTAATTCCACCCGGTGACCGTGGTCGGCCCGTTCACCAGACCGACCGGGACGGGCTGGGGTTGGTAGGCCAGCGGCACGCTCTCGTCGACGGTCGGCTTCGGGGCAGGCTTGGGGGGGTCGAAGGCGTAGCCCTGTTGGTCGGTCCACCAGGCGAGCCATTCCTCGGGCTTGGTGCCGAGATCCTTGCCGGTCGTCTCCTTCAAGGCGGTCCGGATTCGGTCGTTGTCCTCGCGGATGGCCTTGTTTCGGGAGTCGATCGCCGCGATGTCTTGCTCCAGCTGGCGTTCGGCCATCTCGGCAGTCTTCTGCGCCTCGACGATCATCTGTCCGATCGGCACCCTCAGGTCCACCTGGGTGTCCGTCGAGGCCCAGATCGTCTGTCCCGGGACGACTCCCGGCAGCGGCTGCACGGATCGCGCGTCGCCGAGTTGGCGGGAGACGCCGCCGAGCCCGGCCTTCTGGAGGTCCGTCTGGATCTGGCCGAACGCGGGGGTCGGCGCGGGATTCTGTGGGATAACATAGGGGACCTTTTCGCTACTCGACACACCCGTCCGGAGCGAGACGACCGGGAGGCCGAAGGCATCGACCGAGACGCCGTCGATCGGCAGGTTCGGCAGCATCGGCAAGGGCGGCGGGGCGTAGAAGCGGCGGCTGTTGAGCTTCTCGCCCTCGACGAACAGGACCCCCGGCGAGCCGGGGCCGCCGACGGGCCGAACCTCGTACTTGATCGGCTTCTTCAGGAGCGCGATCAAGATGCCGACGTGCTCGCGGGCGTCGCGCCCCTTCAGCGTCTGGATCGCCGCCGATCGGACGTCCGCCGACTTGCCCGCCGCGGCCAGCATCGCCAGCCCGCGCGAGGCGTCAGGCCCTTCGATCTGGCCCAGCACCTGGACGGCCCGGGTCTGGTCGGCGGGGCCGCCCAGCGCGAAGACCTTCCAGATCATCCGCACCGCCCGGGGGTCGGTCAGCGAGGCCAGGGCCTCCTCGGCCTCGGCGCGCCGGCCCAGGCCCTTGCCGGCGAGGGCCTGGCGGTAGCGCTCGAGGACGACCTTGTAGTGCAGGTCGGCTTTGCGTTGGGCCTCGGCCTCGGCGCGCTCGGTGGAGCGCTGCTCGGGGGTCATCCAGCGGCCGTCGTAAACGACGCATCCCAGACGCTTCCAGGCGGCGGCTCGGGTGGGTTCGAGCCGGGTGACGGCGGTCAGGTGGGCGACGGACTCCGCCTTCAGGCCGTTCTTCTCGCACCAGAGGGCCAGCTTCCACTGCGCCTCGGCGGTGCCGGGGGTCGCGGCACGTTTCGCCTCATACTCGGCCAGGGTCGCCGAGAGCGACTCATCCGCCTTGACGGCGTCGGCGACCGCGTCGGGTCGTAGCCAGCGCCGGCCGTCGCGGACGAAGCCGAGGAGGCCCCGCGCCGTGACGTGGGCCGGGTCGTTCAGGACGGCGAGGGCCAGGTGGCGGACGCGTTCGGGTTGCATCCCGCGGCGCTCGCACCAGAGGGCGAGTCGGACGTGGGCATCGGGGTCGCGGCCGGCCTTCGCCGCGGCGTCCTGGTACACCCGGCGAACCTCGGCCGACGGGCCGGCCGGCGCGCCGTCGCCGTCGGCGAATCCCAGCAACAGGGAGCAGACCAGCGAGGGGCACAGCATCGCGGTGACCTCCGGGGGGGTTGGTGTCAGCGTCCGTCACATCACCCTTTCGCAACGATTGGGCCATCGTCACGGCCTCGCCGATTATCCCCGAGCATCGCACGATTCGGCCCCGTTTTCGAGCGGATTCCGCGTCGACAACGTCTTTCCCCGGGCCAGGAAGTTGGTCCCACCGCCAACTCTCTGATGATGCGCCGCTGTCATCCTCGCACCGGGGCGCTTCCCCTCTCCGACCTTCGCCGCGCGCACCCCAGCTCGCCGCCTCGGCCACTTGAAAAAGCCCGAGGCGCGCGCCAGGATAGGAGACTGCGGTCCCATCGGCCTTTCCTCATTCACAATGCGCGGTCGCATGCGGGCGATCGACCCGGGCACGCGCGGGGGGGACGAGTCATGCGGGTGCGAGGCGTCTTGAAGGAGAAGGGGCGAGAAGTCGTCACGATCGGCACGGGGGCGACGGTCGCCGACGCGGTGGCGCGGCTGGTCGAGAACGACATCGGGTCCTTGCCGGTGGTCGACGGCCGGGGGAGGCTCGTCGGCATCTTCACCGAGCGCGACGTCCTCCACGGCCTGCACCGCCGGGGCGAGGGCTTCTGCGGCGAGCCGATCGACCGCGTCATGACCCCCGACCCGGTCGCCTGCCACCCCGACGACTCGGTCCACGACGCGATGGGCCAGATGAGCGCCCACAAGATCGGCCAACTCCCGGTCGTCCAGGACGGCGTCGTCGTCGGCGTGGTCTCCGTCGGCGACGTCGTCACGCTGCTCCACCAGGCGGCCGAGGACGAGAACCGCCACCTGCTCACCTACCTGTACGGGTCCGTCTGACCCGGGCCGAGGGCGATTGACCTTGCGGACGCTCGTCACCGGAGGCGCCGGCTTCATCGGCTCGCACCTGGTCGATCGCCTCCTGGCCGACGGCGGGGAGGTCGTGGCCGTCGACAACTTCGACCCGTTCTACGACGAGGCGACCAAGCGCCAGAACCTCGCCGAGGCGATGCGGAGCCCGCGGTTCCGGCTCGTCGAGCTGGACATCCGCGACGGCGAGGGGGTCGAGCGCCTGGTGCGCGCCGCGCGCCCCGACGCGATCGTTCACCTCGCGGCGCGGGCCGGGGTCCGGCCGAGCATCGAGCGGCCAGCGTCGTATGCCGACGTGAACGTCACGGGGACCGTGCATCTCTTGCAGGCCGCCTGCCGGCTCGAGCCGCGGCCGAGGTTCGTCTACGCCTCCAGCTCCAGCGTCTACGGCGACCGCGCCGACGGCCCGT
Source organism: Isosphaeraceae bacterium (assembly GCA_035551935.1). Classification (GTDB taxonomy): domain Bacteria; phylum Planctomycetota; class Planctomycetia; order Isosphaerales; family Isosphaeraceae; genus DASZMJ01. The sequence continues at coordinate 7,103 of DASZMJ010000364.1, forward strand.
TCCGCGAGACCGACCCGGTCGACCTGCCCGTCAGCCCCTACGCCGCGACCAAGAAGGCGTGCGAGCTGCTGGCGCACACGTTCCACCACCTGCACGGCCTGCCCGTCACCGGCCTGCGCTTCTTCACCGCGTTCGGCCCCCGCAACCGCCCCGACCTGGCCATCGCCAAGTTCACGGCCTTGATCGCCGCCGGCCGGCCCGTCCCCATGTTCGGCGACGGCACCACCCGGCGCGACTACACCTACGTCGCCGACGTCGTCGACGGCGTCGTCCGTGCCATCGATTGTTGCAAGAATCATCATTTGTACAATATTGGTCATTCCGAGCCGATCGAGCTCCGCGCGATGATCGCGACGATCGGCGCGGCGCTCGGCGTCGAGCCCGTCGTCGAGCGCCTCCCCGAGCAACCCGGCGACGTCCGCCAGACGTTCGCCGACATCACCCGCGCCGCCGCCGAGCTCGGCTACGCGCCGAGGACGACGTTCCGCGAGGGGATCGACCGTTACGTCGCGTGGTTCCGGGGCCGATCCCTCGGGGGTTGAGCGGCCCGGCCGGGGGCGGAGGGCGCTCCCCGCGGGGAGGGTGGTACGCATGGACGTCTTCTGCGTCGGGATGCATCGGGCCGGCTCGACGTGGCAATATCAGGTGGCCGGGGCGCTCGTCGAACGCCATCGCGCGGGGCGTCGGCTCGGCTTCGTGACCGGCGCGGCGTATCGGGGGCCGATCGACGGGTCCTGGCGGGCCTTGAAGTCGCACGACGGCCACGCGACGTTCGCCGCGGCCCTGCAATCGGGGCACGCCCTGGCCCTCCACTCCTACCGCGACCTGCGCGACGTCGCCTATTCGCTGGCGCACAAGTTCGGCCTGTCGTTCGAGGAATTCGCGCGGCGCGGCATCCTGGCGCCGGTGCTGGAGAACGACCGCTTCTGGAGGGCCCAGCCGGGTGTCCTCCACCAGCGTTACGAATCGATCGTCGCCGACCCGGAGGAGGGCATTGCGGCGATCGCCGATCACTTGAAGTTCGCGCTCGCGGACGGGGAGGCGCGCGCGCTCGCGGCCGAATTCTCGAAGGAGGCCAATCGGGGCCGCACCGAACGGCTGGCCGCGCAGCTCGTCGCGCAGGGCGTCGACCTCGCCCGCCGCGAGAACGCGCTCTGGACCGACCCGGAGACCCTCCTCCACTGGAACCACATCCGCGGCGACCGCGGCCGACCCTGGGCCGAGCTGGCCACGCCCGAACATCGGGCCTACCTCGCGCACGCCTGCGGCGCCTGGCTGATCGAGCACGGCTACGAGGCCGACGACTCGTGGGCCTCGTGAAACGTGCTGAGTGCTGAGTAACGAGTGCGGAGTAAAGATGATGAGTACCCCACTCCGCACTCGTTACTCAGCACCCAGCACGTTTTCCAGGTCCGACAGGTCCGGCAGATACGTCGAGTCGCCGGCCCAGTCGCCGGGGGGGCGGCGGTGGCCGACGGCGAGGGCGCGGAGCCCGGCGGCGCGGGCGGCGGCGAGGCCGGTGGGCGAATCTTCGAGCGCGACGGCGACCTCGGGGCCGACCCCAAGGCGGGTCAGGGCGAGCCTGTAGGACTCGGGGTCGGGCTTGACGGCGGCGACGTCCTCCTTGGCGACGACGACGGCGAAATCGTCCACCAGGCCGGCGACGCCGAGCACGACGGCGACGTTCTCGCGCCAGGTCGTCGTCACGACCCCCAGCCGAAGGCCGTCGCGCGCGGCGAGCGACCGCACGACCTCGACGACGCCGGGATAGAGCTGGGGGGCGTCGGCGAGCATCCGCGCGGTCAACGCCTGCTTGCGGCGGACCCAGCCGTCGACGTCGCCGCCGACCAGGCCGCGGTGGGCGAAGAGGGTCGCGAGGAAGATACGGTCGTCCTCCTCCATCGCGCGGGCGCAGACCTCGGGGGCGACGTCGAATCCCATGGCGTCGAACGTCCGCTCCCAGGCCGCGACGTGGACATTCTCTGTGTCGGCAAGCACGCCGTCGAAATCGAACAGTATTACGCGTGGATGCATGACGTGCCTCGCGTGACGATCATAACGATTGGATCTGGCATCACTTACAGAAAAAAACGGCAGGAGAAAGCCGGAGGACGCCGATCTGAAGATAAGGTCGCGCTAAGGAGGCGATCCAGTCGCGGTCGGGCCGCAATCCCCCGGGCGGCCCGTGTCGCAGTCGAGGCGCCATTGTAACCTAAGGACGACGTGGCATGCCGAACCCAGTCATGGAAGGACTCCGGGCGATCGGCCCGACGCGGTTCGCGGACGAAACCGGGGCTTCCGTCTTACGGTTGGCGATCATCAGCACCCCGAGGTCGGGCAACACGTGGCTGCGGCGGCTGCTGGCGACGGCCCTGGGGCTGGACGAGCAGGCCGCGTTGGGGCCGGATGAGGTCCCGTGGGACGACCTGCCGAGGCGCTACATTCTCCAGATCCACTGGAACCGCACCCGATCGTTCGAGTCGTTGCTGCAACGGGGCGGCTTCCGCGTGGTCGCGCTGGCGCGGCATCCGCTCGATGTCCTCGTCTCGCTGGCCAGTTACGTCAGCTCACACCCCGCCCCTCGATCGATCTGGGTCGAGCATGCGACCTTGCGAGGCGAGGGCGGGGACGAGACACCGCTGCTGGACGCGTCGCCGTCCTGTCCGGCCTTCCTCAACTACGCGACGGGGCCGCGCGCCCGGGCGCTGTTCGGCATCTCCCGGCAGTGGTGGTCTAAGCCCGAGGCCTGCGCGGTTCGGTATGAGGATCTCGTCGCCGACCCGGTCGCAGGGCTCTCTTTCCTGATCGGTCGTCTGGGGGCCGAACCGGCCGTTCGTCCGGAGGAGGCCGTCGCCGCCAACTCGCTGACGCGGCTCCGCGCCCTGCACGCCGACAACCCGAACCACTTCTGGCAAGGCCGGCCCGGCCTCTGGCGGCGGCTGTTGACGGCCGAGGTCGCCCGCCGGATCGCTGCCGCGCAGCCCGAACCCTTCGAGGAGTTCGGCTACCCCTGCGACCCCGACGAGTCACTCACCCCCGCCCGCGCCCACGACCACTGGCAGGCCCTCCGGCCCGACTGACCTCGCGATCGCGCGGCCGTCGCCGCGGATTGGCCCCGCGCTTGCAAGGAAGTGGCCGCGGGCCGCGCGCGGAGCGTGGCCGTGGGATCCCGATGGCATGGCGTGCGACCGTCTCGCTCGAGCAACGCGGGGGACGGCGACGACGGAGGTGGGCGATGCTGCGATCGAAGGGGCCGTTCGAGCGGGCGATGGCGTTGGCGGCGCTCAGCGGGGCGAAGATCGCGCTGGGGCCGGCGTTCCTGGAGACCTCGCGGCGGCGGCCGAACCGCGGGGCTTGGGTCGCGGCGGCATTGGCGGAGATGGTCCTGGACAAGGTGGGCGTCTTCCCCAGCCGCTTCCGCCCCATGCTCCTGATCCCGCACACCGTGGCCGGCGCCTGGGTGGCCCGCGAGAGCCTGCGCGAGGACGGCATCGACGACCCGCAGGCCGTCTTGATGGGCGCCGTCGTCGCCGCCGGCGTCGCCTGCGTGGCGCCGATGCTCCGGATCGCCGCCCACAAGGGGCTGGGCATCCCCGACGTGATCTTGGGCGCCGCCGAGGACTACGCGCTCCTGCGCCTCGGCACCGAGGCCACCGGCATGACGATGGAAGAGCTCCCCGACGTCGCCCGCTCGGCCGTCGAGGAGGTCGGCGACCGCGCCCGGCCGATGCTCCAGTCCGTCGGCCTCGGCCAGTGACGCCGGCAACGTCTTCCTGACCCGACGCTCCGGGTGCCACGGGATCGGCCTCGAACCCGTGCGCCCCGGCGTCATTTACGGCGCACGGGTTCGAGGCCGATCCCGTGGCACCGGCGCAGGCAATCCGGAGATACGGTCGATTCATGTGTCGCATCGCCGCGTATTACGGGCCGCCGGCCCGGCTCTCGGTCATCCTGGGCGAGCCGTCGCACGGCCTGGAGGACCAGAGCCGCAACGCCCGGGAGATGAACGACGGCACTGTGGCCGGCGACGGCTGGGGCGTCGGCTGGTCGCCGACGCACGACCCGAAGACGCCGGGGATGATCAAGAGCATCCTGCCGCTCTGGTCCGACGAGAACGCCAGGACCGCCGCGCACGCGATCCGCTCGAACGCGATCGTCGGCCACGTCCGCTTCGCCAGCCCCGGCATCGAGGTCTGCTTCACGAACACGCCGCTCTACCCGCTCGACGACTGGATCTGGACGGTCAACGGCGAGCTCACTCCCTGGCCCGGCCCGCTCGGCCTGGCGCTCCGCGAGCGGCTCGACCCCGAGGACGAGGCCGCCGTCCGCGGCTCGACCGACGCCGAGCTGCTTGGCGCCCTCTGGCGCACCGAGCGTCGCCGCCGAGGCGCCGCCGACGGCCTCCGCGCCGCTTTTCGCGTCGCGACGGACCTCGCCCGACGGCACGGCGGCGGCCTGAACGCCAACGCCCTGCTCGGCGGCGCCGAGGGCCTGCTCGCCGCCCGGTTTGCCTCGGCGGGCGAGCCCCATTCGCTCTACACCCTCTCCGACCAGCCCCGCTGGCCCGGCGCCATCCTCATCGCCTCCGAGCCGCTCGACGACGGCCCCGGCTGGCGCGCGGTGCCCCCCTCGTCGCTCGTCGTCGTTGACCGCGACGGCCTCCGCATCGAGCCCCTGGACCTCGACGCCGCCCGCGACGGCGATCCGTTGCGGACGGGTGCCCAAACCGTCGGGACCTGACGGCCCGGGGCCGGCTTCCTCAATCGGCCGTCGGCGTGCGGCCGGTGGAGCTGGTGGTCGCGTCGGCGACGGGCGCCCTGGGGCGCGACCGCGCGCGGGCGATGCCGCTGCGGAGGGCGACGTTGCCCCGCGACTCGGGCGATTGTGGCAGCCGTGCTCGTCGCTCCTCGTCGCGGAGCGAGGTCAGGAAGCGGCGGACGGCCTTCAACTCGGACTCGTCGATTTCGGGCAGGGCGTTCATGGGTTCCGTTCGTTCACGCTCGCTCGAGCCGTTCAGGGTGGGACGACGCCGTCCCGGTAGGAGCATAGGACGCGAATCGCGGGGGGACCAGGATTCGATGGGCCTTGGGGCGAGAGGGGGGCTCGGCGGTGGGCACCATCCCTGGCTTGGAATCGCACCGGCATTATCGGTTTTTCGCCCGCCCTGTCCACGGCTTCTTTCGGGGTTGTGCCGTTTTTCCACGCCCCGCAACGCCGCCCCGACCTTGCCGACCGGCCGCCCCGAGGCGGAGAATGAACGCAAGGCCCTACGAGCAATATGCCCGAACGCGAGGGGAACGACGCAATGAAGCCCATCCGCATCCGATTCGGCCTCCGGGGCATGATGGGCACCGTGGCATTCGCGGCGATCGGCTTCTCCTTGTGGGAATCCCTGGTGCTCCGTCCAGTCGCGAGGGAACAGCAATCCGCGACCCAGTTGAAGCGCCTCGGCGCCGACGTCTTCTCCACGGACAATCGCCCCGAGTGGGAGAAGGCCCTGCTCCGAGGGGTCCCTGTCACGAAGGTCCTCCGCGTGGATCTTGAAGGGACCAGAGTCGCCAGCGCCGACCTCGTCCACCTCCGAGATTTCCCCAGGCTCGCCGCCCTCTCCCTCAAGAAAACGGAGGTCGATGACTCGGGGATCCCCTTCATTCTCGAGCATCGCGAATTCCGCCAGCTCGACCTTTCTCACACGAAGGTGACCGACTTCCGGCTGGAGGCGCTTACCGAACTCGTGGACCTCGACCTCCGCGGGACGCATATCGCTCGCCTGAGCCTCGACGGGCTGTCGAAGTTGGAGGGCCTGAACCTCGGCTCGACGAACATCCACGAGTTCGGGCTGAGGCCCGTGGGCGGACTGTCGGCCCTCCGGTCGCTGGACCTCCGCGACACGAAGATTCGCGACGCGGACCTCGATCACCTGAAGACGCTCACGAACCTCAAGGTGCTGTACCTCTACGACACCCCGGTGACGGACAGGGGCGTCGCCGAGCTTCGTCGTGCGATCCCGGGCTTAGAGGTGAGGCGCTTCGGGACGACGGCGACCGGAGGAATCCGGCCCCGCTATTCGAGCAAATGATATCCTCATCGAAGCCGGACGATTCATCGCCGCTGACCATCCGCCCTCCGATCTACCTGACCGGCGCGACGGCGTCGGGCAAGTCGGCCGTCGGTGTCGTGCTGGCGAGGAGGATCGGTGCGGAGGTCATCGCGCTCGACTCGATGACGTTGTACCGCGGCATGGACATCGGCACGGCCAAGCCGACGGTCGATGAGCGCGGAGGAGTCCGGCACCACCTGGTCGACGTGCTCGACCCGTGGGAATCGGCGAGCGTCGCGGAGTATCGGGGGTGGGCGACGGAGAGGGTCTGGGAGATCGAGGCGAGGGGGAATCGGGCGCTGTTCGTCGGCGGGACGGCGCTGTACCTGAAGGCGATGCTCCGGGGGCTGTTCGACGGCCCGGGGGTGGTGCCGGAGATCCGAGCAAGGCTCGAAGCCGAGGCGGGACGGCTCGGCGACGCGGCGTTGCACGAGCGGCTCCGGGGGGTCGATCCGGCCATCGCAACGCGGCTGCACCCGAACGACCGGCGGAGGGTCGTCCGGGCCCTGGAGGTCTTCGAGGCGACCGGCAGGCCGTTGAGCGACTGGCAGCGCGAGCACGACCGGCCGGCCGAAGGTTCCATCGTCCTCGCCATCGAGCGGCCGAGGGAGGTCGTGCACGACCGGATCGACCGCCGGGTGCGGGCCATGTTCGCGGCGGGGCTCGTCGAGGAGGTCCGCGCCCTCCTGGCCGGCCCGAGGCCGATCCACCCCGTGCCCGCGCAGGGGGTCGGCTACCGCGAGGTCATCGACCTGCTCGCCGGCCGGGCCACGCTGGACGACACCATCGCCCTCGTTCAGGCCCGCACCCGCCAGTTCGCCAGGCGCCAGGCCACCTGGTTCCGTGGCCTCGCCGAGGTGCGGCCGTGGCCGGTCGCCGACGACGAGCCGTCGGAGGTGACGGCGGGACGGCTGGCGGGATGGATTGAAGAGAACCCAACCGCAGATGACGCAGATGGACACAGATGAAGAAGAGAAATTGAGAATCTACTTTTTCGGATTCCCATTTCTCTTCTTCATCTGTGTCCATCTGCGTCATCTGCGGTTGGGTTCTCTTTTCTTCATCTCCTCTTCCCCGGCTTGGACCGCGGCCGGTTGCGGTCGTTGTCGCGGGGTTGGGGCTTGGCGGAGCGGGCGTCGGACTCGTTGCGGATGGTCTGCTGCTTGGCGGCCTCCTCGAGGAGCTGCTCGAACTTGCGCGAGAGCCAGCCGGACGAGCCGTTGCCGCCGGGCTTCTTCGGGAGGCCGGGGCCGCCGCCGCCGGGCCGATCGTCGGCGGCCGGGGAGGGGGGCGTGTGGATGACCTTGGGCAGGAGCAGGCGCTCGCAGATCGCCCAGAGACTGCTGGTGATGAAGTAGATGCCCAGGCCCGCGGGGACCTTGTAGAACATGAAGGCCATGAAGATCATCATGAACTTCATCATCTTCTGCTGCATCTCCGCCTCGGGCGTCGTCGGCGGGGGCGAGAAGAGCTTCGTCTGCACGAGCATCAACCCGGCGACGATCAGGGGGAGCAGGTTGAAATACGGGCCGATGTAGCCGCCGATCAAGGGGATCGGGAACGGGAACCGGAAGAGCTGATCGGGCGCCGCCAGGTCCTTGATCCAGAGGAAGCCCTCGTGCCGCAGGACGACGCTGGTGTTCAGCGCCTGCCAGAGGCCCATGAAGATCGGTAGCTGGATCATGGCCGGCAAGCAGCCGGCCAACGGTTTGACGCCGGCCTCGCGCTGGACGGCCTGCGTCTCCTGGAAGGCCTTGGCCGGGTCGTCCTTGTGCTTCGCGCGGATCTCGTTCAATTGCGGCTGGATCGCCTGCATCTTCTTGGCGGTCATGGCCGCCTTGCGCCCCAGCGGGAAGAGGACCAGGCGGACGCAGATGGTCAGCAGGATGATCGCGACGCCGTAGTTGCCGGGCTTGCCGAAGGGGCGGGCGACCACGGCCGTCAGGTCGTGGATCTTGCGGAGCAGGGGCGAGATCACGTTCTGCGCGAGGTACGCGGTGCCAATACTCTGGAAGATCGCCCACCCCTTGCGGTACGACGCGACCTCCTCGGCGCCGAAGGGCGCGAGGGCCTCGGGCGTCTTCGGGCCGGCGAAGATGCTGTAGACCTGCGCCACCGGCCGGTTCGGGCCGACCTGGATCGGCTTCGACGTGACGACGACGGTGACGTCCGACTTCTGCTTCTCGTCCGGGTCCTCGTGGACGACCCGCATCGTCGTCTCGGCGTCCCAGCGCTCGTCGGCCGAGGCCGGCTCGGGCTTGAGGAACGAGGCGAAGTACTGGTCCTCGACCCCGGCGAAGCGCAGGGGGTAGTTGGTGAACCGGGGCGGTTCGGTCGCCCCGGCGACGCCGGCGGCCGAGTCGGTGACGAGCTTGCCCCCGCCCCCCTGGCCGACGAAGACGTCGCGGAAGGTCTGCGTGTACCACTCCCCCTCGATCGGGATGCCGTGCGGGCCCCAGAGCTTGTAGACGATCGTCTGCGGCGCCTCGGCGTCGTCCTTGAACGCGAGTTCGAGCCGGAGTCCGTCGGCCCCCTTGGTCAGGGTGAACGTCTTGCGGATCGTGACGGGCGGGTCGGCCAGCTTGGTCGAGAAGACGACCTTCTGGCCCTCCCTGCGCTCGCCGCCGGGGCCGACCACCACGGCCGGCTGGACGACGCGCCCCTTGGCGTCGCGCTCGACGGTCCAGGGACGGCGATCGAGGCCCGTCTCGCCGATCGGGTCGATCGACCGCGCGTCGATCAGGTCGGCCTCGAGCTCGTCGTTGCGGTGGAAATCGCCGCGGACGCCGACCTCGTGCCCCTCGAATGGCGCGGGGTCGAACCCGGCCGGCGGGTTGACGTATGCCGTGACCTTGCCGTCCGGGTCGCGCAGCTCGAGCAGCGGCCTGCGGTCGGCGCCGGCCTTCGAGGAGACCTGGAGGATGCCCTCATAATCGTAGGCCAGGGCCATCGCGAACGACGGGAGCGTGCGGCGGTCGAGGTCCTCCTGGAGGATCTGGAGCGGCCGGTGCCTGGGAAGGCCCTCGACCCGCTCGGCCTCGAAGAGCGCCGAGGCGATCGAGCGGACCCCGGCCCCGCGCTGCGAGAGGTCGACCCGGAGCTTGTAGCCCGAGTCCTTGGCCGTCGAGCCGAGCACCAGCTCGTCCTCGGGCACGATCGGCACGGCGGGGGGCTTGAGGGCCGTGGCCTTGGGCTTGGGGGCCTCCTCGGCCTTGGCTTTACCCTTCGCGTTCGCGTCGCCGGCCTTCGCCTGGTCCTTCCCCGCGTCGGCGACCTTCTCGGGCCCCTTGACCGGGGCCTTGGCGTCCTTGGCCTTCCCGTCCTTCTCGGCGGGCTCCTCGACGACCGGCGCGGGCGCGGGGGCCAGGCCGAGTTTGTCGAGCAGGATCGGGGCGCCGTAGAAGATGAAGAACGTCAGGACGATGAACAGAATGAACCGCTTCTCGGTGCTCATCGGAACGGGGGCCCCGGGGCTTCGCGATGGGTGTTGGGGAGGCGACGGCGACGGAGGGGATTCGTCCCCGATCGGTCGTCCTTGGCCGGCGCCGTCGGGGAACGGCCTCCGCGGTGAGGGGCGGGGGGTGTCTCGGGCCCGGGCCGGCTCAACGCCCCTGGCGGAGCCGGTCGCCGAGGAAGGAGTCGAGCTCGGGGATCGCGTAGATCTTCTGGATGGTCGCCTCGAAGTCGTACGGGACGCGGCGATAGGTGATCCGCGCCGGGCCGCCGTCGTCGCCGTCCTCGAGGATGACATAGCACGCCCGCGGGTCGCCGTCGCGGGGCTGGCCGACGGAGCCGACGTTGACCATCACCTTGCCGTCGCCGAGCGTGTACTGGTTGTCGATCTCGTCGGGGGCGAAGAACTGGTAGCTCTCGGTGAAGATGCCGGGCACATGCGTGTGCCCCTGGAAGCAATAGCGCTCGACGAGCTGGAAGAGCCGCTCCATCTTGCGGTGGTTGTAGATGTCCTCCGGGAAGATATACTCCTGGAGGGGGTTGCGGGGCGAGCCGTGGACGAACAGGAACGCCTCGTTGCGGAACGTCCGCGGCAGCTCGCTGAGGAAGTCCCAGCGCCGCTCGTTGCCGCGGTCGTTGGGGTTCTCGAGCTGCTCGCGCGTCCAGAAGATGGCGCGCTCGGCGCCGATGTTGAACCCGTCGGGGTCGAACAGCGCCCCCTGGTCGTGGTTGCCCAGAAGGCTCTTCGAGCAATGATCGATGACCCGGTCGATGCACTCGCGCGGGTTGGGGCCGTAGCCGATGATGTCGCCGAGGCAGTAGATCTCGGCCACATCCTGGCCCTTGATGTCGTCGAGTACGACCTCCAGGGCTTCGAGGTTCGCGTGAATATCGCTGATGAGAGCGCGACGCACCGGGGGCTCTCCAGGCTTGATTCGGGGGCGAGGACGACGACGACGGCCGCTGCCCCGCGACCGCACGGCGTGCGCGGCCCGACCCATTGCATGAACTCAAGGCATATCCTAAAACGTCCGGCCGGGAAGGGTCAAGTGCAAGCCCGGGACTCTCAGGGGGTTTGAACGGTCGGCCGGCGCGAGCGGGAGGCCCGTTCCCCCGACGTCCCGGTGGGCGAGGGGCGGGGATTGTTGACCCTTGGCGACGGAGAACGACGTTTGTAAGATGATCTCGGCCACGGGGGGCGGTACATGGCCGGGACGATCGCGGCGATCGCGTTGGCGGCGGGGGCGATGGCGGGTGCGTTCCCGGCCCTGAGGCTCGGGCGGCGGACGCGTGGCGGGATCCTCCTGGTCCTGGGGACGTTGGTGCTCGCGGCGCCCTTGCTGATCCCGGAGGGGCGCCGGCCCCGACGCCTGATCGGTTCGATCCTGGCGATCACCCTGGCGGTCAAGCTCTACGACCTCCTCGTCGGGGCGAGACGAGGGCGTCGGCCGAACGTGAGGGAGTTCCTGGCGTTCCTGCCGAATGTCTTCGGCCTCGTCGAGCGCCGGCTCGACGACCTGCCGAGGCCGGGGCGGGCGCGGGACCTGAGGACGTTCGCGCGGGGGGCGGTCGGGGTCGTGGCCGGCGGGACGGCGTTCGCGGCGACGTTCGCCATCGACTGGGGCCATCGCCCGTTCGTCGTCGAGCATGCGGCGAAGGTGCTGACGTCCTTCGCGGTGCTGGTCCCGCTGGGCGTGGCGGGCTCGGCGGGCTGGCGGCTGATCGGCGGCAGGGGGCTCGACCTGATGCGCAACCCGTTCGCGGCCCGGACCCCGGCCGACTTCTGGAGGCGTTACAACCGTCCGGTCAACCACTTCTTCCTCGAAGACCTCTTCAAGCCGTTCGGCGGCGTCCGGTCGCCCGTGAAGGCGACGTTGCTCGTCTTCGCCGCGTCGGCGGTCGTGCACGAATACGTCTTCGCCGTGCCGATCGGCCGCGTCGAAGGGGTCCAGTCCGCCTTCTTCCTTCTTCAGGGGATCGCCGTGCTCGCGACCGCCCGCCTCCGCCCGCGCGGGCGTTGGGCGGCCGTCGCGATCGCGGGGACGTTGACATTTAATGTGCTTACGTCGATGCTTTTCTTCAAGAGCCTGGGCGAGGTCGTCCCCTTCTATGCCCGTCGGGGCACGGCCTGAGGCCTTGGTTTGTGGTAGGGCGTGTGCAACACGCCACCTCCGTTCCATGGCAGAGGGATGGCGTGTTGCACACGCCCTACGAGGAGCCCGGTCGGCTCAGAAGGCGTCGGCGGAGACGACCTCGCCGCCGCGGCGGGTGGCGAGGGCCTGGAAGATGCGGAAGCCGACCTGCTCCTTGATGAAGCGGACGCTGCCGTCGGCGAAGAGGAAGTTGGCGCCGCCGGGGTGGCGGGACCAGAACTGGTCGCCGTGGGCCATGCCCGAGGGGGAGTTGGGGCCGTGGCCCTCGCCGGTGTGCGAGAGCACGAGCGCGCCGCCCCCTTCGGGGTCGAAGCCGTTGCCCGCCTGGAGCTCGACGAGCGGGACGGCCGCGTTGGTGACGGCGCCGGTCCAGGTGGCGCGCGAGAGGTTCTGGCTCCGCTCGCCGACGGCGAAGGTCTGGCTCAGGCCGTCGGTGATCTCGGCGAAGCCGACGGAGCGGTTGCGGAAGAAGAGGCCGTTGCCGTTGTCGCGGCCGGGGGGCGGATCACCGTCGTCGATGATGTACGGATACAGACTCGATGGGTCCCCGGTGCCGACGCAGCCGGGATAGTTCGACGCCGCCGCGTCGCAGATCGGCGTGCCCAGAGTCGTGTTGCCCGTCGTCGCGTCGACGACGGTGAACGTCTCCAACGGGGAGGCGTCGGAGGGGCAGAGGAAGCTATTGATGATCGTCAGTCGGGCGGTCTGGTTGTCCGGGAACTCGACGCCGAGGACGAAGTTTATGCTGTTGTAGACGGGGCCTTGCTCCATCTGGTTCAAGATCCTCGCGGACCACCCCCAGCCGGGCCCGTCGTTGTCGAAGGTGGCCGGATCGCGCATGGAGAGATAGCCGGGGGGGAGGACGCCGATGGCGGCCTGATAGTTGTGCAAGGCCAGGCCGATCTGCTTGAGGTTGTTGACGCACTGCGTCCGCCGCGCCGCCTCGCGTGCCTGCTGCACCGCCGGCAGCAGGAGCGCGATCAGGACGCCGATGATCGCGATGACGACCAGCAGCTCGATGAGCGTGAACCCGCGACGTGTCATGGAAGTAAGCTCCCTCGGAACGGCCCGACGCGCGCGGTCGGGCCGTCGGAATTCGTTCGGTCCGCGGCACAAGTGAAGACGGACCGCCCGCGCGAGGATCGCGAGGAGCACTTCAGCGCGGGCGGGACGACCGAGGGATGAGGGGCTTCGGCGGCCGATCGAGGCGGCCCGGCGGCGGCGCCGGCGGCTCGAGGAGGGAGGACGCTGTCGGACGGCCGACGGTCGTCGGCGTTCGTGGGGTCGTTGCGGGGGGGATCATCGCCTTCAAAATGAGGGGCACCGTCGCGCCGGTCGACGCGGGTTCCTCGCGACAAGGGGCGGAGGCGAGGCACGGGCCCGTCGATGTCGATGTCGATGTCGAGGGACGATCGACGGGTTTCGCGGGCCGTCGGCCGCAGCAGCAGGCCCCGCCGCCACAGTCCCGGCCGCAGGCGCAACGCCGGGCGTGCGACTCGCCGACGCCGACCCCGGTCGCGGCGGCCGCCGGTGTCGCGACCGGGGCGAGCGCGAGGACGCCCGCCAGGAGGGCGAGGCTGCCCCGACGCGATCGTGGGGAGATGGGCCGGTCTTGCACGCGAGCACGCTGACTACAGGATGTCGATCCCGGTTGCCGAGCGGCCGCAATCTTCGAGGGCGAGGTCCGGCGTGTCAAGGGGCCATCGCCCGGCCGCCGCGCCGCCGCGAGGGGCCGGCGCGGGGCCCGCGAGGCCCGCGAGGCCGGGGCCGACGGCCGGCCGCTCGGCAGGGGTGGGCGGGCCGTCGCGGGGGGGCTCGGCGCAGGCGAAGCCGCCGCCGGAGCGCTTGGCGGCGTACATCGCGGCGTCGGCCCGCCGGAGCAGGCGATCGGGGTCGTCGCCGTGGACCGGGAAGGTGGCGATGCCGATGCTGGCGCCGACGGCGGCTTCGCGCCCCTCGATCCGGAACGGCTCCCGCAACGCCTCGAGCAGGCGCGCGGCGGCCGGGACGGCCCCGCTCGTGTCGCAGCCGGGCAGCAGGGCGGCGAACTCGTCGCCGCCGAGCCGCCCGAGGTCGACCGGCTCGCGGAGGCCCCCCCGGAACCGGCGGGCGACGTCGCGGAGCACCAGGTCGCCGCCGTGGTGGCCGAGGTTGTCGTTGACCGCCTTGAAGCCGTCGAGATCGATGACCAGCAGCGCCAGAGGCGCGCCCGAGCCGCGGGCCGAGTCGGCGAGCAGGCCGAGCCGGTCGTGGAAGGCGGCGCGGTTGAGCAGGCCGGTCAGGGGGTCGTGGCGGGCCTGGTAGACGAGCTGCCGCTCGGCGCGCCGGCGCTCGGTGACGTCGGTGGCCAGGAAGAGTCGCGCCGACCGGCCGCGCAGTTGCAGCGGGTGCGAGACGATCTCGACGTCGATGATCGTCCCGTCCTTGCGGCGGTGGCGGGCCTCGCCCGGCTCGACGTCGACGACGATCTCGTCGAGGGTCATCGCCGCGAGCTCCTCGCGCGAGTAGCCGTAGCAGCGGATCGCGGCGAGGTTGCTGTCGAGGAACGAGCCGGTCTCGGCGTCGACGACCCACATCGGGTGCGGGTTGCACTCGAAGAGCAAGCGATAGCGCCGCTCCGACTCGCTCAGCGCCTCCTCGGCCCGCTTCCGCTCCGAGACGTCGCGGGCGACGACGAGCCCCAGCGGGTGCGGCTGGATGTGGATCCGGCTGACGCTGACGTTGACCGGGATCGGCTCCCGCTCGTGGCGCCGCAGCGAGTAGCCCTCGCGCGAGTGGAAGAAGCCGGTGACGCGATAGGCGTCGATGAGCCGCTCGATCCCCCCCGCGTCGGGCGAGTCGAAGACCTCCGACACGCGGCGCGCGCAGAGGGCCTTCTTGTCGAGGCCGGTCAGGCGGCGCGCCGCCGGGTTGACGTCGACGATGCAATGGTCGGCGGGGTCGAAGATGAAGAAGGCGTCGTTCGACTCCCGGAATAGGCTGAAGGCGACTTCTTGGTGGTGGAGCTCTTCCATCGCCGGGTACCATGGACGCGACATCATACCGAATCGCGTGAAGGAATCGCTCTTTGTAGGGTCCGCTCTTGCGGACCGATCCCCTTGTGCCGGAAGAAGATCGGTCCGCAAGAGCGGACCCTACAAAAGACGAACCTTCCAGGCGATTTCGTATCATCCCGGCGCGTCCCGGCTTGCCATGCCGGGCCGCGCCACGATCGAAGCCTAGATCACGAACGGGCCGCCGGCCGCCGCACGGGGCCGGCTTCGAGGTCCGCACCGAAGGGGGACGGGCTCCGAGTCTTCGAGGTGCCCGTCCCCCTTCGGTGCGGACGTCTTAGCGCCCGAAGAGGGCCCGCGCCTCGCGGATCAGCACGCAGAGCTCGGCCCAATCGGCCGGGTGGACCTGGCTCTCGCGGTTCTTGACCCGGAGGGCGTACCACTGCTCGACCTGGTCCATCCACCGCCGGGCCTCGTCGTCCCGGCCCTGCTGCCTGGCGCACATCGCCAGGCCGACCCAGTTCAGGAAGCTCCCGATCCAGTTCGGGTCGTCGTCGATCGACTTGTGGAACTTCCGCGCCGCCTCGGCAAAGCGGCCGGCGCGATACAGGGCCAGGCCGGTCGCGTGCGTCACCCAGGGGGTGGGCCCGAGCTGCGACCAGCGCACCTCGGCGGCCTCGCCGAGGCGGGCCAGCGCGTCGTAGTCGTCGGTCCCGTTCGGGGCAAGGGCCAGCGTCCGCGTCAGCACGAATTGGGTCACGACGCCGCTGGACTTGTCGGCGCGGCGGACGACCTCGTCGCAGTAAGCGCGATAGCCTGCCGAGTCGCCGGTCAGCAGGAGCATCGCGGCGCGCTCGTCGACCTCGTCGTGGATGCCCCGCTTCTGGTGGCCGCGCGAATAGGCCTCGAGCGCCCCCCGGAAGTCGTCGACCCGGGCGCGGGCGTTTGCCTCCGCCAGCCAGAGGTACGGGTGGTCCGGGTGGGCGCGGCAGAGCCGCTCGTAGGCGGCGCGGTCCTTGACGATCTCGCCGAGGATCCCGAGCCTCGCGTTGGCATCGTCGGGCGTCACGTCGAGGGCGGTCAAGTAGGCGGCCGCGGCCTCATCGGGCCGGTTCAGTTTGGTGTGGAAATGGGCCCATTCGATCCAGGTCTGCGGGTCGGTCGGCTTGCCGCCGACGGGGGCGGGGGGCTCGGCCGTCGCCGCGGCCGGGGCCGGGCCGTGGCCCTCGGCAGACGAGGCCCTCAGGGGGGCCGGGCCGCGGCCCGAGGCCAGGCCGAGGGCCACGGCCGCCAACGCCACCGCCGCGACGGCGGCCATCGCCAGCCGCCGGCGGCGGGACGCCGCCGGGGTCGACAGCGCCCGCTCCAGCGCCTCGGCGAACTCCGCCATGCCGGGAAAACGGTCGGCGGCCTCCTCGGCCAGGGCCCGCAACAGGACCTCGTCGACTTGCGTGGACAGCCGCCGGTTGTGCGCCGACGGCGGCCGGACGACACCCAGCGGGAGGTGGCCGGTCAGCATCTCGTAGGCGATCGACGCCATCGCGAACTGGTCGGCGCGCTCGTCGACCTTCAGCCCGTAGTGCTGCTCCGGCGCGATGTAGCCGAGCGTCCCGGCCGCGCGGCTCGCCCGGGTCAGGCTCGCCGCCTCGGCGTGCAGGACCGCGATGCCGAAGTCGGTGACCTTCGGGTTGTCCTCGTCGTGCAGCAGGATGTTCTCGGGCTTGAGGTCGCGGTGCAGGATCCCCATCCGGTGCAGGTAGCCCAACGCCCGGGCCACTGGGCCGACGATCTCGCGTACATGCTCGGGCCGCAGCGGGCACTGCTTCAGCAGCCGCCGCCGCAGGTCGCCCCCGTCGACGTACTCCATCACGAGGTAGGGCCGGCCGTCGGCGACGCCGAAGTCATAGACAGAGACGATGTTCGGATGCGAGACCTGGGCCATCAGCTCCGCCTCGCGGCGGAACCGCTCGACTTGCTTCGCCGGGTCGTTGGCCTGGTCGAGGGCCAGGAACTTGACCGCGACGACGCGATTCAGGGCGACCTGCCGGGCGCGGTAGACCTCGCCCATGCCGCCGCGCCCGATCGGCTCAAGGAGCTCGAAGCCCGGGATCACGGTCGCCGGCACTTCCTCGACCGAGAGTGACATGGAAAGTCTGCCCCCTTTGTGCGAACCGCGCGGCGGAGGCGCCGCCGCTCGGGACGTCAGCCGGCCTTGGGTCGGAACCGTCCGCAGATTCAGATCAAGGGTAGGCCAGGATCTCGCACGCATCCTCCTTGCTGCCTTTTCGCGACCCCGACGGCTATAATCCGGCCACCGACAGGGCCGGGTCGGCCCGCGATCGGGACGGGAGGGTTTCGATGGACGGGACGTCAATACCATGAGTGCGACCATCTTCGTCACCGGCGGCACAGGCCTCGTCGGCAGTCATGCGATCGAGGAGGCGTTGGCCCGGGGGCACCGGGTCAAGGCGCTGGTGCGGCCGTCGAGCGACACGACGCATCTCGACCGTTGGGGGGTCGAGAAGGTCGTCGGCGACCTCGAGGACGCCGAGGCCCTCCGGCGCGGGGTCGAGGGGGCCGACTGGGTCTTCAACTGCGCGGCCAAGGTCGGCGACTGGGGGACGCTCGAGGAGTTCCGTCGCCTGAACGTCGCCGCGTTCGAGCTCCTGCTGGACGCGGCCCTGGCGGCCCGGGTGGAGCGGTTCGTCCACGTCAGCTCGCTGGGAGTCTACGAGGGGCGCGACCACTTCGGCACGACCGAGGAGACGCCCCCGGCGGCCGACTCGCTCGACGCCTACACCCGCTCGAAGACCGAGGCCGAGGCCCTGGCGTTGCGGTATCACCGCGAGCGCGGCCTGCCGGTGGCGGTCGTCCGGCCGGGGTTCATCTACGGGCCGAGGGACCGGACCGTGCTGCCGAAACTGGTCCGGGCGCTGCGGTCGGGCCGGTTCGCCTACTTCGGCTCGGGGGAGCAGGCGCTCAACTGCATTTACGTGAAGAACCTCGTCCACGGCATCTTCCTCGCGGCCGAGGCGCCGGGGGCGGTCGGCGAGGTGTTCAACCTGACCGACGGCGGGCGCGTGAGCAAGCGGCGGTTTGTCGGCCGCGTGGCGGAGCTGGCAGACCTGCGGCCGCCGTCGCGGCGCATCCCGCTCTGGCTGGCCCGGACCCTGGCCGTGGCGATGGAGGGCGTGGCCAAGGCGCGCGGGGCGACCGAGCCGCCGCTCGTGAACAAGGCGCGGTACAAATTCCTCGGCCTGAACCTCGATTACTCGATCGAGAAGGCGCGCCGGGTGCTGGGATATCAGCCCCCGTACACGACCGACGAGGGGCTCGCCGCGGCGATGGCCGAGTTCGCCGGCGCCCAGGGCAGGCAAGCGGCCGGGGTTGGGGCGAGCTGAGGATCGACCGGCTCGTGTCGCAAACGTCGCAACATTTGAGCATAAATTAAAGGAGGTCCGACCATGGCGGTGCGAGGCAAGCGGGTCGCGGTCCTGGTCGAGAAGTTCTACGAGGACCTGGAGCTCTGGTATCCGGTGCTCCGGCTGCGGGAGGCAGGCTGCGAGGTCGTGATCGTCGGGCCGAAGGCGGGCGAGTCGTACGCGTCGAAGCACGGCTATCCCGCCAAATCGGACGTGGCGGCCGGCGAGGTCGACGCCGAGGACTTCGACGCGGTCGTGATCCCCGGCGGCTATTCGCCCGACCACATGCGGCGCTGCCGGGCGATGGTCGACCTCGTGACCCGCGCCGCCAAGCTCGGCAAGGTGCTCGCGGCGATCTGCCACGGCCCCTGGATGCTCTGCTCGGCGAAGTGCCTCCAGGGGCGCCGCGTCACCGGCTTCTTCGCGATCCGCGACGACGTCGAGAATGCCGGCGGCCGCTGGGAGGACGCCGCGTGCGTCCGCGACGGCAACCTCGTCACCAGCCGCACGCCCGACGACCTCCCCGCCTTCATGCAGGGGATCCTCGCCACGCTGGAAGGCGGGCCGGGCGATTGAGGGCGGCGGGGGGTCCGAGTTTTCGACCGGCGAAGCCGCGCGGCTGGGTCATCCGCGCCGTCCAGTCCTACCTCAGGTTCGAACTCGCCTGGCGGAATCGGCTCCGCCTCGGGCCGGGTGACCTGGACGTACTGCGGGGCCTGCCGCCGGGGGCGGGCATTATCCTCGCCGCCAACCACGCCGACGAGACGGACTTCAAGGCCTGCCTGGAACTGTCCCGCCGCTCGGGGCGCCGGTTCCTCTTCCTGATGAACCGCGAGGCCTTCGACCAGGGGCACGGGGTCGCCGGCTGGTGGCTCCAGCGGCTCGGGGCCTTCTCGGTCGAGCGCGGCGGCCTGCACAACGAGGAGGCGAAGCGCTACGCCGTCGAGGTCGTGATGCGGGGGCGGGAGGTGCTCGTCATCTTCCCGGAGGGCGAGATCTACTACCTCAACGACCTGGTGCAGCCGTTCAAGAGCGGGGCCGTCGACATCGGCATGCAGGCCGTGGTCGAGGCGCGGCGGACCCGGCCGGAATGGACGGCCTACCTCGTGCCCATGGCCCTCAGGTACCGCTACCGCGGGCCCATCGCCCCGATCCTGGAGCGTCGGGCCCGGTCGATGGAGCGGCTCCTGAACATCCGGCTCGCCGGCCTCATCGCTCCAGCGCAGGCTCACCCGGATCATGGCGGACCTGCTCGGTCGTCAGGAGCTGGCCCATCACCTTGAGCCCGTGGCCGACCGGCTGACCGGGCTGGGCGAGCGGGTGCAGGAGGTCCGCAAGGCGATCCTTACGCAGGCCGAGGCGAGATACGCCGGGGACGGCGCCGTTCCCCCGTCCCAGACGATGGACCGGGCGTGGCGGCTCGGCTCCTTGCTGCGCGGCCTGCTCGCTCGGCGGGGACCCGACGGCGGCGAGGATCGGGAGCAGGCCCACACCGACCTCGCGAGTTCGGAGAGCGTGGCCCGGATGGCGGGCTGGCAACCCCAATACACGGATGAGGACCCGTCGCAAGAGCGACTGGCGGAGTTGGTCATGAAGCTGGAGCGGGAGGTGTACGGGACCAGACGGCCGCGACAACTGGCCCGGCGGGACCTCTTCCTCCGCATCGGCGAGCCCATCGACTTGAGCCGCTCCATCCCGGACTATCTCCGGGATGCGCAGGCGGTCCGCCACGGCCTCGCGGAGCGACTCCGGGACGAGATCCAGGGCCTCCTCGGGCCCGCGGCCCCGACGGGGACGCCGCAGGGAGGCCCCGGCTCGTGACTTCGCGTCGGCCGTCGTCGGCCTGCGCGTCCGGCGAAGTCGCGGGGATGTCACGGGTGGGCAAGCCACCGGCGACACCCGCCGGCCGGCGTCAGACCACCTCGACGCGGACCCAGGTCGAGGCGTCCGGGGTCGGGATGAGCGTGAAGTCCGACTCGTTCGGCAATCCGCCCATCCGGATCTCGTAGCCGGCGTCCCGGGTCCGCCGGAGGATGAGGGGGGCGACGTCCCGGAATTCGGCCCCGAAGACCGGTGCGTCGAGCCAGACCCAGCAGACCCGGTCGAGGTCCACCGCGACGTCGTCGACCCCGAGGAAGACCTCGCCGTGTTCGGGCCCCAGGTCCTTGACCTTGAGCTCCTCGGGCAGCGGTACCGGCCTGTCGATGTATTCTTCGGGCATCCGCCCCGTCTCGTCCGACATGTGCCTGCTCCCCTCGACGTGCCGGTCCTTCACCCCGTTCGTGGCCCTCAACGGCTCGCGACGACCGAGTCGAGCGAGCCGAAGACCTCGTTGATGTCCCAATACGAGCGGTTCTCGTCGGGACGCTCCGCGGTGCCCCGGAGCCGGTCCCACGGTGTAGACGTCCGCCTGTTTGCGGATGCGGGCGAGGCCCATGCGGTGGCGGCCGAACACGCCGTCGTGCTCGCCCCGGTGGAGATACCAGAGGACGACCTCGCCGGGGTATCGATCGACGCGGATCTGGTGTCCCCGCGCCGTCGCCATGCCCTCGTAACGCTCGACGATCCCTCTCATGGTTCGCATCCCCTTTCGTGCGGTCTTCGAAGCGGTCGCTCAGGGGCCCTGCGCGGCGAAGGCCCGGACGTCGTCGAGGATCCGCCCGAACAGGCCGCGGCGGTAGTCATCGGCCACGCCCTCGATCTCTCGGGCGAGGTCCTGGGCCAGGTTGTCGGCGGCCTCCCGCGGCGAGGCCCCGTCGGCGTGGAGCTCGGGGACGTCGCGATGATGGACCTGGCAGGCGCCGGCCGTGGAGCCCGGGGTCACGAAGATCCGCCCCGAATCGAGGGCGTCGCGGTCCCCGGCCGGGGCGGGCGTCGGGGTGCCTCGCCCCTGGCCACGCGCGTCCTCCGGTCCTGGACCGCCCTCGTCCTCGAATCGGTCGAAGGCCCGCGTGTCGGAGTTGCTGACGGCATCGGTCGATCGTCGTCCCGGTCGGAGTTCGTCGTGCATCGGGTTGGGTCCTTTCGCCCGGGGCTCGGGGCGGCGCCTCACGGCCCGGGCGCCCCGCCCCGGATGAATCCCAAGCGGGTGGCCGATTTTAATCAAGGGTAGTATATTTTTAAAAAAAAGAAATTCATATAAATGAAAATATTTTGCATTTTTCGATCCTCGATTGGTACGATGGGGATCAGGTCGTGGCGGTGGCCGACGCCCGCGCCGTGGCCGCGGCGGGGGTGAGCGATGTGGCGACATCAAGCGGGACGGATCGACTTCGACGGGCCGCTCGGCGCCGCCCGGGACGGCGGTTGCTGGGCCGTCATCGGGTCCCACGCCGAGGCCGTGCGGCACGCCCTCCTTGCTTCCTCTCGCGCCGGGACGACGGCGGGCCCGCCGGATGAGCCGACGGCCTGCGACGAGGGACGTGCCCGGTTGAGGGCGGCGGGACGGTCCTTCTCCGAGCACCCGACGGTGCAGTCGGGCGGCCGGCCGGATCGGGTGGTCAGCGGGTCTCGGGGCGGGGCGATTGACAGGGGGTATCGGCGAGCTAGGCTTCGACGGAGGCGTTACGAGGACGGGGAGCGCGCCCCGGCCGACACGTCCGAAGCGATCGATCGCGAGGGAGCGTCGCCGTCGTCTCATGTCAAGTCGTCGTTTTCGACCGGAAGTGACTCGGGTCCCGCGAAGTACCGGCGAGCGTCGGTCGACGCCGCGATATCGGCCGGTCGACGACCGGCTCTGGCTCGGCTGGGGCCAGGGGGAGGGGTTCCAGACGAGCCCGGCGCTGCTGCTGGACGTCAGCCTCCGCGGGGCGCTCGTCGTGGCCGACGAGGTGCCGAAGGAGGGGACGCCGGCCTGGATCTGCCTCCAGAGCGGCAGCGAGACCGAATGGGTCAAGGGGCGGGTCCTGGGGGTCATCCGCACCTGGCGCGGGCCGCACAAGGTCCGGCTTGTGTTCGAGGGGTCGTGCCCGTACTCTTTCTTCAAGGCCGCGGTCTACGGTCCCGACGCCGAGCTGCCGGCGCCGCCCGAGGACGACCGGCCCAAGACCTTGCACGGCCTCGACTGGTGGTGAGGCGACCTCGACCAAGGACCCCGCCGCGATGTCGAAGT
The DNA here is from genome assembly GCA_035551935.1 of Isosphaeraceae bacterium. Classification (GTDB taxonomy): domain Bacteria; phylum Planctomycetota; class Planctomycetia; order Isosphaerales; family Isosphaeraceae; genus DASZMJ01. The sequence goes on from DASZMJ010000364.1 coordinate 29,335, forward strand.
CGCGTCGCCGGCTCTCGCCGTTGCAGGCCGTCAGCCTGAACATGGCGATGATGGTGGGCGTCGGGTCGTTCACCGCGATCCCCTTGCTCGTCGGCGAGCTCGGCGGGCCGGCGACGTGGGTCGCCTGGGCCTTGGGCGCGGCGCTGGCCGTCGCCGACGGCCTGGTCTGGTGCGAACTGGCCGCGGCCTTCCCCGGTTCGGGGGGGACGTACCACTTCTTCGACGCCGTCTACGGCGACGCGCCGGTCGGCCGCCTGCTCAAGTTCCTGTTCATCTGGCAGTTCCTGCTCAGTGGCCCGCTGGAGATCGCCAGCGGCGCCATCGGGCTCGGTCAGTACGCGGGGCACCTCTTCCCCCGCCTCGACGCGGCGGCCTGGTCGGTCGCGCCGCGGTGGTCCGGGCGTGAGGCCATCACCTGGACAGTCACCCACGGGCAGATCCTGGCCATCGCGTTGACGCTCGGCCTCGTCGCCCTGGCGTACCGACGGATCGAGGTCGCCGGGAAACTGATGGTGGCCCTCTGGGTGGGGATGCTCGTCACCGTCCTCTGGACGATCGTCGCCGGCCTCTCGCACGCCAGCCCGTCGCTGGCCCTCGGCCCGCCGTCGCCGGGCGCGCGGTCGCCGCTGGCGCTCGGCAGGGCGCTGGGCCTGGCGATGTACTGCTTCCTCGGCTATTACCAGGTCTGCTACCTCGGCGACGAGGTCGCCGAGCCGTCGCGGATGCTGCCGCGGTCGATCCTGGTCTCGGTCGTCGCCGTCGCCGCGATGAACGTGGCGATGAACCTCGGCGTTCTCGGGGTCATCCCGTGGGACGCGATGAAGAAGACGACGCCCGTCGTCAGCCTCATGATCGACCGGCTCCAGGGGAGCCGGGCCGCGGCGCTGATGACGCTCTTGATCCTCTGGACCGGCGGCGCCGGACTCTTCGCGGCGCTCTTGAGCTACAGCCGCATCCCCTACGCCGCCGCCCGCGCAGGGCATTTCTTCCGGTTCCTCGCCCGCACGCACCCGACCGGCGGCTTCCCGCACTATTCGTTGATCCTCGTCGGCCTGATCTCGGCCGTCGCCTGCCTCGTCGACCTGTCGACGGTGATCGACGCGTTGCTCGCCTCGCGCATCCTGGTACAGTTCGTCGCGCAGATCGCGACGATCGCCGTCGTCCGGTCGCGGCCGGGCGTGCGCCTTCCGTTCCGGATGAGGTTGTATCCCTTGCCCGCGTTGCTCGCCCTGTTCGGTTGGCTCTGGGTCCTCGGCACGAGGCCGCCCGCGGTCCTGGCCTTCGGCCTCGGGTCGCTCGTGGTGGGACTGGTCGCCTTCGTCGTCTGGGAGCGGATCAAAGGTTCTGTCGAAGCGATCGGGTCGTGACCGATGCTGTTGGGCCGTTGCCGGTGGGCAACGGTGTCCTTGTCGCCTTGCGACGCCGGCGCGGCGGCTGTCATAATGCCCCGGCCGGGGAAGGTTTACGAGACGAAAGGGCGAGCGGAACCCCTCCATGCGCATCCTGTCGATCATCCTCGATCGGCCGATCCCGCCGACGACCGGCCAGCGGGTGCGGAACGCCCACATCTGGTCGGAGTTGCAACGGTTGGGGGTCGAGGTGCGGGTCTGCTGCATCGACCTGGCCCTCGAACCGGGCCCGCCGCAAGGGCCGCCGGGGGTCGAGACGGAGTTCTTCCGGTTCGACCGCGACCCCTTGCCGCGCCGGGCGTGGACGATGCTCTTCCACTCGCACCACGAGCACTTCCGCTCGCGTGCCCTGGCCGACCGCGTCGACGCGATCGCCCGCGACTGGAAGCCCGACGTCATCCACGCCGAGGAACTGCGCAACACCTTCTACTGGCCGAAGTTCCGCGGCAAGTCGTCGGCCGCGATCCAGACGGTGACGCTCCACAATGTCGAGTCGGAGCTGCAACGCCGAATCGGCTCGGCCCCGTTCAAACTCGGCGCGCCGATCTTCAACCACCTGCACCGCCGGAGCCTCCTGGCCTTCGAGCGGCGGGCCCTCGAGATGGCCGACCTGGCCTTCGCGTGGTCGGAGTATGACCTGAAGGTCTATCGTGGGCTCTACCCCTCGGTGAACTGGGGCGTGACCCGCAACGGCGCCGCGGCGCGGCAGGTCGTGCCGGCGCCACAGGTGGCCGAGCCGACGGTCCTCCTGCTCGGCAACCTCGGGTACTGGCCGAACATCCAGGGCCTCTTCTGGTTCCTCGACGAGATCCGGCCCCGCCTCGACCCCGGAGTGCGGCTGACGGTGGCCGGCTCGAAGGCCACGCCCGAGGTCCGTGCGCAGCTGGCCTCGGAGCCGGCGGTGCGGTTCATCGACACCCCCCTGGAACTCGCCCCGCTCTTTGCCGAGGCGGCGTTGACGGCCGTCCCCTTGTTCGAGGGGAGCGGCACGCGCGGGCGGCTCTTGGAGACGTTGGCCCACGAGCGCGTGGTGGTGACGACGACCAAGGGGGCCGAGGGGATCGACCTCGGCGACGAGGAGGGCATCCTCATCGCCGACGACGCCGAGTCCTTCGCCCGCCGCCTGGCCGAGGCCCTCCGCGACCTCCCCGCCCGCGCCGAGGCCGGCCGTCGCGGTCGGGAGGCGGTCCTGGCGACGTTCGACTGGTCGGTCGTCGCCGCCGAGATGAAGGCCGACTGGGAGGCGTGCCTCGCCCGCACCCGCGCCGCCGACCCGTCGGCGGTCTGACGGTGAAGGCGGACGGCACTCGGAGTGTGCCTGCAACCAGGAACGCCCTCGGATTGACCGGGGGGGAGGGGGTGGGCTAAAGTATTCAGGGAGGATTTGCCCGGTCGGGGCCCTGAGGCGCCGGGGGCGGGGTGTCGAGGGGACGGATGAGCGACCAAGGGTACCGGCCGCCGTTCTACCTCGGGATCGACCTCGGGGGCACGTCGATCAAGAGCGGGGTCGTCGACGGCGACTGGCGACCCTTGCCGAAGCCCGCCGCGTCGGTCGACACGCCGACGAGTCGAGTCAAGTCGATCCACGACGAGGCCCTCGACGCCCTCCAGCGCGCCGCCGACCACGCGATCGAGGCGAGCGGCCTGGCCTGGTCGGACATCGAGGCCGTCGGAGTCGGCTCGCCGGGGACGATGGACATCCCGGCCGGGCTCCTCCTGGAGCCGCCGAACCTGCCCGGCTGGGAGCACTTCCCGATCCGTGAGGTCGTCGCCGACCGGCTCAACAAGCCGACGACCCTGCAGAACGACGCCAACGCCGCCGCTTACGCCGAATACCGCGCCGGCGTCGGCCGGGGGACGCGGAGTCTGGTCATGTTCACCCTCGGCACCGGCATCGGCGGCGGCATCATCGAGGATGGGCGGATCATCTCGGGCCGCCACAGCCACGGGGCCGAGTGCGGTCATATCATCATCCAGATGGAAGACGCCCGCCGCTGTCCCTGCGGCGGCCTCGGGCATCTCGAGGCATACGCCTCGGCCACGGCCCTGGTGAAGCGGGCCCACGAGGCCCTCGACCGCGGCGAGGAGTCGGCCCTGCGCGCCCGGGCCGCCGAGAGACACCTGACCGCACGCATCATCGACGAGGCGGCCGAGGCCGGCGACGCCCTGGCCACCCGCTTGATGCGGGAGACGGCCCATTATCTCGCGGTCGGCGCCGTCACCTTGATCCACACGATCGACCCCGACATCGTCGTCTTCGGCGGCGGGATGACCGCCGCCGGCCCGTCGTTCCTCGACGCCATCCGCGCCGGCATCCGGGCGATGGCCTTCCCCGTCCCCGCCGCCCGGGTCCGCGTCGAGTACGCCGAGCTCGGCCCCGACGCCGGCTTCATCGGCGCCGCCGGCTGCGCCCGGCAGGAGCGGGAGGCTACAATAACAGTGGGCGGCTGACCCCGGTTCGAAGGGACGACCACGGGCCCGATGGCGCACTCCTCTCCGATGTCCGCGCGGTGAACTCCCCCTCCCGGAACTTCCATGGCATTCGATCCGAAATTCATCCGAAACTTCTCGATCGTCGCGCATATCGACCACGGCAAGAGCACGCTTTCAGACCGCCTATTGATGCGGGCGGGAGCGATCACGGAGCGGGAGTTCAAAGCGCAGATTCTCGACGACATGGATCTGGAGCGGGAACGCGGGATCACGATCAAGGCGTCGGCCGTCACTGTGTTTCATGAACACAATGGCGAGAAGTTCATGCTGAACTTCATCGATACGCCGGGCCACGTGGACTTCCACTACGAAGTGCAGAAAGCCCTGCAGGCTTGCGAAGGGGCGATCCTCCTGGTCGACTCGACCCAGGGGGTGCAGGCCCAGACGGTCGCCAACGCCTACGCGGCGATCAACGCCGACCTGGCGATCGTGGCGGCCCTGAACAAGATTGACATGCAGGCCAGCCGCCCCGACGAGGTCAAGGAGGAGATCGAGCACACGCTCGGCATCGACCCGG
>DASZMJ010000365.1:0-4471 GCA_035551935.1 Isosphaeraceae bacterium
TCGAGGTGAACAGGAGGCAGGAGTTGTCGAGGACGGTCCCGTCGCCCTCGGGCATGGCGTCGAGGCGGGAGGCGAGGTAGGCGAGCTGGCCGCAGTAGTAGCGCGAGATGCGCTCGTAGGACTCGGAGCGGTCGTCGTGCGAGGCGGAGTGGTGCGCCGATCGGACGTCGAGGAAGGGGTAGAAGAGGCCGGAGATGTCGCGGCAGAGCAACAAGGTCGCGACGCGGGTCTTGTCGGCCTGGAAGCCGAGGGCGACGAGGTCGCACATCAGCCGCATGTGCTCGCGGATGTCCTCGGGCAGTCCGTTCTCCGGCCGGGACATCGTCAGGGGCGGGCGTCCTCGCCTGCCGGCACGGGCGTCTCCGGCCTCCTTCTCCTTCCGCATCGGGACGACGCGGCGCTCGACCTCGCGGACGCTGGTGAGGTACTCGTCCAGCTTCGCCCGGTCGCCGGCGCCGACCTTCTTCCTCAGCCCCGTGGCCTCCTCGCGCACCCGGTCGAGGATGCTCCGGTTCCGCTTGCTGCCCCGGTTGTCGAAGAGGGCGTCGAAGGCGAGCGACGGATAGACCTCCATCGGCACGGGCGACGTGGCGCTCTGCCAGGAGATGTGCGAGCTATACGCCATCGAGAAGTTGGTCTCGTGGTAGCCGGTGATCGGCTGCTCGCAGCCGAGGACCATGCTCGGCTGGTCGGTCTGCTCGCCGAGGTGCCGTGCCAACATCTGGTCGACGCTGATGCCGCCCTTCAGCTCGGCCCCCTTCTTCAGGGCGGCGCCGGAGAGGATGTTGCCGGTCTGGCCGGGATGGATACCGACGCCGGTGGCGTGCTTGTTGAACAGGCCGTTGACGACGTTGATCTTCGCCTTCAGCGGTGACAGAGGCTCCAGGCAGGGCCCGAGCTGCATCTCGGCGCCGGAACCCTTGGCCCACCACCCGTCGGGATTGACGCCGCAGCCCATGAACAGGGCGGCGAACCGCTTCGGCGGGGCCGCTGCGCCGGCCCCCGCCGCCGATGCCAGCGACTCCAGCCAGGGCAGGGACAGCGTCACCCCCGCCCCTCGGAGGAAGGCCCGGCGAGTCGCCCCGCTGCGGTCGTCGCGGTCGTGTCCCGGCATCGGTGCGTGAGGCATCGCGATCACTCCGTCCTTTCGCCTTCGACTCGCTTGTTCCGGAACTGCGGGCTCGCGACGATCGCCTCGACCAGGGCGCCGAAACGCCCGCCCTCGGCATCGAGCCTCGTGCGCATGGCCGCGATCGTCTCGTCGTCCGACGGGATGGGGCTCCGCCCGAGGGCGTAGGCCAGGAGCTTGCGGCAGAGGTTCTCGGTGAACTCCTCGCGACGCGAGCCGTGGAGATAGGCGCGGAGCCCCTCGACCCCGACCCCCGCGCCGCCGCGGGGGAACGTGGCGCGGGTGTCGACGGGACGGCCGCCGAGGTCGAGCGTCCGGGCCTCGCCGATCGGCCCATATCCTTCGAAGGCCAGGCCGAACGAGTCGAACCGCTCGTGACATCCGGCGCAGGCCTTGTCGGCGCGGTGGCGGGCGAGGGCCTCGCGCAGGGTCAGGTCGCCGAGCTTCGCCTCGTCGTCGGGCAGGTCGGGGACGTCCGCCGGGGGCGCCGGGATGGTCTCGCCGAGGAGCCGCCGGACGACCCAGTAGCCGCGCTTCACGGGGCTCGTCCTCAGGCCCGGCGAATTCTTCGTCAGGAAGACCGCCATCGGCAGGAGCCCGCCTCGACCGTAACGGGTCGCGTCGTCGACCCGCACCCAGGCGTCGCCGCCGGCCGGGGGTGCCGGCATCCCGTAGTGGCGGGCCAGCGCGGCGTCGACGAAGGTGCGCCTGCCCTCGAGGAACTCGGCCACCGGCCGATCGTTCTGCACTATGTCCAGGAAGAAGCGGATCGGCTCCTCGAACATCGACCGCCTCAGCTCGTCGTCGAACGACGGGAATCGGCCGCGGTCGACGCTGTTGTGCTCCTCGAATCGGCGGAAGTCGAGCCAGTTGCCGCCGAACTCCGTCGCCAGCCCCCGGACCCGGTCGTCGCGGAGCATCCGGCGGGCCTGGGCGGACAGCACTTCGGGCCGGTGCATGTCGCCCGCGGCGGCGCGGGCGAGCAGTTCCGCGTCGGGCATGCTCGCCCAGAGGAAGTAGCTCAGCCGGCTGGCGAGGTCGTAGTCCGACAACGGCCGGACCGCCCCGCCCTCGCCGGGCAGGTCGACCCGATAGAGGAAGTGGGGCGACATGAGGACCCCGGCGATCGTGTCGCGGACGGCATCCTCATGCGGCAGCCCATCCTCCGTGCGGAGCGCCCGGTAGAAGTCGGCCACGCCCCGGCGCTCGTCGGCCGTGAGGGGCCGCCGGTAGGCCCGCTCGGCGAACGCCTGGAGCGCCTCGACATGGCGGGGCTCGGCCTCGCGGCGCTCCGTCTCAACCCGGCGGATCGTCTCGCCGATGATCCGGAACTGGTCCTCGATGGCGCGGATCGCGAGGTCGCTCGCCCCGACCTCGCGGGCCTTCGTCAGGTAGACCTCGGCGAACCGGCCCATCTTGGCCTCGGACGCGGCGTCCCTGTCCTCGGCGCGGACGAAGTCGAACCGGTCGTCGCCCCGGAGGAAGCCGGTCTCGGCGCGCTCGAACCAGAGGTAGCTCGCGTACTGCCGCATCGGGGCGCCGGTGATGAAGTCGAACTCGCGCCAGAGGCGGTCCAGCTCACGCCGGCCGTCGTCGTCGAGCATCAGCTCGGAGAGCGGGCCGTCGTCGCGGAAATAGCCGGTCATGCTGTGGAACCCGGCGTTCAGGAGGCGCCCGGTATTGCCCTTGTCTTCCTTCCCGAGGAAGACGCGCCCCCGCTCCGAGACGAAGAAGGCGTCGGGGAAGATCCGGCAGAAGCGGTCGAAAGTCGCTTCGAACCGCTTCAATTCCCCCGGCGCCCCGGGGAGGGCCATCGCCCGGGCCGCGGCCCCCTCCAGGCCCGGCTCTCCGGGGCGGACCTTCGCGGCCCCGCCCGCGTACCGCATCCGGTTCGCGGCCATCTGCCGGTCCTTCCAGAGCACGAACGGCTGCGTCCCGTTGCCGATCCTCTTCGCCGTCAGGTTCGGGACCTCCGGGACGAGCCCCTTGCGGAGCGCGACGACGAAGTCCCTCATCCGCTCGCAGCCGACCCGCGCGGCGCCCTCCTTCCCGGGCCCGGGAAGCTCGCGCCACATCGCCCGGAGGGCGGCGATCGGGCCGACTTCCTCCGCCGGCCCGTCGAGGGCCTCCCGGATCGTGGCCAGGTACTTCCGGCTGAGGCCGCGCTCGTCGGCAAAGGCGGCGAGCGGATGGTTGGGCACGCCCAGGTCGGCGCGGTGGTGGAACCGCCAGGAGGCGAGGAAATAGTCGGCGTAGTCGGTCCGCTGCCGCCCGTAGAAGTCCATGATCCGCCGGACGGAGTACTTGTCGCGGTCCGTGTCGGCGAGCATCGAATGGGGCGCGAAGGCGAGGCCGTCGGGCTTCAGGACGACGTGCTCGGCCACGCTCCGGGCGGCCTCGAGATACTTCTTGAGGAGGGCCGGAGACATCGCCAGCGACTCGCCCGAGTTGTCGAAACCCGATTCATTGGCCGGGTCGACGGGGAACTCCTTGGTCGGGCGGAGGTCGGAACCGGTCAGGTCGCGGATCGTGTTGTCGTATTCGGCGTTGCTGAGCCGCCGGGCGGGGACCGCGCCGGGGTCGCCGGCGTGGCGGGCGGCCTCGGCCTTGCGGATCGCCTTGATCCACGCGACCGCCGCGCCTCGGGCCTCGGCCGAAGGCCGCTTCGCCGCCTTGGCCGGCGGCATCGACCCGGCCTCGAGCTGCTCCAGGACCAGTTCCCACTGCGGGAGGTCCCTGGCCACCGACTCGGCGGTCGTGAAGCCGCTGAGGTCGAGGTCGCCCTTGGGCTTGTCCTTGCCGTGGCAGCCGAGGCAATAGGCTTCGAGGAGCGGACGGACCTCCGCGCGGAAGCGGGCCTCGACCGCGGCGGAGGCCGGCTCGGGCCGGTCGTCTGCCGCAGTCCGGAGGCCGGCCACTCCGAGCGCGAGGCCGGCCGCGATCGCCAGGGATACGGTCGTCCGCATGGTCCGTCGAGACTCCTCCGAACGCCGCGGCCGTCGCGATCGCGTGCCTCCGCGGGGCTGGCCCGTGGCTCACAGGTTGCCGAGCGGGCCGGCCGAGTCGCCGAACCGTTCGAGGTCGCCGACGCCGAGGCGGTCGGCCAGTCCGAGATAGAGGTTCGTCAGCGGCTTGGAGCCGTGCTTGACGTAGCGGCCGGGGGCGAGGGTCCCGCCGCCGCCGCCGGCCAGGAGGATCGGGAGGTTGGTGTGGGTGTGGCGGTTGCCGTCGGCGTTGCCGCTGCCGTAGACGATGCGGGAATTGTGGAGGATGGAGTGGCCGTCGACGTCCGGGATGGCGTCCATCCTGGCAAGGAACTTGCCGAACTGGTCCGCGTACCAG
>DASZMJ010000366.1:0-12650 GCA_035551935.1 Isosphaeraceae bacterium
GAGGAGTCGACGGCGTTCACGGGCGTCTCACGCCCCACCTACCTCGGCGGGCTCGGCTTCAGCCTGAAGTGGAACATGGGCTGGATGAACGACACCCTCCGCTACATCGCCAAGGACCCGGTCTACCGTAAGTACGAGCACGGGTCGTTGACCTTCAGCATGATCTACGCCTTCACCGAGAACTTCATCCTGCCGATGTCGCACGACGAGGTCGTCCACGGCAAGCGGTCGCTGCTCGACAAGATGCCGGGCGACCTCTGGCAGAAGTTCGCCAACCTCCGCCTGCTCTTTGGATACATGTTCGGCCACCCCGGCAAGAAGCTGCTGTTCATGGGCAGCGAGCTCGCCCCCTGGGTCGAGTGGAACCACGACGCCAGCCTCGACTGGCACCTGCTCCAGTGGGAATCGCACTCCGGGATGAAGCGGCTGGTCACCGACCTCAACGCCCTCTACAAGGCCGAGCCGGCCCTGCACCAGGTCGACTTCGACTGGCAGGGGTTCGAGTGGCTCGACCTGCACGACTGGGAGAACAGCGTCCTGGCCTTCCTCCGCCGCGGCAAGGCCCCCGGCGAGCAGGTCGTCGTTGTCTGCAACTTCACGCCGGTCGTCCGCGACCACTACCGCATCGGCGTGCCCGTCGGCGGCTTCTACAAGGAAATCCTGAACACCGACGCCGCCATCTACGCCGGCTCCAACGCCGGCAATCAAGGCGGCGTCTGGGCCCACGAGGGCGAGTACGCCGGCCGGCCCTATTCCTTATCACTCCGGCTCCCGCCGCTCGGCGCCCTCTTCCTTAAGCCCTCGCGGCCCTGACCCGCCTCGTGTAGGGCGTGTGAAACACGTCATCGGCCGTCGAGGCCGGGGGATGGCGTGTTGCATACGCCCTACAGGATGATGAGGTGTTGTCGCCATCGCGCGAGGGTCCGCCCGAGCCGCCCCTCACAGTCTCGGAGGTTATGCCCGGTCGCGAAGACCGTCAGCACCGGCTCGCCCGCCTCGAATTTGGAGCCGGGCTGCGGCACGTCGGCGACCTCGGGGACCTCGAACCTCGACGGGTCGGGAGCCTTCCATCCCTCGATCTCGGGGAACCGGCACGGCCCCTCGGCGAAGACGACCGCCCGCCCGACGACGCGCGGTCGCGGTCCGTCGGCGAGTCCGATCGGGGCCCGGGGCGCGGTCGAGTCGCAGGCGCGGCGGTGGTCGTCGAGCAACGGCCGGCCGAGGGCCAGCTCCATGTTCTCGACCGACGCCGTGAACCGCGGGTTGACCTCGACGGGCCAGGGGAGGCCATCGTTGAGGATGAAGTCGACCCCGAACAGCCCGACCAGTCCGAACTCCCGCACGAGCGTCTGCCCGAGCGCCGCGACCCGATCCTCGAACGCCCGCCGCAACCGGCACGGGCCGATGCTCCCCACGTACGCGAACGGCGCCCCGGGCCGGCCGAGGAGTTGCCTCGTCACCCCGATCAAGGTCGCCCCGCGCCCGTCGCCGACGAAGAGGGCCGCAAGGCTCTTACCGTCGACATAACGTTGATAATAAGAACGGAACGGCCATCCTGAATCGTCAGGGCCGAGGGCCCGGATTCCCTCCCCCCCGGCCGACCCGATCGGCTTGGCGAGCCAGGTGCCGTCGCGCGGCAGGCCGTCGGCCGTCGCCCGGACGGCCGGACAGGGCAGGCCCGCCGCCTCGAGGGCCTTCGCGACGACGAACGGGTCGCGGACGGCCCGCAAGGTGTCCCCGCAGACGCCCCAGAGCTGCCGGGCCGCGGCGAGGCGATCGACCAGTTCGGGAAGATTCTCTAGGCCGCCGGTGTAGATCCAGGGGCCGGGCGGCGCCGACGCAGCCACGTCTTCGAGGCCGTCCAGGTCGTTCCAGGCCTCGACGCGACGCACATCAGCGACGGCCGCCAGGTCGCGGTCGGCGAAGAGGTCGCCGCAGGTCGGTCGGAGGCCGGCGCGGAGGGCCGAGAAGGCGGCGGCGCGGGCGCTCGCGCCGAGGATGAGCAAGGCATCGCCCATCGGTCGCTGGGGGCAGTCGCGGCCGGCGGGCGTCGAGCCCGCCGGCCGGGTGACCTCGTGGCGAGGGTTACTTCGAGTCGTCGACCTCGATCTTGCTGGCCGTGATCTCACCGGGGGTGTCGGCGGTGGCCGCCTTCTTGACCTCGCCGGTGACCTTGATCTTCTTGTCCGCCTTGCAGAGGTTCTTGTGGAAGTCGTTGGCCGTCTTGTTCTTGGTCAGGTAGTAGGTGAGCGTCTTGCCCCCCTCGGTGACCTTGATCGCGTTCTGGCAGGCGGTGGTCTCGTTGAGCGAGCACTTGGCGCAGGCGCCCTCGCCCTTGAAGGTCTTCTCCTCGGCGGCCTTGACGGCCAGGACGAGGCCGGAGGACAGGACGGCCACGGCGAGCATCGAGAACAGCTTCCGCATCGTCGTACTCCAATCGGTTTCGGTCGGGGCGGGCAACCGCCGCTGGGGTGGCAGCACGGCACGACAGCCGTGCCAGGCGCCGCCCATTGAAGCACGTCGGGGGTTGTCCAACAACTCTTTTTTTTTCGAGGCCGTAATCTTTCGGACCTCGGCCGGCCCTTGCGGTGGCCGGCCGCGTTGTTATCATCCAACGGCATGAAGGCGCCCGGGAGGACGCCGGCGTAAGACCGCCTCGGAACTGCATCGGGAGACGAACGCAACATGGCCAGCGACCGCATCATCTCCGTCGGCGAGGCCCTGGTGGGCGAGGGCAACGAGATCGCGCACATCGACCTGATGATCGGGACCAAGTCGGGCCCGGTCGGCTACGCCTTCGCCAACGCGCTCTCGAACCAGTCGCGGGGCCACACGAACCTGCTGGCCGTCCTGACGCCCAACGTCCCGGTCAAGCCCTCGACGGTCCTGATCACCAAGGTGACGATCGAGGGGATGCGCCAGGCCGTGCAGATGTTCGGCCCCGCCCAATACGCCGTCGCCAAGGCCGTCGCCGACTGCGTCGCCGACGGCACCATCCCCGCCGCCGAGGCCGAGGACCTCGTCATCATCTGCGGCGTCTTCATCCACCCCCAGGCCGAGGACAACGCCAAGATCAAGCAGTTCAACTACGAGGCCACCAAGCTCTCCATCGCCCGCGCCATGAAGAACGAGCCGTCCGCCTCCGAGGTCACCAGCAAGAAGGACACCGTCCAGCACCCCTTCGCCTGAGCGGGGAAGGTGAAAGTCAGAAAGTGCTGAGTTGAAAATAGGATCTGCACTCTCTTACTCAGCACTTTCTGACTTTCACCTTTTTATGAAGACGATGAAGCCCACCATCCTGATCCAGCTCGACGCCGACACGCAGCCCAGCGTCTTCGACGGAGTGGTCGCGGTGGATGCGGGGGTCGAGCACCTCTTCCGGCACGGGGGGATCGTGCCGGGGCAGGTGCGGGACCTCGTCTTCGGCGCCCTGTTCACGCGGGGCGGGGATGACCTGAAGCGGACGGCGATCTTCGTCGGCGGCTCGGATGTGGCCGCGGCGGAGGCAGTCTTCCGGGCCGTGAAGGCCACGTTCTTCGGCGAATTCCGCGTCTCGGCCCTCCTCGACGCCAACGGCTGCAACACCACCGCCGCCGCCGCCGCCTTGGCCGTCATCGAGGACGCCAAGCAGCGGTCGGGCTCCTTCGAAGGCACCCGCGTGGCCGTCCTCGGCGCGACCGGGCCGGTCGGCCAGCGCGTGGCCCGGCTCCTGGCCGGTCGGGGAGGGAATATCGCCGTCGGCTCGCGCAAGCTCGACCGGGCCGTGGCGACCGCCGAGGCGATCCGCGACGCGACCGGCCGCGCCGTCCGACCCTTCGCGACGCCCGACGAAACGGCGCCGGCCCGCGAGCTGGCCGACGCCGAGCTCATCGTCTCCGCCGGCGCCGTCGGCGTGACCCTCCTGCCTGCGGCCGTCCGCAAGGGGTTGAAGGATCTCCGGGCCGTCGTCGACCTCAACGCGGTGCCGCCGCTCGGCGTCGAGGGGATCAAGCCGACCGACAAGGGCACCGAGCGGGACGGCGTCCGCGCCTGGGGGGCGCTGGGGGTCGGCGGCACGAAGATGAAGATCCACAAGAAAGCGATCCAGGAACTGTTCACGTCGAACACGAAGGTCCTGGACGCCGAAGAGGTCCTCGCGCTCGGCGAGGGCCTCGCCTGAATCGAGGCCGGACCGATGCCCCGCGTCGTCGGCACCGACCCCGGCACGTCGAGCCTCGATTTGCTCCTCCTGGACGACGGCGCGGTCGCAGCCCAGACCCAGCTCGAACCGGAAACCCTCCGGTCGCGGCCGACGCTCCTCGTCGAGACCCTCCGCTCCTGGGGCCCGATCGACCTGATCGCCGGCCCATCGGGTTATGGCCTGCCCCTCGTCCGCGCCGGGGATTTGACCGACCGCGACCGCGACCTGATGAGCCTCGTCCGCCCCGAGGAGCGCGGCAATGACCTCGGGGTGATCGGCTTCCGGGGCTGGGTCCGCGCCCTGGTCGCGTCGAGCTTGCCCGTCGTCTTCCTCCCCGGCGGCATCCACCTGCCGACGATCCCGTCTTACCGCAAGGCCAACGCGATCGACCTCGGCACCGCCGACAAGGTCGCCGTCGTCGCCCTCGCGCTGCGGACGCACGCGGCTTCGGGCGTGACCCTTTCGGAAGCGACCTTCGCCGTCGTCGAGGTGGGCTCGGCGTTCACGGCGGTGCTGGTCGTCTCGAACGGGGCGATCGTGGACGCCTCGGCGGGCACGCGCGGGCCGATCGGCGTCCGCTCCGCCGGCGCCTGGGACGGCGAGGCCGCCTACTGGCTCGGCCCGCTCTCGAAGGCCGACCTCTTCCGCGGCGGCCTGACCGACCTCGGCGACGACGGCCCGCCCGCCTTCCGCGAATCCCTGGTCAAGCACGTCGCCGGCCTTCAGGCGATCGCGCCATTCGAGACACTCTATGTATCCGGTTCCCGCGCCGATCTGGCCCTGGGCCTGCTCGATCGGTTCGGGACGGTCCTCTCGCTCCCCAACCTCCCCGGCGCCACCGTCAAGCACGCCGCCCAGGGGGCCGCGTTGCTCGCCGACGGTCTGGCCGGCGGTCGGCATGCCGGCCTCGTCGCCGCGCTCCGCCTGCGGGAGGCCGCCGGGACGAGCCTGGATGGTCTGATGACCCGACGCGCGAGCGAGGGCTCTTGACACCATCCTGATGGTAGGGCCCGATGGCTCGCGCCGGTCGATTGGCGGTCGCTCAGATCAAGACCCCGACTTTTGAGCGGTTTTCGATCGAGTGTCCCCCTGGATTTCGGGTGCCCCTGGCGGCTGGCCCGCCAGGGCTCCGGACGGTCGAAGGTACTGGCGGGCCAGCCGCCAGGGGCACCCGGTGTCCACCGCCACGTTCGAAGGAAAACCGCTCGAGCGATCCGCTCCCAGGCCAGGCCCAGTACGAACGGTGCGGGCGCGATCAGGAAGGAACAGAGCACCAGACCGATCACCGCGAGCCTCCTCCCTCTCGACTCCGGCGGGCGAGTCGCTCGCCCGGGGCGGGCTGCACCGGAGCCTGCGGGCCTTGCCCCTCCGGAGAGTCACGCGGAAAATGTCACCGGTTCCCTTCATCGCGTTTTCGGAGGGATCGCGGTGGCCGAGCCCCGGAAAGGGCTGACGATCATCCTGGGTCGGGTCGGGGCAGGCGACGGGCGCCCGCGAACTCGACGAGCGGAGCGACATCTACGCGCTGGGGACGGTGGCCTATTCCCTGCTGACCGGTCGGCCGCCCTTCGAGGGAGAGGGCGGGATCGCGGTGCTGATCGCGCACGCCCGCGACCCGGTGATCCTGCCGTCGCGGGTCCGCCCCGGAATCCCCGAGGGCCTGGAGCGCGTCACGTTGAGGTGCCTGGCCAAGGACCCGGCCGGGCGGTTCCCGGATGCCGAGGGCCTGGAGCGGGCCCTGGGCGAGTGCACCTGCGCGGGGGACTGGGACCCGCATCGTGCCGCCCGGTGGTGGCTCGACGCGGACCGTGCCCCGGCGTCGCGCGCCGCGGTCGGGCCCGCCGACCGCCGAGGAGGGATCGGGCAACGGATCGAAGATTGAAAACGACGATCCGTGAGACCCCGGCGTGACATCCGTCGCTCCGTCGGCCCCACCCCCCGCCGGGCATGTCGGACCGCACGGCCGTCGTGCGTCCTTCTGGAGTGGTCGGCGGCCGGAAGGGCCCGAGCGGGGCCCGCGAGGGTCGCCGTCGTCACCACACCAGGGCAAACGCATCTAATTCACAAATCCTTGTCTGCAAAGAACTTGCGACTAGTTGAATTCCGTGCACTAGATTGCAAATCCTTGCAGGACAAGGATTTGCGAAACACGTGCGTTCGCCCTGTCACCACACGAAGGAGCCCATGCGATGCGCCACCGCCCGAAGTTCGAGCCGAGGGTCAAGGTCCTCACGGATGCACAGATCCATGAAATGCTGAGCGGGCCGGCCGACGATGCCGAGGTCGCGGCCGCGAGTCCGTCGCGGCGGTCGTTCCTGCGGCGCGCGGCGACCGGCGCGGCTGTCGCCGCCCCGGCGGCGCTGCTGGCGGCCTCGTCGGCCCGCGCCGGGCACCCCGGCAGCAAGCCCAAGCCGCACGGCCTGCCCGAGCTGTTCCCCGGCCAGAACATGATGCTCTTCCAGGAGATCCTCAACGACGAGGCGGCCCACGTCGAGATCCTCCAGGCGCTCTTGATGGACGACGCCAACACGCTGCCGACCCGGCCCGTGCCCAAGTTCCGCAACCTGGCTCAACCCAACGTCCTGGCGTTCGTCGAGGCGGCGGCGGCGTTCGAGAACACCGGGACGGGCACCTACGCCGGTGCCCTGTTCGCGATCCAGCAGACGCAGGAGTACTTCCCCCTGGCCGCGGGCATCACCACCGTCGAGGCCCGCCACGCCGGCTTCCTCAACGCGCTCCTGAACGGGCCGCTGGTGCCCAACTTCTTCCCGAGCGACACGCCGATCCCGCAGTCGGTGGCGCTGTCGCACGTCGACCCGTTCATCGCCAGCCTCAACGGCGGCACCGTGCCGTCGTTCGACCCGAACAACGCCTCGGACCCGAACAACTTCGCCATCATCGACTTCCTGCTGCTGCTGGAGATGGTCGAGACGGCGTTCTACCAGGTCAACGTCGCCAAGTTCTTCGGGGGTTGAACGGCCCCGTCGCATCGAGGCCCGCGGCGGACGGGGGTCCGCCGCGGGCCGTCGCGTCGTCACCTTATTCGAGGGCGGCCCGAGAATCCGTGTCGGGCCCCGGCGGCGGTTCGCGTCCAGGAACGGAAGGGGCCTGCGCCGCGGGCCGGATCTGGTCGCGCGGGGGCGGCCTTTGTAGGCTAGGGACGAGCGTTGAGGGCCCCGTTCGGACGGGTGCGACGGTCAGCGAAGCGAAGCGACGCGATGCTCCACCAACCCGGCCGCGTCCCCGCCGTCTCGACGGCCGAGGGCCCGGCCCCTCTTCAACGCCGGATCGGCCGCCGGCCCCTCGACCTCGAGGTGCTCGAGCCCCGTCTGCTCCTGGCCGGCCGGGTCGACGGCCGCTGGACCCCGGGGCCCCCGGCGGTCGTCGTCGGCCTACCGCCGGCCGCGGACGGCGGCGACGACGGCCTCGAATACGACGCCGGCCCCCCCGCCCCCGGCCCGTACATCGTCGTGCCCGAGACCCCCGCCTTTCACGGCTCGATCGCGACCGCACAGCCCTTGCCCGACGTCCCCTTCGCCGGCGTCGCCGGCGCGGTCGGCGCGGCCGGGACGATGGACGTCTACCGCGTCCCGCCCGGCTCGGGGACCTTGACCCTCCGCCTGGCGCCGACGGCCGCCGGGGCGGCGGTCGGGCTGCGGCTGACCCTCTTCGATGCCCACGGTCGCGTCCTCGATGACCTGGCCGCGGCGGCAGGGCCGATCGACGTGGCCCTGGACCTGCGCCGACTCGGTGACGAGGGCCTGCCCGTCTTCGTGGCCGTGTCCCCCGCGGGGGCGGTCGACGCCCCCGCGGCGGGTTATCAGCTCTGGGTCCTCCGCCAGTCGGCCGTGCCGCCCCCGCCGGTCGACATGGTGCCGACGACGTCGCCCCTCTCCGGCCCGCTCGCGGTCGTCCCGCTGACGACCTCCGCGGGCGCGTGGGGCTCGTTGGCGGGGCTGGAGGTCGGCCCGGGGGCGGCGGCGGTCGCCCCGGGCGGGCTCGGGGTCGGCCCGGTGCCGGTCGCGCCGACGCTCTTGGCGGCGCCGGCCGGCGGCCTGCTGGCCGAAGGCGCGCCGGCCGTCCGGGCCGCCGGCTCGGGAGTGGACGGGGGCCTCGACCTCGGCGACGCCCCGGCCCGGCCCTCGGCGTCGGGCTCGGCCGACCTCGGCGACGAGTTCGACGCGATCCGGCGGCCGGTGACGACGGCGACGCTGATCGCAGTCCGCGACCCGGGGGGCGCGCCGTTGCTCGGGGCCGGGCCGATCGGCGACTGGCGCGGGGCGACGGCCGTGGCCCCGTCGTCCTGCCACCCCTCTGGCCCGTCGCGGCCGATCGCCACGATCGCCGCCGTGGCCCTGCCGGCGGCGGTCGCGACCCACGTCCGGCCCACGCCAGGCCGGGCCTCCCGCCCGAGGTTCGGCGCCGGCTTGCGGCCCGTGGCCGCGCTGACGGTCTACGTCCTGGGCGTCGATCGCGCCATGCTGCTCGACCTCCCCGGCCGTCGCCCCGATCCCGATCCGCGCCCGGGGCGGCGGCGGCGGCCGGCTCTATGAGGGGGGCCCGCGCCACGCGGCCAGGGAGCGGCGTGCGAGGACGAGCACGCGGGCGAACCGCTCCGGGCGGGCGGGCAGGATCGAGGCGTAGGCCGCCGCGATCCGGGCCAGCAGGGCGGGCCGGTCGCCGGCGCGGTCGGCGGCCTCCTCGAGGTCGTTAAGGGCCCGTGCCCAACGGCGGAGGCGGGCCGAGGCCCGGGCTCGGACGAGCAGCGCCTCGGCGTCTTCGGGGTCGAAGGCCAGGGCCCGCGCGGCGTCTTCGGCCGCGGCCTCGGCAGGGCCGAGGGCCAGCAATGCCCACGCCCGGGCGGCGAAGGCCGTGCGGGTCGTGCCTCGGGCGATGGCGAGGTCGAGGTCGGTCAGGGCGAGCTCGGGGCGGCCCAGGTCGAGCTGGAGCCGGCCGCGGAGCTCCAGCAGGCGCGGCTCGCCGGGGGCCAGGCGCAGCCCCTCGTCCACGTCGGCCAGGGCCCCGCGGCGGTCGCCGAGTCGGCGGCGGACCCGGGCGCGGACGAGCAAGGGCTCGGTCGCCGGCCCGGCCGCCGCGACGGCCCGACTCGCCTCGATCTCGGCGGCGGAATCGCCGAGACTCGCCAGCGCCACGGCCAGGGCCAACCGCGCCGAGACCGCCGCCGGACCCGGCCCTTCGGCCGCGGGCCGCAGCCGGCCGATCGCCGCGCGGAGGTCGGCTGCAAGGCGGGGGCCGGCGGCCGGGAGGCGATCGAGCTCGTCGGGGTCGTCGAGGCCGGCTGTGGCGATCAGGTCGAGGTCGCGGCCCGCGGCGAGCAGCGCCCGGACCCGGAGCCGATCGCGGGCCGGGCCGCCGCGGAGGCCGCGGGCGACCTCCGCGTCGCCGAGCGCCTCGGCTGGGCGACCCAGGGCCAGCCGCGCCAGGGCCCGCAGGGCGTGGACCTCGTCGGCGTCGGCCGCAGCCTCGGCGCGGAGGCGGTCGAGGTCGCCGGGCCGGAGCAGGAGGGTCAGGCCGGCCTCGGCGGCCTCGGGGCGGGCGGTCCGCAGGTCGAGCAGGGCGCGGCCGAGCCGGGCGTTGGCGTCGCCGTCGTCGGCCGCCAGCAGGGCGTCGTACGCGAGCCGGGCGCGATCGAGGTCGCCGGCCTTCAGGTCGAGCTTCGCCAGGTTCATGCGGGCCGCCCGCGCGAGCGCCGCGCCGGGCCTCGAAGCGATCAGGCGTTCGTACCGGGCCCGCGCGCCGCGGTCGTCGCCGAGCTGGTCGCGGACGATCCCGGCGTTGAGCAGGGCCTCGGGGAAGCCGTCGTCGCCGGCGGCGGCGACGGCCCGTTCGAAGCCGTCGAGGGCCCGCTCCAGGTCCCCGGCCTGGCGGTCGAGCCGCGCCCGGTTGTACAGGGCCCAGCGCGATCCCGGCCTCAGCGCCAGGGCGATGCTGTAGCGTTCCCGCGCCACGGCGACGAGGCCCGCGGCGGTCGTCCGGTGCCCCCGCTCCTGCTCGACGCGGCCGAGGTCGTCGCGACGATAGCCGAGGTAGAACTGCGCCCAGTAGTCGCCCGGCCGCAAGGCGATCGCGCGTTCGAGCCAGGCGATCGCCGCCTCGGGGCGGCCGTCGAGGTGACAGAGCAACGCCCACTGGAAGCAGGCCGCCGCCGACCCCTCGCGCGCGGGGTCGCCCGCGGCCTCGGAAGGGCGGGGCCCCCCTTCGTAACGGCCGCGGAGGGCCCGCCAGGGGCCCGGTGCCTCGGCGAAGGAGAGGACCGCGTCGCAGATCCGGCGCGACTGCCGGGCCGTCTCGGGGTCGCCGGGCCGGGCGTGGTCGAGGGCGAAGACCCAGAGGAACATCAGGCCCTCGGCCTCGGCCCGCAGCCGCTCGCGGCGGGGCGGGTCGAGCAGGTCGAGCGCGGGCCGGCGGTGCCAGGACGGGTCGTCGGGGATGCCGAAGGCGCCCAGCAGTTCCTCGACCCCCGCGGCGGCGGTCGCCGGGTCGCTGCCGAAGCCGAGCAGGCCGAACCGGATGGCCTCGGCACGGGCCGAGAAGGCGTCGGCCCGCCCCCGGACCTCCCCGGCCAGCCGCGCCCGGGCGGCCTCGGAGGCCGAGCGGTCGCGCAGGTCGTTCAGCCCCGGGTCGGCCTCGGCCAGCCGCGCCGCCGCGTCGTACTCGGCCGCCGCCAGGTCGAGCCGGCCGAGCCGGAAGTCCGAGGCCGCCTCGCCGAGCCGGTGCTCGACCTCCGCCCGCAGTCGGGCCCGCGCCAGCCGCGACTCGACCCGGTTGACGACCAGCGCCCCCAGCGCCAGGACGACCGGCGCGGCCAGGGCCAGGCGACGGCGATGGCGTCGGGCCCAGCGTCGGACGCGGCCCGGCCAGGGCTCGACGGCGAACCGCAAGGGGGCGTCGTCGGCGACGGCCTGGAGGTCGGCCGCCAGCTCGGCGGGGTTGGCGTAGCGGGCGGCCGGGTCGGGCTCCAGGCACCTGCGGAGGACCGCCTCGAGCTCGGCGGGCAGGTCGGGCCGGATCGCCCGGAGCCTCGGCGCCCCCGCGCGGCGGTCGGCCGCGGCGCGACGGAGGGCCTCGAGCACCGTCGAGCCGCCGGCCGGCGGCTCGAACGGCCGTCGGCCGGCGGTTAGCGCCTCGAAGAGCACGACGCCCAGCGCGTAGACGTCGGCCCGGCCGTCGACCCGGTCGCCGGCGCCGACGGCCAGGGCCTCGAGGTGCTCCGGGGCCATGTACGCCAGGGTCCCGCCGGGCGCCGTCGGGGCGGCCGTCGCGTCGGCCCCCCACGACTCGTGGGCCAGGTTGAAGTCCAGGAGCATCGGCAGGCCGTCGGCCGTGATCAGGACGTTCGACGGCTTGACGTCGCGGTGCAGGACGCCGCGGTCGTGCGCGTGCTGCAACGCCTCGGCCAGGCGGGCGCCCCACCAGGCGATCGCGCGGGCGAAGCCGCGGCGGGCCAGGGCCCTGCGGCCGGCGGGGCGGTCGGCCAGGACGTCGTCGGCGGCGCGGAGCCGGTCGAGCAGGGCGACCAGGTCGGCCCCCGACCGCGACGAGGCGGCGTCGGGGTGGGCCAACACCTGCGCCAGCGTGGTCCGGCCGAGGTAGGGCATGCAGAGCAGGTGCAGGCCGGTGGCCGGGTCGGTCCGGTAAGAATGAATCGGCACGATGTGCGTGTGCTGGAGCCGCGCCAGGGCCTGGGGCTCGCGCGAGCCGGCCCGTGTGACCTTCAACGCCACCGGCCGGTCGGCCAGGGGGCGTTCCTCGGCGCGGAAGACGCGGGCGAACGAGCCGCGGCCGAGCTCCTCGACCAGGCGGAAGCCGGCGATCGTCTGGCCGACCTCGGGGAACGGGGGGGGCGTCGGGCCGGAGTCGGCGGCCTCGGCGGGGGCCGTCGACCGGCCGTTCCGGACGAGGCTGTGGATCTCGAGCACCTGGCGCAGTTCGGCGGCGGCCTCGGGGAAGCGGGCCTCGTACTCGGCCCGGTCGGGCCCCGCGCCCGCCTCCTCGCGGAGGCAATACTCTTCGTAGAGCAGGGCGACCAGCACGGCGCCGCCGAGGCGGGGGAACCGGCCGAGGTACGACTCGACGCGGGCCGGCTCGCCCGCCTCCCAGCGCAGGGCCAGGTCGGCGCGGAGCACGGCCAGCAGCGCCGCGGGGTCGGCGTCGGGCTCGGCGGGCAGGTAGTCGGCCGGGTCGGGTCGGCGGCCGTCGGCGCGCCAGGCGGCCTCGAACCGCCGCGCCAAGAGCGCGGGGCCGAGCGAGTCGGCGTCGTCCCAGACCCGGTCCGCGATCATCCCCCGCCTCATCCCGGCCCCGATGTCGACTCGTCCGGCCCCCGGCCCCGCAGCCCCTCGATGACGCGCTGCGCGGTCCGCTCGCTGATGCCCAGCCGCAGGCCGATCTCGCTGCACGACAGGCCCTCGGCCTTCAGCTCCAGCACGCGGCGGTGCCCCTCGGGCAC
>DASZMJ010000367.1:0-2722 GCA_035551935.1 Isosphaeraceae bacterium
CCCCCGACAGCTTCTCCGACGGCGGCAGGCTGACGACGCCCGACGACGCCGAGGCGCACGCCCGCCGCCTCGTGGCCGAGGGCGCTGACCTGCTCGACGTCGGCGGCGCGTCGAGCCGACCGGGTTCCGAGCCCGTCCCGCCCGCCGAGGAGCTGCGCAGGGTGATCCCGGCCGTCGAGGCGATCGCCGCGGGGTTCGCCGTGCCGGTCTCGGTCGACACGACCCGGGCCGAGGTCGCGCGCCAGGCTCTGAAGGCCGGCGCGTCGATCGTCAACGACATCACGGCGCTCGGAGACGACCCCGATTTGACGCGGGTCATCGCCGACGCGGGGGCGGGCGTCGTGCTCATGCACATGCGGGGCCTCCCCCGGACGATGCAGGTCGACCCCCGTTATGACGACGTCGTCGCCGAGGTTTACGAGTTCCTCGCGCGGCGGATCGAGGCGGCCGAGGCCGCGGGCATCGCGCGCGCGCGGATCGCGGTCGACCCGGGGATCGGGTTCGGCAAGACGTTCGGTCACAACCTGGAACTCTTGCGGAACCTCGGGCGATTTGCGAGCCTGGGGTGCGCCGTCCTGATCGGGACGTCGCGCAAGGGCTTCCTGGGCACACTCACCGGCCGCCCCGTCGACCAGCGTGCGACGGCCTCCGTGGTCTCGTCGCTCGCCTCCGCCGTCGCCGGCGCGAATGTCGTCCGCGTCCACGACGTCGGCCCGATGGCCGACGCGGTCAAGGTCTGGACCGCGCTCCGGGGGTGGGATTGAGCGGCGTTTCGTAGGGTGCGTGAAACGCACCAATTCCATGTCACATAAGAAGATGGTGCGTTTCACGCACCCTACAAGAGAATCCCGATGAGCCAGTTGATCGAGACGAAGACAACCGCCCACGACCTCCAGGCCGAGTGCCGCGCCCTGGCCGAGCGGGCGAAGGCCGCCGCGCGCGCGCTCGCGGTGGCGAAGGGCGAATCGAAGGACCGCTGGTTGATCGCCTCGGCCGAGGCGATCGGGCGGCGGGCGGATGAGATCCTGGAGGCGAACGCCGTGGACGTGGCGGCGGCGCCGGGGCTCGGGCTGAACGCCGCGGCGGTCGACCGCCTGACGCTCAACCCGAAGCGGCTCGACTCGATCCGCCAGGCCCTGGTGGAGGTCGCGCACCTGCCCGACCCGGTCGGCGAGGTCGTCGAATCGAGCCGGCGGCCGAACGGCCTCGACGTGACCCGGGTCCGCGTCCCGCTGGGCGTGATCTTCATGATCTACGAGAGCCGGCCGAACGTCACGGCCGACGCCGCCGCGCTCTGCGTCAAGAGCGGCAACGCGGCGATCCTCCGCGGCGGCAAGGAGGCGATCGCGACCAACCGCGCGCTCCACCGCGTCATCGCCGACGCCCTGCCCGCCGCCGGCCTGCCGGGCGACGCCGTCCAGCTCGTCACGACCACCGACCGCGCGGCCGTCGGCCACCTGCTGAAGATGCCCGACCGGATCGACCTGGCCATCCCCCGGGGGGGCGAGGGCTTGATCCGCCGCGTCGCCGGGGAGGCCGAGATGCCCGTCCTGAAGCACTACACGGGCAACTGCCACGTCTACGTCGACGCCTCCGCCGACGAGGAGATGGCCGCCCGGGTCGTCGTGAATTCCAAGGCGCAGCGGCCGGGGGTCTGCAACGCCGCCGAGACCCTGCTCGTCCACCGAGACGCCGCCGGGACGTTCCTCCCCCTCGTGGCCGACGCCCTGACCCGCGCCGGGGTCGAGCTGCGGGGCGACGAGGCGAGCCGACGGCTCGTCCCGGGCATGTCGCCCGCCGCGCCGAGCGACTGGGACACCGAGTATCTCGACAAGATCCTCGCCGTCGGCGTGGTCGATTCGCTCGACGAGGCGATCGCGCACATCGCGCGGCACGGCTCGGGGCACACCGAGGCGATCCTGACCCGCGACCTCGCCGCCGCCCGCCGGTTCGTCGCCGAGGTGGACAGCTCGGCCGTGATGGTCAACGCCAGCACCCGGTTCAACGACGGCGGCCAGCTCGGCCTGGGCGCCGAGATCGGCATCAGCACCGACAAGTACCACGCCCGCGGACCCTGCGGGCTCCGCGAGCTGACCAGCACCAAGTGGGTCGTTTATGGGGATGGGCAGGTTCGGGAATGACCCGGGGCGGGAATGACGAATGCCTGATGACGAATGACAAAAGAATGACGAAATCCGAATGACGAAGGGCGGTATCGGAAATCCGTGCCGCCCTTCGTCATTCGTCATTCGTCATTCGACATTCCTGAGTCGCCCACGGCGGATCAGCGCGGCGCCAGCGCCTGGGCCTTGCGGACGAGTTCGAGGAACTCCTTGCGATAGCCCGAGGCGTCCTTGCCCAGGCTGGAGCCGGCCAGCTCCTGGACGCCTCCCCAGGTGATCGTCCCCTTGTAAGGCGAATCACGCAGGAGCATGCCGAAGCCCGCGACGGCGCCGGCGAACTTGAAGTCGGTCGAGGCGCGCGAGAGGTCGAGGCCCTCATCCACGACGCCGCGCTCGATCAGCCGGCTGGTGTCGCCGTCGGGCTTCTTGAACCGGAGCTTGACCGAGAGCGACTCCTTCGACCCGACCGGCTCGGCCGGCTTCTGATACTTCAGCCCGCGGTCCGCGGCGGCCTGGGCGACCTGGGGATTGGGCGGGGCCAGCTCGTACAGGGCCGTGACGTGGTGCCCCGCGCCGATCTCGCCGGCATCCTTGGTGTC
>DASZMJ010000368.1:0-7265 GCA_035551935.1 Isosphaeraceae bacterium
GAGCTCAAGCCGGCCGATTCGTACGAGCGCGAGCTGGTCTACAACATGGTCTGCGCCTCGATCGCGCTGACCCGCGTCCGCAAGGCCGACAACGCCGCGGCCTCGGCCCGCGTCCGCGACGCCGGCGCCAGGTGGGACGACAAGCGTGCGCAGAGCCTCGGTGCGCTGATCGAGGCGATCTACGCCGACGGGATCGAGGCGCACGAGGCCTTGCTGCGCCGCGGCGACGGCTGCCGCTGGCTGATCGCGCGCTGGAACGAGCTGGCCGCGGCGCTCGAGGACGGCGGCCACTGGAGCTTGCCGCTGCGCGACCACGCCCTCCGGCTGCTCGGCCTGCATCCCGGCGCCACGAGCGACCCGACGGTCCAGCTCGTCCACGGCCTGGGCAGGGCGCTGGAGGCCGAGCTGGGCCTCAACGAGACGGAGCACGTCCCGAGCCAGGACTCCAATCCTCGCGAGGAGTTGCGCGCGATCGTGGCCGACGAGCTGGAGGCGTTGGAGGCGCTGCGGCCGGCCTTGGAGGCGGCCGACGCGGCCGGCCTTGGAGGCGGCCGACGCGGCCGACCGCGAGGCGGCGATCGCGGCTTCGTATGTGGATACGAGCGATGATGGGATGCGTCGGCACCGCTACTTGCAGGACCACCTGCGCACGCTCCGGCAGTTCTCGGCGTCGCTGATCGCCAGCAAGAAGGCCCGCCATATGCCGCGGCCGGTCCCCGTCGCCGCGCCCGCGCCGGTGGCGCGGCCGACCCCGATGCCGGCCGAGGCGCCGGCGCGGAACGAACCGAAGAATGACGCAACTCATTTACCAGAATCAAGTTTCGTTGCGAATCCGGTCCCCGGCCCGTCGCGACTGGTCTCGAACCTGTTCACCGCCGAGGCGCCGCGGCCGTCGGCGGCGATCCCCGGGGTCGTTTGAGGCCCGATTTGGGCCCTCGGACGACCGCCATGCATCAGCGAAAGCCGATCCGAACGGGTCGGTGGCGATCGGGGTGCGTCCGCGACCCGACCCACACACACACGCGGGGGAAAGGGATCGGCCTCCGCCCGCGTCAGGATTCCTCCGCGCGCTCCTGCTCGATGACGGCGTCGTCGGGCCCCGCGGCCGGCCCCTGGCCGAGGGCGTGGGGCTTGGGCTTGTCGAGGGGGTGCCCAGGGTCGTAGCGGTCGCCGAAGTAGGTGCGGCGGGCGTCGGCGTTGTTCAGGAGCTGCTCGCGGTTGCCCTGCGCGTAGACCTTCCCCTCGTGGATCAGGTAGGCACGGTCGGAGACCTCGAGGACGCGCTCGTAGGAATGATCGGTCAAGAGGATGCCGATATTGTGCTGGATGGCCAGCACCCGGATGACGTGCTGGATCTCCTGGACGGTCTTCGGGTCGATGGCGGCGAAGGGCTCGTCGAGCATGATGAGCTTCGGCTCGGTGACGAGGCACCGGGCGATCTCGACCCGCCGTCGCTCGCCGCCGGAGACGCGGTTGCCCTTGGTCTTGCGGATGTGGGTCAGGCCGAACTGCTCGAGCAGCTGCTCCTGCCGCTGCCTGCGCTGCTTGCGGCTGAGGCCGGGGCGGGTCTCGAGGATCGCCATGAGGTTGTCTTCGACCGAGAGCTGGCGGAAGACGCTGGCGTCCTGCGGCAGGTAGCCGATGCCGGCGCGGGCACGCTTGAACATCGGCAGATGGGTGACGTCGTTGCCGTCGAACCAGACCTTGCCGCCGTCGGCGGCGATCAGGCCGATGGTCATGCGGAAGCTCGTCGTCTTGCCGGCGCCGTTGGGCCCGAGCAGGCCGACGACCTCGCCCGCCTCGACGTCGTAGTCGACGCCGCAGACCACCTTCCGCCGCCGGTACGACTTCTCGAGGCCGCGGACTTCGAGCAGCGCCATGGTCGCCGTTCCTCCGTGAACGGGGGGGAATTATCGAATCCACTTCATGCGTTCGAGATACGGCCGGAACGGGATGCGGAGGTCGTGGGTGATGCGGATGTCGGGGCCGAAGGGCTTGCCGTGGGGCCAGTAGACGAAGAACGCCTTGCCGATGAGTGCGGCGCGGGGGACCTCCCAGCTCTGGCGCTCGTTGGGGTCCCAGTCGCGGTCCCTGTTCTCCCAGGCGCGGCCGTCCTTGCTGCGGGGGCTGTTGTCGCCCATCATCATGTAATGGTCCGGCGAAATCGAATAGGTCCGGGGCTCGCGCAGGGTCAGCGTGCCGAAGCGACCCGGGTCGGCCAGGAGGTTGAACAGGTCGACGCTGTACTGCGCGGGGTCGTCGCGGTTGAACGACGGCAGGGTCCAGAGGCCGTCGTAGTCCGAGCCCGAGCCGCCGGAGGGGTCCTGGGTGTAGTAGATGTCGCGCCGCAGGATGAGGTCGCTGATGGCGACCTTCGCGCCGTCGCGGCCGGCGATGCTGACGGGGGTCAGGTCCGCGGCCTTGGGGGTCGGCGGCGTCCCGGCGCCGTCGTCGTAGGCGACGCCGTCGCCGAACGGCGTGCGGCCGTCGACCCAGAGGGTCAGGCGGCCGTCGACGTTGGCGAAGGTCACGTCATGGGTGCCCTGTGCCTTGATGCCGCTGCTGACCTTGGGGCCGATCGGGCGGCCGTTGCGGAAGCACTGCGCCTCGCCCTTGGCCAGGTCGAGCACGCAGTCGTGATCGACCCCGCCCTTCACGAGCCGATAGCGGACCAGGCCGGCCGACGACTTGACCTCCAGCCGCGACTCGATCGTCAGGTCGCCGACCCAGTGCGGGGGGATCGGGGAGCCGTAGGAGGGGATGGTGGTGTTGTACGAGTAATTGTCGGTGATGAGCGTGGCCCGGGGCGGGTGGGGAATGCGCTGGCCCTGGGCGATCGCCTCCCACTGCCGGGCGTCGGGGATGATGTTTCGGTATCGGAGGACGGCCCATCCGGCGGGATCGGCCTGGCCGCCGGCCTCGACGTCGACCGAGAACGTGCCGGTCGGCCCCTCGCGCCACGAGGTGCTGGACTCGGAGGTCCAGCGCCGCCACTCGGGCAGGCCCTTGAGCGAGCGGGGGCGGTGGGCGTCGTCGTAGACGAGCATCTGCATCGCCCGCTGGTGCCCCAGGGGCTTGCGCTCGATCCGGAACGGGCCGTCGGAGCCGCGGGGGCGGGTCAGGATGTCGCCGCCGCGGACCATCAGCTCTTCGTCGGGCAGGCCGACGAGCCGCTTGATGTAGTTCTGTTCGGGGTTCTCGGGGTACTTGAAGACGATGACGTCCCAACGCTTCGGCAGCCCGGCGCCGGGCAGGAACGGGAGGTCGAAGGGGAACTTCATCACGAGGATGCGGTCCCCCTTGAAGCTGGGGGCGTCGTCGAGCCGGTTCGGGAACCGGCAGTTGGAGCAGAGGCCGCCGATGACGGCCGTGCCCCCCTCGACCTCCTCGGCGGCGTTGACGACGAACTCCTCGCCGCACTCGACACAGGTCGCCTGCTTGTGCCGGCCCATGAGGGTCGGGGCCATCGAGCCGGTCGGGATGACGAACGCCTCGGCCGCGAAGCCGCGGACCAGCAGCGCGAGCAGGAAGGCGACGACGATCGACTCGATGGTCTCGCGGTGGCCTTCCTTGGGGCGTTCCTTGTCCTTGGGGGGGGTCGCCGGCTTGTTCGCGGCCTCGGCGGTGGCGGTCCGGGTCATCGGCGTCGGCCCCCCTTGGCCGGTGTGGCGGGAGTGTCGGTTCGGCCAGGCCTATCGAATGTAACGGATTTCCCGCGGGTCGGGAACCCAATACGTCTCGTGGCCGAAGACCTTCAGGGGTAGGCCCCGGCTCGGCAGGTGGACGAGGAACGGCTTGCCCAGCAGCAATTCCTCGCGCACCACGGGGCTGACGGCCCAGAACCGCGAGTCGTTGGAGACCGGGCTGTTGTCCCCCAGGACGAAGTACTCGCCCCGGCCCAAGCGGTACGGCACCTCGACGCCGAAGGGGCGACGCAGGGCCCCGGCCAGGGCGCTGGTGTAATAGACGTCGCGATAGACCCGCAAGCCCGACACCTCCGCCCCCCCCTCGCCGATGGCACCGAGGGCCAGCGGGCTCAGCCACGGCCAGGGGCCCTGGCCGGGGGCGGGGTCGTCGTAGTCGATCGGCTCGAACAGCGGCACGCCGTCGATGGCCACGGTGAGCCGGCGGTCCATCAACGATGCCTCGACCAGCACCGGCCGGTCCCGGGCCGCCGCCAGGGGGCCGACGACCGGATCGACCGGGGTGATCCGCCGCTCCGTGCGGCCGGGCCCGAGCCGACGGATCACCGGCGCGGCCGACTCGCTGTTGGCGAGCGTGACGACGAAGGTGTCGGACCCCGACCGCAGTCGGAGCGCCAACCCCTCGGACTCGGGGTCGAGCCGCACATGGGCCGCGAGCATCAGGTCGTCGACCCGGTTCTCGCCGCGGACCTCGCCGCCGTTATACGGGGTGAAGTCGCGGACCGGCCCGTAGCCGCCGCGATCGGGGTCCCAGTGGCGGTATTCGAGCCAGTCGACCCGCCCGTGCTCGTTGCGGTCGGCCTGATGGACGAAGGCCGTCCCCTCCGGCTTCCAGGCGCTGGCCAGGCGGTTGCCGCCGCGGTCGACCCGGCACGACCAGCGCGGATAGCGGGCGATGTCGCGCGGCTGGAAGTCGTGATCGTAGACGAGGATGCGCATCGCCCGCTGCTCGGCCAGGCTCTTGCGCGCGACCCGGCCGTCGATGACCACGTCGCCGCCGTCGATCAGGACCGACTCGCCCGGCAGGGCGACCACGCGCTTGACGTATGCCTGCGACGGGTCGCCGGGGTTCTGGAAGACCGCGACCTCCCAGCGCCGCGGCGGTCGCCAATCGAAGAGGTACTTCTGCACGAGGAGGCGGTCGCCGTTGCGCTCGGAGGAGAGTCCCTCGTCGATCCCCTCGGCGCCGCAGTTCGGGCAGATCGCGCGGCCGGAGCGCCCTTGCTCGTCCATGCCGACGGCGAACCGCATCCGGCAGTCGGGGCAGGTGACCTCGCGGTGCATGCCCATCAAGGTCGGCGCCATCGAGCCGGTCGGCACGATGTACGCCTCGGCGGCAAAGGTGCGGAAGAGCAGGACGCTCAGGAGCAGCACGACGAGGAACTCGGCCGTCGGCCGCGACGCCGACGGCCTCGGCCGGGGCACCTCGGGGACCGGGGCCGGGGCGACGACCGGGGACTCGGCGGCCGATCCGGGTCCGTCCCCGGGCGGCTCGTCCGCGACAGGTCTTTCCCCCGCCTCGTCATTCATCGCTGTCGTCCAGGACCGAGAGGAACGCCTCCTGGCTGATCTCGACGTTGCCCACCTGCTTCATCCGCTTCTTGCCTTCCTTCTGCTTCTCCAGCAGCTTGCGCTTGCGGGTGATGTCGCCGCCATAGCACTTGGCCGTCACGTTCTTGCGCAAGGCCGAGATCGTCTCGCGGGCCACGACCCGGCTGCCGATGGCGGCCTGGATGGCGACCTCGAACTGGTGCCGCTCGATCTCCCCGCGGAGCTTCTTGACCAGCTTGCGGCCCCGTCGGTCGGCGTGGGCGCGATGGACGACCACCGAGAGGGCGTCGACCCGCGACCCGGCCACGAGGATGTCGAGCCGCACGAGGTCGCTGGCGCGGAAGCCGATGACCTCGTAGTCCATGGTCCCGTACCCCCGGGTCGCGCTCTTCAACTTATCGTAGAGGTCATAGATCATCTCGGCCAGGGGCAACTCGTAGGTCAGGATCGCGCGGGTGGGGGTGATGTACTCGGTCTTGACGTAGCTGCCCCGGCGGTCCTCGCAGAGCTGCATGATGGCGCCGATCGAGTCCGACGGCAGGATGAAGTTGACCCGCGCGATCGGCTCGCGGAACTCCTCGATCTCCCCGGAGTCCGGGATCCGGGTCGGGTTGGAGATGTGATGCGTCTCGCCTTTCTTGGTCACGATCTCATAGGTCACGTTCGGCGCCGTCTGCACGAGCGAGAGGTTGCTCTCGCGCTCCAGCCGCTGCTGGATGATCTCCATGTGCAGCATGCCGAGGAAGCCGCAGCGGAAGCCGAAGCCGAGCGCGTCGGAGGTCTCGGGCTCGAAGGTGAAGCTGGCGTCGTTCAGCGCGAGCTTCTGCAGGGCCGTCCGCAGGTCCTCGAACTGGTTGTGCGTGGCCGGGAAGAGGCCGCAGAAGACGACCTGGCTCGGCTCCTGGTAGCCGGGCAAGGCGGTCGAGGCCGGGCGGTGGGCGTCGGTGATCGTGTCGCCGATGCGGACGTCGGAGAGCCGCTTGATGTTGGCGATCACGTAGCCGACCTGGCCGACCCCCAGGTCGTCGCACGGCACCTCGCGCGGCCGGAACCGTCCCAGGCCCGTGACCTCGTGCTCGGTCTCGCCGGCCATCAGGCGGATCTTCTGCCCGAGGCGGAGCGTACCGTCGACGACGCGGACGTAGGTGATGACCCCCTGGTAGTCGTCGAACTTCGAGTCGAAGATCAGCGCCCGGAGCGGCGCCTTCGGGTCGCCCGGCGGCGGCGGGATGTGCTCGACGATGGCGCGGAAGAGCTCGGGCACCCCCTGCCCCGTCTTGCCGCTGACGGCGAGGACGTCGGCCGGGTCGATGCCGAGCGTGTGCTCGATCTCCTCCTTGACCTCGTCGGGGCGGCTGGCCTGCATGTCGATCTTGTTCAATGCCGCCACGATCGTCAGGTCGGCGTTGATCGCCGCGAAGGCGTTGGCGACCGTCTGCGCCTGGACGCCCTGCGTGGCGTCGACCAGCAGGATCGCCCCCTCGCAGGCGGCGAGGCTGCGCGAGACCTCGTAGTGGAAGTCGACGTGGCCGGGGGTGTCGATCAGGTTCAGCTCGTAGACCAGGCCGTCGAGCTTGTAATTGATCGCGACGGCCCGCGCCTTGATCGTGATCCCCCGCTCGCGCTCCAGGTCCATGTCGTCGAGGAGCTGCTCGCGGAACTCGCGCTGGGTGATCGCGCCCGACTGGAGCAGGAGCTGGTCGGCCAGCGTGCTCTTGCCGTGGTCGATGTGGGCGATGATGGAGAAGTTGCGGATGAACTTGGGATCGAAGGCCATGTGCGTCCCAAAAGGGGAGGAAACGGGCGAGCCTGGGAGGCCGACGGGTCGTGACGCCGGTGTCGCGGGGCATCCTTCGAGGATTCTACGCCATCGTACCACTTTCGGTTCTCGGCGCGATCCCCGGTCAATCGCCGACGATCGCCTTTCTCGCCCAGCCGGCGGCGCCGATGAAGCCGGCGTCCCCGCCGAGCGCCGCGAACTCGACTCGGGTCCGGCCCGAGACGGCGGCG
>DASZMJ010000369.1:0-3227 GCA_035551935.1 Isosphaeraceae bacterium
ACTCGGTGATCGGGATGCCCTTGACCAGCTCCATCACGAAGTAGGGGCGGCCGGCGTCGGTCGTGCCAGCGTCGAGGACACGGGCGATGTTCGGGTGGTCCATCAGGGCCAGCGCCTGGCGCTCGGCCTCGAATCGGGCGACGACCTGGGCGGAGTCCATGCCGGCCTTGATGACCTTCAGGGCGACACGGCGGCGGACGGGCCGCTCCTGCTCGGCCATGAAGACGGCGCCTATGCCGCCCTCGCCGATCTGCTGGAGCAGCTTGTACGGCCCGATTCGCTCGCCGACCCCCTCGGTCGGCGGCGGTGGGCCGGCCTCGGCGGTGGGGGGCGCGGCGAGGAAGTCGCCGGCACCCTCGTGGGCGCGGAGGAGGTCCTCGACGTCGGCGCGGAGTGAGGCGTCGCCGCGGCATGCCTCGTCGAGGTAGGCGTCGCGCCCCGGGCCCTCGGGCCGCTCGAGGGCGCCGGCGAAGACGGAGCGGAGGTCGGGGGGCGGCGTGTCCATCGGCACCTCGGGTGGGGGGATGTCCCCGGGATGGGCCCCGGTCCGGGACGCGCGGGCGATTCGCGCGTCTCCTCCAGGGGGCGATCAGGAGCGGTCGGTCGGGTTCAGGTCGCGGAAGAGCCAGGCGCGGGCGAAGGCCCAGGTCGAGTCGGCCGAGCGGCGGGCGAGGCCGAGCGAGGCGGCGGCGTCGGTCAGGGTCAGCCCGGCGAAGAGGCGGAGCTTGGCCAGCTCGGCCGCCGCGGCATCCCTGGCCGCCAGCCGCTCCAGCTCCTCGTCCAGGGCGATCAGGTCCTCGGGCGAAATCTCGTCGGCGAGGACGGCCTCTAGGTCGAGCGCCCGGCAGCTCCGGCCGCCGCCGCGCTTGAGCCGCTTGCGGTCGCGGGCGCGGTTGATGAGGATGCGGCGCATCGCCTCGGCCGCCGCGGCATAGAAGTGCCCGCGGTCGTTCCACGACCGCCCCTCGCCGTCGCCGACGAGCCGCAGGTAGGCCTCGTGGACCAGGGCCGTGGCCTGGAGCGTCTGCCCCGGCGCCTCGCCCGCGACCCGCCGGGCGGCGAGCCGGCGGAGCTCGTCATAGACGAGCGGCAGGAGCTCGCGCGCGGCGCGGGGCTCGCCCCGGCCGAGCGCGTCGAGCATCTGAGTGACGGCCGCCCGATCGTCCACGACGGTCGCCCTCGACTCCCTCGCGCTCTCCCGCCGGCCCCGGCGCCGCGGTCCATGGATTATCTCCGAGATGTAAAGACGAAGCAATCACGATCCTCCGTTGACACGAACGTGTCCCCCCTGGCCGAGGTCAATCGAGGCCGCCGATCGGCCGGGCCCCCTCGTCGGCCAGGGCCTCCAGCGCCGCGAGCCAGGCCGCCTGGCCCTGCGCCGTGCCGGCCGGCGCGACGGCCGCGGCCGGCACCGGGGCGACGGTCACCTTCGCCGGCGCCGTCGCCTGCGGGATCGCTCGAGCTGCCGCGGCCGGCGCGATGGCCGGACCGGCCGGCGTCGCCGCCGGTGAGGAGCCCCCGGCGATGGTCACGGTGAAGGGCGCCGAGGTGCTCGGCCTGTCCCACGCGTCCCCGCCGTAGTCGGCCGTGATCCTGTGCACGCCCGCGGACAGCGAAGAGGTCGTGAAGGCCGCGAAGGGAGTCCCGCCGATCACCGCGAGAGAGCCGGTCCCGAGGACGGTCGTGCCTTCCATGAACGTCACCGACCCCGTGGCCGTGCCGGCGCCCGGCGCGACGACGTCGACTGCCGCGACGAGGGTCGTCGGATGGCCGAGCGCCGCCGTCGGGGTCAGGGCGGCCCCGATGGCCACCGTCGCGTCCCGGCCGACGACCAGGTTCGTCGCCCCCGTGCTCGCCGCCGCGCCGGCGTCGCCGTTGTAGACGGCCGTGATCGCGTAGGTGCCCAGGCCCATCGGCGGCGTCGGCAGCGTGGCGTAGGTGTAGCCGCGGTAGGTCACGAGCGGCTCGACGGCCACCACGGCCCCGCAGTTCTTGAAGGTCACCGTCCCGGTCGGCGTGCCGGCGCCGGGCGAGGCGATCGAGACGAAGGCGTTGATCGCCAGCGACTCGCCCCGGACCGGGGCCAGGTCGGAGGGGATGACGACCGTCGTGGTCGCGTCCTTGGCGACGGTGAAGGTCATCGAGCCGGTGCTGGGCAGGTCGCCGGCATCGCCGCTGTATAGGGTCGTGACGGTGAAGGTCCCGAGCGGCATCGGCGCCGTCGCCATCGAGGCCCACGTCTTGCCGCCGGCCGTCATCAGCGGCACGGTCGCCCAGACCGTCGAGCCGTACTTGAAGGTGACCGTGCCCGTCGGCGTGCCGGCGCCGGGGGCGTCGGCGGTGACGACGTCGTAGAGCGTCATCGCCTGGCCGCGGACGGGCGTGGAGGTCGAGGGGTAGGCGTCGCTCGTCGTCGCGTCGGGGCCGACGGTCAGCACCAACGTGTCCGAGTTGGACGCGGCGTCGTCGGCGTCGCCGGAGTACACCGCGGTGATCGGGTGCGCCCCCGGCGCCAGGGACGAGGTCGTGAACGTCGCCTGATCGTGCAGGCCGACCACCGCCAGCGGCACCGTCCCGAGCGCGGTCGTGCCGTCCATGAACGTGACCGACCCGGTCGCGGTCCCCGCGCCGGGCGAGGCGACGAGCTCGATGGCCGTCAGCGTCACCGACTCGCCCCGGACGAGGGCCGCGCCCGACATCGTCAACACCGTGTTGGTCCCATCCTGGACGACCGGGAGGACCGTCGCGGCCGAGGCGCTCGACGCGTAGATGGGCGAGCCCAGGTAGGACGCCGTGAGCGAGTGCGAGCCGAGTGCCAGCGCCGAGGTCGTGAATGTGGCCTCGTCGACCCCGCCGACGATCGCGAGCGAGCCCGTGCCGATGACCGTCGTGCCGTCCAGGAAGTCCACCGTACCGGGCGCCGGGAACGGGCCGCTCAGGCCGGGCACGCCGAAGGTCGCCGTCAGCGTCTCAGGCTGGTTGACGACCGCCTCGGAGGCGGAGAGCGTGAGCTTGGTGCTCGTCACCGTCAAGACGGTAAGGGGCTCGCTGACGCTGGCCTGGTCGTCGACGTCGCCGGCATAACTGGCCGTGAGCGGACCCCCGGGATAGCTGCCGATCACCAGCGTCGCCGTCGTCACCCCCCCCACCGTCGCGGTCGTGCCGGTGCCGAGCGTGGTCGAGCCGTTCAGGAACGTGACCGTCCCCGTCGGCGTCCCCGCCCCCGG
>DASZMJ010000370.1:0-14656 GCA_035551935.1 Isosphaeraceae bacterium
CCGCCGACGCCGAGCAACAGCTCCTGGCGGATCCGGACGCGGGCGTCGCCGCCGTAGAGCCGGGCGGTCAGGTCGCGGTCGGCGTCGTTGTTCTCCGGGAGGTTCGAGTCGAGCAACAGCAGGCTCGTCCGGCCGACCTCGACGCGCCAGACACGGGCGCGGAGGACGCCGGAATGCGTCTCGACGGCGATCGACACCGGCGCCCCGTCGGGGCCGAGCGCCGGCTCGATCGGCAGCAGGTCGGTGTTGGCCGGCAGGTAGTTCTCCTGCTGCCAGCCGTTGATGTCGATCGACTGGCGGAAGTACCCCTGGTCGTAGAGCAGGCCGACGCCGACGAGCGGGATGCCCAGGTCGCTGGCGCTCTTGAGGTGGTCGCCGGCCAGGACGCCCAGGCCGCCGGAGTAGATCGGCAGGCTCTCGTGCAGGCCGAACTCCATCGAGAAGTACGCCACCGGCCGGGCCTTGAGGTTGGCCGCGTACATCGCGCCCCACGAGTCGTTGTTCTTGAGGTACTCGTTGAGCCGGCGGAAGGCGTAGTCGATCCGCGAGTGCAACGCCATCTCGGCGGCGCGGCGCTCGAGCTGGTCGGTCGGGATCTGCTTGAGGAATTCGATCGGGTTGTGGTCGGTCGTCCGCCAGAGGATCGGGTCGAGCTCGCGGAACAGGTTGACGACGTTCGGCTGCCACGTCCACCAGAGGTTCCGCGCCAGCTCCCGTAGCTTGCCGACGAGATCAGCCTGCCCCACCATGCCCTGTCCCCCGTCAAGATGGTCGCGGCGCCGACGTTTGTGGCCACCGAATCATGGGCCACAGTATGGCCGATTTCGGCCCGGAAACCAAGGCCAGCGGCGGCCGGGGCGCCGGCTCGCGGGGATTGCCCGGGCGGGCGGGGGGCGTTACGATGCCGCAGATGGCCCGGGCGGTAGGGCCGTCCCCGTCGGGGCCGCGCGGTCGCGCCAGGATATGAAACCACTCCCCGCGCACAATTTCTGGGTCGACGCGGTCGCCCTCCGGGGCGCGGCGACGTTGATCGTCCTGCCGCGGGTGGTCGCCTTCGGCGTCGTCGCGGGCCTGATCGTCGTGGCCGACATCGTCACGCCCGCGCACATCAACCTCGGCATCGAGCCCACCCCGATCGGGGTCGCCGGGACGATCCTCGGCCTGCTCCTGGTGCTCCGGGTCAACACCGGGTACGACCGCTGGTGGGAGGCGCGCAAGCTCTGGGGCGGGATCATCAACCAGTCGCGCAACCTGGCCATCGCCGCGATCGCCTTCGGGCCCGGCGACCCCCGCTGGCGCGACGGGATGGCCCGGGCCGTCGCCGCCTTCGCCCACGCCACCCGCGCCAGCCTCCGCGACGAGCCCATGGCCCCCGAGGCGATCGAGCTGCTCGGCGCCGACGACGCCGGCCGCGTCGGCGACGCGGCCCACGCGCCGAGCGCCGTGGCCCTGATCCTCGCCGAGCGGCTCCGCGACGGCCGCGACCGCCTCGGCATGGACCCGTTCGGCTTCCTCCGCGCCGACCGCGAGCGGGCCCTCCTGCTCGACCACTGTGGCGGCTGCGACCGCATCAAGCGGTCCCCCCTGACCCGCGCCATGACCATCCTGATCCGGCGGTTCATCGTCCTGTACCTGATCACGCTCCCGTTCGCGCTCTTGCACAGCTTCGGCCGGAGCTGGCTCGTGCCGGCGGCCACCATGCTCGTCGCCTACCCGGTGCTGGCTCTCGACCAGGTCGCCTTCGAGATCCAGAACCCGTTCCGGCCCCAGAGCCTCGATCGCCTCTACCTCGACGAGTTCTGCCGGACGATCGAGCGCGACGTCTTCGCCCTGCTGGCCCTGGGCCGGCCGCCGGGGGCCGACGGGCTCGACGGCGCGCCGCGGGCCCCGAGCCTGGAATTCGACATCGACACCCTTTGATTGGAGCGTCCCCCTTGACCCCGCTGACCGCGGAGGCGTCGCGGCACGTCCTCGACTGGCTCGGCCCCGACGCCGGGCCGGGCCGGCTCCCCTTGCGGCACGCCCTGCTGCACGACCGGCCGGGGCTCTGGGGCGACGATTCGAGGAGGCCCGAGAGCGTCCTGCTGTTCCGACCCGGCGACGGCCAGAGCGAGGCCTTCGGCGCCGGGCGGCCCGGGCCGGCCGTCAACTTCCTGGCGCGGCAGGCCGGCCGGATCGCGCTGCTCGCCCCGTCGGCCTGGGAGGGGGACGTCATCGCCGCCGTCGGCCCGGTCGTCGGCTACGGCCTGGTCGTCACCCTGCTCGACCCCGACCGCGTCCCCCGCCGGCCCCCGGCGCCGATCCCCGTCCGCCGGCTCGTCGCCGAGGACGCCGCCGCGTTCGCCGCGGCCTCCCCCCCCTGGGCTCTGCGGTCGTGGGACTCCTATCAAGAGATGTACGCCTCCGGCGCCGCCTTCGGCGTGCCGCTCGGCGACGCCCTGGCCAGCGTCGCCTGGGTCTACGAGGAGGACGAGGCCTCCGACGCCGTCGGCATCCACACGTTGCCGAAGTACCGCCGGCTCGGCCTCGGCCGCGCGGCCGCCTCGGCGCTGCTCTCGCACATCGTCGCCGACCGCGGCAAGTCGCCGTTGTGGATCACCTCGGCCGACGACGCCGGCTCGCTCTCCCTCGCCGCCTCGCTCGGCTTCTCCTCGCGGGTCGCCGAGACCCTCCTGCGATGGCCCGTCCCCGAGGACGAGGAAAAGGGATGAGTGCTGGGTGCTGAGTGCTGAGTGAAGATGGCCTGGGTGAGCGGGCCGTCTCGCCAAGCATGGGCGGCGGCGGTAGAATACAGGAAAGAAAGGGGTGCCCGATTCCCCCGGCCGAACGGCGGGCGGCCCCGTGTCCATCGATCGAGGAGACCAGAGCCTTGCGTACCAACAACCCCGTCTTCCCGGCCCACTTCTACGACGACTGGGCCTACCGGCGCGACGTCAGCAGCACGATGACCGTCGAGGGGACGGCCCTGAAGTCGCTCGCGCTGCTGGCCGTCCTGATGCTCACCGCCGCCTGGTCGTGGACCCAGGTCGCCAACCAGCAACTGGCCGGCGGCCTCGTGATCGGCGCGGCCCTCGGCGGCTTCGTCGTCGCGATGATCACCACCTTCAAGCCGACCGCCGCGCCGATCACGGCGCCGATCTATGCGGCCCTGGAGGGGGTCTTCCTCGGGGCGATCTCCAAGATTATCGACATGCGTTACCACGGAATCGCCAGCCAGGCGGTGATGCTGACCTTCGGCGTGATGTTGCTGATGCTCTTCATCTACGCCAGCGGCCTGATCCGCGTCACGCCCCGCTTGACCGCGGCGATCGTGGCGGCGACGGGGGCGCTCGTCCTGGTCTACCTCGGGATGTTCCTGCTCCGGATCTTCCACGTCACCGACTTCGACCCGTTCACCGCGAACCCCATCCTCGGCATCGGCCTGAGCGTGGCGGTCGTCGCCCTCGCGGCGTTCAACCTGCTGCTGGACTTCGAGTTCATCCAGCAAGGCTCCCGCTCCGGGGCCCCCAAGTCGATGGAGTGGTACGGCGCCTTCGGCCTGATGGTGACCCTGGTCTGGCTCTACCTGGAGATCCTCCGCCTGCTCCGCCTGCTCAACGACCGCCGTTGAGTCGGCGACGGATCATCGCGACTTCGGCCAATCGGTCTCGACGCCCCTGGCCCGCAGGGAGTCCTGGAACTCCCGGAGCGGGCCAGGGGCGTTGCGCACGGCGCGGGGCGTGGCCTTGCGGTCGAGGCAGAAGGCCGCCAGGGCCCCCGATGCCTCGCCGATCGCCCACTCGACCGGATGGAGCCGGTAGCAGCCGTTGGTGATGTGGGTCACGCCGAGGTCCTTGCAGGCCGGCAGCACGTTCTCGACGCGCCTCGGGATCAGGGCCCCGAGCGGGACCTGGAACGGCAGCGAAGCGATGTCGAGGTAGTTCCGGCCGCCGGTGCTCGGGTGCAGGTCGATCCGGTAGCTGCCGACGCCGACCGCGTCGTCGAACCGCTCGGCCACGCCCGTGCCGCGGGCCTCGGCGCCGACGTGCCGTTCGGTGACGGTGAGCTCGGCCCGGATGCGGCGGGACTCGCGGATATAAGGATGCTTGGCCAGGCCGTCGGCCGTCCCCAGCAGGTCGCCCCGGAGCCGCAATCCCTTCCAGCCCTGGCCGCCGTCGGGCCTCGGGGCCTCGGTCTGCAACCAGTACAGAAAGGCGAGGCTCAGCCGCTTCGCCCGCACGACGTGCGCCTCGGCCTCGGCCGTCGTGGCGCCGATGAGGTTGCTGAGCAGATAGTCATTCTGTGGCCAGTTGACCAGCGTGATCCCCCCGGCATACGAGCCGGGCCGGAACCGCGACGGGTCGGCGATGCGGCGGTAAACCCAGAGCCCCTTGCCGGCGCCGGTCGGGTCGAACTCGAAGGTGCGCGGGCGCAAGGTCACGGGGTGGGTGGCGACGAGACTCAGCAACGGGCCGGGCCAGGGAGGGGTCAACCTGGGCACAGATTCGCGCCAGGATGCATAGTCGTCCGGCCGGTCGATCGTGTGGTCGGCGCCGGGGATGTAGTCCATGGCGAAGCAGCATGTGAGGGCCTGGACGTCGCCCGGGTCGGCCTTTTCCGGGGCGTGCGGCTCGCCGGTCTCGGCCCGGGACTCGGCCCCGGTGACGAACTCGACGCCCGCCAGCGGCAGCAGGTCCCCCAGCTCGGTCGCGTCGAGGAAATAGGGGGCGATCAAGACGCGCTCATCACCCGATTTGTCGTCTCGGACCGTCACCGAGCGGACGCGATCGCCGTCGCGGTCGGCGGCGACGGGGCGGTGCTCCAGCAGGATCGTGAGCCGGCCGCCGGAGGCGAACGGCGCGAGCATCGCGGTGAGGACGGCGAGGGCCACCCTCGGCTCGTGGCAGAGCCGCGAGACGGAGCCGTTGCCGGGGTTCAGGTGCGGGTCGGCCAAGGCTTCGGCGGTCAGCGGGTAATGGCGGCGGTAGTAGGATCGGATGCCGCCCCGGAGGGCTCGGTAGGAGGCGTTGGCGCCGTGGGACTCGATCCAGGGGTGTTCATCGGGGGGGACCCCTTGCTGAGTGAGCTGGCCGCCGATCCAGTCGGTGGGCTCCGTCAACACCACCGTCCGGCTGGCCCGGAGCGCCGCCAGGGCCGCGGCGCAGCCCCCGAGCCCGCCGCCGAGGATCGCCACGTCCGCGGCGACCTCGCGGACGCGGCCGAGGCCGGCGCCGTGCGCGACCTCCCTCCCATCCCTCGCCGCCAGGAGGCCGGCCAGGCCGAGCCCGCAGCCTTCGAGGAACCGTCGCCGTCGCATCCGCCCCCCTTCCCCACGCGCCGAGGGCCCGGCTATCATCGCCGCGTCGTGACGGACCCGTATTCACATCGAGGCTTGCTCATGTTGGCCATCGCCCGGTCGCTGGCCTTCTTCGTCGCCGCGGGGCTCTGCGAGATCGGCGGCGGCTACCTCGTCTGGCTCTGGCTCCGCGAGGGGAAGTCCCCCTGGCTCGGGGTGCTCGGCGCGGTCGTGCTGTTCGCCTACGGGGTCTTGCCGACGTTCCAGCCCGCCGAGTTCGGCCGGACCTACGCCGCATACGGCGGCATCTTCATCGCCCTGGCCCTCCTCTGGGGCTGGCGCGTCGATGGCCGGAGCCCCGACCGATTCGACCTGATTGGCGCCGTCGTCGCATTGGTGGGCGTCGCCATCATCATGTATGCCCCGAGGAGGCTGTAGGGATGCGTTGATTCATCACCCCTCCACCGCCGCATTGCGGTCATAGGGGATGATATTCTCCCATTCGTTGGCGTCGGAGCGGGCGACGACGGCGACGACGGGCTCGGAGTCGCTGAGGTTGAAGACCTCGTGGGGCACGCCGGGCTCGATGAAGAGGAAGTCGCCGGCCTGGTTCTCGACCGAGAGCCGCAGGCCCGGCCCGTACTCGTGGCGGACGCGGCCCCGGAGGATGTAGAGCATCAGCTCGAAGCCGACATGGATGTGCGCGCGGGCGACGCCGCCCGGCGGGATCGTGGCGACGTTCATCGACAGCCTCGAGGCGCCGACGTTCCTGGCCGACATCCCGACCTTGTAGCGGATGCCGTTCCAGCCCCGGCAGTCGTCGCCGCCG
This sequence comes from Isosphaeraceae bacterium, assembly GCA_035551935.1. GTDB lineage: Bacteria > Planctomycetota > Planctomycetia > Isosphaerales > Isosphaeraceae > DASZMJ01. Next base: position 6,105 of record DASZMJ010000370.1, read on the forward strand.
CGGATGACCTTGATCCCTTCCGTCCCCTCGACAAACCGCGCGAGGTCCTCGTCCGCCGCTGCCATCGTCGCCGCCTCCGCCGGGGCCCCTCGATCGCCGTGAATCCCGGCCGATTCTAGCCCGACGCGGGCCGTCGCGGTAGGGGCGAGGGCGTCGGCATCGGGTTTGCACAAACATCTGCTGAGATAAGGTCGCCCCGGTCGGTCCGCGCGGGCGGGCCGGGGCGGCTCGCGTCGAGGAGTCCCACGATGCTCACCATGAAGACGATCCTCCGCCGGGGCGCCGCGTGCCTGATCGGGCTCTGCCCGGCCCTGGCGATGGCCCAGGACGGCAAGTCGCCGGACGGCCCGACGGTCCCCGGCCCGCCGCCGACCCAGGACAAGGTGGATACGGGCCGCAAGGTGACCACGCCCCCGCGCGACGGCGCCGACCCCTTGCCGCCGGTCCCCGCGACGGCCACCGACCCCGCCCCGCCGGGCACCCGGGCCGTCCGGGTCGACGTGCCGGCCGCGGGCGTCTCGGTCAACGTGCCCGGCCGCCGCGCCACCGACGACGACACGATCCCCGGCATCGGCCGGCCCGCCCCCCGCGGGATGCACGACGTCGAGGGCGTGGTCGTCCGCATCCGCAAGCCCGGCACGAGCCTGGCCGGCGAGCAGGTCCGCCTCGTCGTCAACACGACCCGCGACTGGCGCGAGTTCTTCGAGAACGGCGCCGCCGACCTCGTCCCCGCCTCCGAGCTGAAGCCCGCCTCGGGGCGCCAGCCCGTCGGGGTGCCCCGGACCAGGGCCAGGGGCACGAATACGAACACCGATACGAACACGAATGACACGCCCCGGCCCGTGCGCGTCAAGCCCGGCCTCCGCTCGGTCCCGGTTGACGACCCGCAGGGTCAGGATGCGGCCGACGTGGCCCGTCGGCAGACCACCAACACCGCGCCGAGGCGGACCGCCAGGCCGGCCCGGACCGCCAAGCCGGCCCCGGCCGACACGACGAGGGCTGCCGACACCTCGGCCGAGCCCAAGGAGATCGAGCTGGTCCTGACCCGCGGGTCGAAGGTCTACACCTTCGCGCGCGACGGTCGCGGCACCACGCTGTACGACCCGGCCAACCCGAACGCCCCGTCCCGGACCGGGCCGGACGCCGTCCGCGCCAACCCGATCACGCAGGCGGTCCAGCCGACGAACTTCACCAACATCCGCGACGGAACGTTCGTCGCCGTCCGCTACCGCCAGACCAAGGGCGTCAACGAGGTCGTCGGCATCAGCCTGATCGCCAAGGCGACGGCCAACGCCCGACCCCTGTCGGCGACCGCGGGCACCACCACCGTCATCGCCCCCGGCGTCCGCGTGAACGTCCCGGGCCGCGCCGGGCAGGGCCAGGTCCCTGGCGAACTCCCCGGCGAGGGCCCCGCGTCGAAGCCGGTCGTGCCGAAGCGTCCGATCGACCCCTCCGCCAGCCCCCGCTGATCGGGGAGCCGGTTCCACCATCGACCACGGCCGGCATCCCGCGCGGGATGCCGGCTTTTTTGTTCCGAGCTCCGATCGGTTGTGACTCGCGGTTGCGGCGATCCGTCGCGGTGTTGCGACCCGGCGACGACGGCCGGCAGGAACGTTCATAAAAGGCCATATCGCGTCCGAACGGCCGGTCCCCGCCCTAACTTGGCATAGGCCCGGGCCGGCGTCCTCGACGCCAGCGGCCGGGCCATCGCCCTCGCGTGGAGGACCCTGCGCATGGTTTGCTCGAAGTTGCGGGCCGCGTTCCTGGCGGCGGTCGTGATCGGGTCGGTCGGCGTCGGCCCGGCGCGGGCCGACTACCTCAACGTCGGCCTGAAGTCCGCCGACGATCAGGTCGTGGACGTGATCTACGGACCCGACGTCCATCACCTGTCTGAATACAAGTTCTATGCCGGCCCGTTCGTCGCCTCGCTCGACGGCGGGGCGAAGTTCGACGCCTACTGCGTCGACCTCTACCACGACCTCTCCCCCACCCAGGCCGTGACCCTCCGGTCGATCGCCGACCTCGGCGGCGGCCACGGGGCGGCCGTCGGCTTCCTGTACGACACGTTCGCGTCGCAGGTCACGAACTCGGCCCAGGGCGCGGGCCTGCAACTGGCGATCTGGGACGTCGAATACGACGGCGGCGACGGCTTCTCGACCGGCCTCTTCCGCGTCGGCGGCGGGACGTCGAGCCAGGCCCTGGCCGCCGCCAACCAGTACCTCAAGGCCTTCCATTCGGCGAGCGATCCGTCGGGCGCCGCGACGTGGTTCCAGTGCACCGACCACGGCGCCGACGGCACGATCAACCAGGACCTCGTCGGCCGCCCGCCGTTGCGGGCCGTCCCCGAGCCGGCCAGCCTGATGCTGCTCGGCGCCGGCGCCTTCGGCCTCGTCGCCCGCTCCCGGCTCCGGCGCCGGGCCGTCGCCCGCGATTGAGCGGCCGTCACCCGGCGGGTGCGGTCCCTCCGGCGCCTCGGGTGGCGAAAACGCAACAACGACGTCGCAAATCGGCACCAACCAATCCGACGGGATCGGGGCGAGGCTAAACTGAACATCCAAGATTGTGCTCACGGCGACACTTGGAGATCTTGAAAAAACGAGGAGATCTGGGCCATGGTCCGGAAGGTTTCGCTCCCGCTGCTGGGGGTCCTGGTGCTGATCGGCGCCGGCCCACGCCCCTCGAGCGGGGGGACGGTGACGATCACGACCGCGACGACGGGCTACGGCCGGTCCGTGACGATCTACGACGGCACGACGAAGGAGTCCGGCTTCGCCGGGCGACTCGCCGCCAAGATCGACGGCAAGGGGGCGAAGCTCGACACCTACTGCGTCGACATCGCCCACTACGCCAACCCGAGCGAGACGGTGCTCCCCGTCTCGATCGCCTCACTGACCGACGGCCGGGGGGCCGGGGTGGGCTTCCTGTTCGACACCTTCGACCCGAAGGTGACGAACGCCGACCTCGGCGCGGGCCTCCAGCTCGCCATCTGGGAGTATGAATACAACGGCGACCACGCGATCAACACGACCAATTCGAAGCTGCCCTTCCGCCTGGTCTCGACCACGGCCCTGAAGAGCGCCATCGCCGATGCCAACGCCGACCTCGCGGCGCTCCAGAAGGCGGCGAAGCCGACCGGCTCGGCCACCTGGTACGAGGTCGCCGACCGCGGCCAGCACGTGAAGAACGACGGCGGCCAGAGCTTCGTCGGCCCGGCCACGCCGGGTATCGCCTCGGCGACCCCCGAGCCGGCGAGCCTGACTCTGCTCGGCCTGGGCTGCCTCGGCCTGCTCGGCCGGGCTGGGTTGCGCCGCCGGGCGTCCGCCTAAGGTTCGGGGCCGATCTCCAGCGCGACCCGGCCCCAGGTTTCGGGCGGGCTGGCCCACCGAGACGGATCGACGTCGAGGGCCAGGACGTTCCGCCGTTGCAGGGCCGGGCCGGGTTCGAGGGTCAAGGCCGTCGTCCCCGGCGCGGGCTGCGCGAGGGGCTGGCCGTTGAGGGCCACGGCGACGAGGCCGGGGACCTCCTCGAGGCGGAGCCGGACCGACTCGCCCGGCCCGGGCCGGGGCAGGCCGAACCGGCGCTCGAGGCGGAAGGGGGCGTCGGCGAGCGGCCGGTCGAGCGGCAGGACGACGCGGGCCGGAACGGCGTCGGGGACGGCCGGGTCGCGGCGCTCCCAGGCGCCGCGGAGGCGGATCAGGTGTCCGGGCATGTTTGCTCTGGCCAGGGCTCGCGCCACGGGTTATAGTCGCAGTCCAACGACCCGCATCCGGACGATCCCCCGACCTCACGAGCCTTCGAGTCGCGGCGCGGGGCCGGGCCGACCCCGACGGTCGGTCTGCTGGCGGCCGACGCCCCCGGGTCCCGCGCCCCGCGCGGGGCCGGGTGGACCGTCGCGGCGGGCCGGCAGGGGGACGGGTCGGGGATTGTCCGACCCCCACCGAGACGCGACGCGACCGTCCGCCGAGTGCCCATGAGCAACGGCCACCTCCACGCCGACCCGCCGACCCGGTCACTGACGGGCGTCCAGATCATCGGCAGCGGCAGCTACGTCCCCGAGCGGGTCGTCACCAACGAGCACCTCCGTCAGTCGCTCGGCTTCGACCCCGATTGGATCGTCAACCGGACCGGCATTCAAGAGCGCCGGTTCGCCCCGCCCCACCAGGCGACCAGCGACCTCTGCGCCCTGGCCGCGGCCCGCTGCCTCGAGGTCGCCGAGTGCGACCCCGCCGAGGTCGACCTGATGGTCGTCGGCACGATGACGCCGGACATGTGCTTCCCGTCGACGGCCTGCCTGGTCCAGGATCGGCTCCTCCTGAGCTGCCCGGCCTTCGACCTCCAGGCGGCCTGCGCCGGGTTCATGTACGCGCTGGTGACGGCCGCGCAGTTCGTCGCCGCCGGCACGAGCCGCCGGGCCCTGGTCATCGGCGGCGACACCAACAGCCGGGTCATCAACCCCGGCGACCAGAAGAGCTACCCCCTCTTCGGCGACGGCGCCGGGGCCGTCCTGCTGGCGCCCGGGAGCCCCGAGCAGGGGCTGGTCGCCTACCAGCTCGGTTCCGACGGCTCGGGCGGCGACCTGTTGAACCGGCCGGCCTGCGGCAGCCGGATGCCGCCGACGGTCGAGGCGCTGGAGCGGGGCCTGCACTACCTGACGATGGACGGCCGCGCCGTCTTCAAGTGGGCGGTCCGCATCCTCGCCGACTCGGCCCAGGCCGTCCTGGAGCGGGCCGAGCGGACCGTGGCCGACGTCCGCTGGTTCATCCCGCACCAGGCCAACATCCGGATCATCCACGCCGCCAGCGACGTGCTCGGCTTCTCCCGCGAGGCCGTCTTCAAGAACCTCGACCGCTACGGCAACACCTCCGGCGGCTCGATCCCCATCGCCCTCGACGAGCTGCTCCAACAAGGCCGCGTCCGCCGCGGCGACCTCCTCTTGACCTCCGGCTTCGGCGCCGGCCTGACCTGGGGCACCGCCCTCTGGCGTTGGTGACCGCCGTCCCCCGACCGCAGGCCTCCCGCGGGGTTGCCCGAGCCGCCGGCCGGCGGCTCGACGCCCCGGGGACTTCGGTGGGTTGCTCTGAAAACAATGTCCCTGCGGCGAGGACGTGTCCCGCGCGACTTGAGAGCAGGTTGCTCTGCGGGCTCCCATCGCTGGGGGCCCAGGACCGGGTGCGCGCCGCATGCGGAGCAGGCTCCGACTGCGGGCCCAGAGGCGCCAAACACCAGCGGCCTCGGACCGCCGCAGCGACGCCACCAGCGTACCGCGGCCCCGGCCCTTTTCATCGGTCGGGGTGCCGCGCCGCGGCATGACGGCTCCCTGGTGGCTTACGAACGTTGCACAGGGCATGATCGGGAGCGCAGCAAGATCGTTCGCTCCACGCCACAACGAGTCCGACGGCATCGAATCCTCTCGGGTTGGGGCCCGGCTCCGACTCCTGGCTCGATTTCCATGCCGGGGTTATTTCTGAATTTTTTTTTGTTGAAACGCCTTTCGATCCAAGGTACTATGACCTGTTGTGTCCATTCCTGCCACCTCGGTATCAGATGAAAGGAGATCGAGATGAACGCAAGGCTCGTGTTCGCCGCGGTCGCGACGGTCCTCCTGATCTGCACCGGCCCGGCCCGGGCAGGGTTGCTGAAGATCGACGACTCGACGGACAAGATCAAGGTCACGCTCGATGGGAACGACATCACGCCGGCGAACACCACGGAGACCGTGAACGTCGTCGCGCTCGATCGCGCCTTCCAGAACGGCGACACGGCGTTCACGTTCGCCGGGGTCCTGACCGAGAAGAAGGGGGGCCCGGACAGCGACTTCTTCAGCGTCGTCGTCACGACCAAGAACGCCCTGAACCCGAACGCCAACACCATCGTCTCGATCCTCTTCCTCTCCGACACGACCGGCTCGCTGAATGAGGATCCGGCCCTGCCGAGGGTCCCCGAAACCGGTGGCTTCCAGGACCTGGCGAAGGACTTCAAGTTCACGCTGCCCGCCGGTGCCACGATCATGGTGAAGTCGGATATCGACCCTTCGCCCGAGCCGTCCACGGCGGCGCTGGCCGCTATCGCGGCCCTCACCGGCCTGGGTTTCAAGCGGCTTCGGCGGGCGCGGCCGGCCGCCTGATACCGAATCGCGTGTGAATGGATCGCTCCTCGACGGGTCCGCCGTGCGGACCGATCCCCCGCCGTCGCGAGCGGATCGGTCCGCACGGCGGACCCGTCGAGGCGGCGACTCGACGCACGGGAAAGGCTCGGCCGGCTGTCCGGGCCACCGGCGTTGCCTCGCGCCGGCGAGGTCACGGCCAGACGTAGGTCCCCACGGCGCCGGCGGGGAGAGTCGAGGTGACGAGCCTGTCCCCGTCGCGGATGCCGAAGGTCTGCGACGAGCGGGCGTCGTTGAGCACGATCACGACCGTCCGATCGCCGGGCGTCGTGAAGGCGACGTTGGGGAGCGTGGGCAACTCGTTGGTCGCGATGCGGACGGACCCGGGCCGGACGAACTTGGAGGCGTGCGCGACGATGTAATAGGCGGGATTGCGCGTGACCGTGTTGCCGTCGATCGTGACGGCGCCCAGGCAACTCGTGCAGCCCCCCGGCGTGTGGGGCAGGTACTTCGAGTCGGCCGCGAGGTTCCATTCGAGCACGGTGCGGCTCCAGTTGCGGGTGGCGCCGATCGTCAGCTCGCGGGTGTGCCAGTCGAGGTCGCCTCGCAGGTCGCCCGGCGCGCCGACCCACTGCTCGGTGAAGTACAGGTTCTTGTCCGGGAAGGCGGCGTGGACGGCGGAGAGCGCGTCGATCTTGCCGGCGTAGAGGTGGAACGCGGTGCCGTCCACGAACCTCCGCGCCTTGGGATCGTTGAGGATGGTGAGCGGGTAATCCGGCCGGTCGCAGTTGTGGTCGTAGATGATGATCTTGGTGTCGAGCCCTGCCCTCTTGAACGCCGGGCCGAGATGGCCCTTGATGAACGCAGCCTGCTCGCGGGCCTCCATCAGAAGGCTCGGGTTGTTGCCCGGATGCAAGGGCTCGTTCTGGACCGTGACGGCGTCGATGCGGATGCCCTCGGCCTTCATGCCCTGGATGTACTTGACGAAGTAGTTCGCGTAGGCCCCGTAGAACTCGGGCTTGAGGCTCCCGCCGACGGTGTCGCGGTTGCTCTTCATCCACGCCGGCGGCGACCACGGCGAGCCCATGACCTTGAGCGCCGGGGCGATCTTCAGGACCTCCTTCAAGACCGGGATCACGTCGGTGCGATCCGGGGCCAGGCTGAACTTGGCCAGCTCGGGATCGACCTTCCCGGGCGGGAGGTCGTCGTAGGAGAAGGCCCGCTCGTTCAGGTCAGAGGCCCCGATCGACACCCGCAGGTAGCTGACGCCGAGGCCGTTGCCGTCGGTGGCGAATAGCTCCCTCAGCAAAGCGGCGCGGGCGTCGGCGTCCATACGGAGGATGTGCCCGGCGCTGCCGCCGGTCAGCGTGTACCCGAATCCATCGATGGCCTGATACGTCGTCTTCCGATCGACCCGGATCGTCGGGTCCTTGTCCTCGGCGCCCCCGAAGGTCAGGCCGGCCTTCTGCTTCTCGAACCGCGACGACCCGCCCGGGTCCGTGAGCCACAGCTCCACCCGCTGCGCGTGGGCATTCGACGCCCCGAGGAATGCCCCGCCGATCAGGATGAGGACGATCCGCATCCGGAACATGATGCGCCCCTTCGAGGGATGAGGCCGGACGCCGCCGACCGGGGACGCCCGGCGAGCCGTCCCGCCGGGCCTGATCCCCGATGCTACCAGAAGCCGGTCCCGAATGCGTCCGGCCGGGCCGGGGACTGGCTCCGAGCCTACGAGGTGCCTGTCCCCCTTACGGAAAGCCTCACTCGAAACCCTCGACCGTCGCGGCCAGGACGATCGGCGCGGTCCGGTCGGGTCCTTTCACCAGCTCGATGCTGGCGATCGTCCCCTTCTTCTTGGGCGTGACGGCCAAGTAGCGGACCTGCTGCCCGCCGAGCTTGAACGCCAACTTCGAGCCGGGGACGTCCTGCGCGCCGTCGAAGTCGGCGAAGTGCACGCCGTTCCTCAGCTCGTGGTCCTCCGATGTGCCGTCCGCATACGTGATGCGGACGATCATCGAGACGGTCCCCTCGCGGCCCGCCGGGTAGCCGAAGCCGGCCACGCCGCTCAGCAGGTGGATCGCCCTGGCCGGGGCGTTCACCGGGAACGTGACCGACCTCGGCATCCTCGGCGGGATCGTCCCGATCGGGCCGTTCAGGAGCACGGCGTTCGGGACGCGGTCGCCCTGCGGGTCCAACAGCGCGAATGGCACGCCGTCGACCACCTTCGGGCCCCAGTCGGGGAAGGTCAGCCGCCCGGCGCGTTCGCCGGTCTCGAACAACATCACCCTGGTCGTGACGACGGTCGCGACCTTGCGGAGGTCGAGGGGGAGGTACTTGCCGCGGGCGGTGAGGAAGGCGAGCAGGTCGGCCAGCGCCTCCGTCGGGACCTGCTTCTCGAAGCCGTCGGGCATCAGCGACTTCTTCGACGCCATCAGCTCGTCGATCTCGG
>DASZMJ010000371.1:0-2176 GCA_035551935.1 Isosphaeraceae bacterium
GGCCGGCTCGACGAGGCGGAGGAGAAGGCGAAGCGCGCCCAGCGGATGAACGTCGTCCCGTCGGTCACGGCCGACCGGGCCGAGACCGCCCTGCACGACATCGCGATGATCCGCGCCCGCGGCCCGGTCGCCAAGGGCGACCAGGCGGTCGCCGTCGCCTCGTCCGACGCCGCCGCCCCGGCCCCGGCCCCGGCACCCCCCGCGGCCGAGACCCTCAGCGCCCGCGCCGAACGGGAGGCGAACGAACTCCTCTCCAAGGGCGACCAGCAGGCCGCGGCGGCGAAGTTCGCCGAGGTCGAGGCGCTCCGCGCCCGTGAGTCGGGTCAGGCCCCGGCCGCCGACGCGCCGCCCCAGGTCGCGGCCCTCCCGTCACCCGACCAGCCCCAGGCCGACACGCCGGCCCCGGCGCCCGTGGTGAACCGCGGCGAGCAACTGCTCACCGAGGCCAAGACCCTTTACAAGGCCAACAACTACCCCGCCGCCCGGCAACTGGCCGAACAGGCCAGGGCCGGCAAGTTCGGGGTCGAGACCCAGGCCGACGACCTGATCGCGCAGATCGCCCTGGCCGAGCAGGGTGGTGCCCTGGCGATGTACGAATCCGCCCTCGACGCCGTCCGCAAGGGCGACACCGCCCGCGCCCGCGGCCTTCTCACGGAGGTCACGGCCACCGGCGAGGGAGTCGACGACGGCCTCCGGAGCAAGGCCCAGGGCCTCCTCGACAAGCTCTCCGCCGCCGACGCCGCCGGCAAGGCGACCGTCACCGACCGGCTCGCGCCGGCCGACGACACGCAGACCATCGAGGCCCAGAAGCTCAACGCCGAGGTCGGCACCAAGATCGCCGAGGCCCGGCGGCTCCAGGAGACCGACCCCGACAAGGCGATCGCGATCTACGAGGAGACCCTCAAGGCCGTCAAGGCGTCGGGCCTGCCCGAGGCGCTCTCGCGGACGATGGCCCGGCGCCTGGAAGTCGCCATCGAGCTGGCCCGGAAGGACAAGGTCGCGTTCGACTCCAAGATGAAGGACAAGAAGTACCGCGAGGAGATCGAGCAGAAGCGGCTCCGCATCCTTGAGGCCGACAACGCCAAGAAGGCCCGGATGAAGGACCTGATGGACAAGGCCATGGCCGCCATGGCCGCCGGCCAGTACGACGAGGCCCAGACCTACGCCGAGCGCGCCCACGAGGTCGACCCGAACGAGGTCGCCGCCGTGATCGTCCAGTGGAAGGCCAAGGCCGAGCGCCGGATGAAGACCGAGGTCAGCAACCGCGACCTCAAGGAGGACGCCGTGGTGCGCACCTTCCAGGAGGTCGACCGCGCCTCGATCGCCGACCCCGAGGTCCAGCTCAACGGGATCAAGTTCGCGACCAACTTCAAGGACCTGACCCGCGAACGGCTCCGGATGAACGCCAGGCTGGAGATCAAGAAGGACCCCAAGACCCAGGCGATCGAGGCGAAGCTGAACGAGCCGGTGACCGTCAACTTCGACAAGCAGCCGCTCGCCGAGGCGATCCGCTTCCTCCAGGACTACACCGGGCTGAACATCGTCCTCGACCAGAAGGCGCTGGCCGACGAGAACGTGACGTCGGCGTCGCCGGTCGACCTGCACCTCAACGGCATGAAGCTGAAGAACGTGCTCAAGCAGATGCTCCGGCCGATGGGCCTGACGTACAAGGTCGATGACGAGGTCCTGCTGATCACCAACCCGCAGGCGTCGATGGCCTCGACCTACTCGAAGCCGTATTACGTGGGCGACCTGATCCTGACCCCGAAGCAGAGCACGAACTCGCTCGGCCTTCTCCCCGGCGTGAGCCCGATCGGCTCGACCGGCGACCCGACGTCGATCCAGGCGCAGGGCGCGCAGATGGGCGGCGGGACGAACCCGCTCGTGCCGAACGGCTCGAACAACGGCCCGACCAGCTCGCACGGCGAGCGCCCGGCGGTCGACATGACGCCGCTGATCCAGCTCATCACCTCGTCGATCGCGCCGGGGTCGTGGCGGGTCACCGACATCGCGGGGGGCCAGGACGGCTCGGGGGCGTACGGGATGGGCGGCGGCTTCGGCGGCGGCGCCGCCGGCGGCGCCGACGCGGCCGACACCCAGCCGATCGGCTCGATCACCCCGTTCTTCCTGAGCATCAGCCTGATCATCCGCCACACCGCCGAGATCCACGACCAGG
>DASZMJ010000372.1:0-1798 GCA_035551935.1 Isosphaeraceae bacterium
TCGGCGAACTCCAGGAGCAGCGTCTCCTCGTCGTGCTCGGCCGAGCGGTTGACCAGCGTCAGGCCGCGATAGCGGGCGATCCCGTGGTTGACGTGGACGACCAGATCGCCCTCGTTCAGATCCAGGAAGCTGTCGATCGCCCGGGATTCGTAACGTCTGCGCGTGACCGGCCGGCGGACGTCGGTGCGGGCGAACAGCTCGTGGTCGCCGATGACGAGCGTCCGCGCGTCGATCATGTGGAACCCGGCTCGGACGCGGCCGACCGTCAGTTCCAGCCTTCCGGATCGGGCGATCTCCGAGTCGGCGAAGACCTCGCGGAGCCGATCGGCCTCGGCCTCGTTGTGGCAGGCGATCAGGACGCGGTCCTTGCCGGCGGCCGAGTCGAGCTCGGCCTTGACTTTCTGCAGCTCGCCCGAGAACCGCTCGATGCTCTCGACCCGCAGGTGCGCCGTGGCTTCGAGCGAGCTGGCGGCGATGGTCGAGAGCGTAATCGAGGGGAACTTGACCAGCCGGGCGAACGACTTCTCGACCGTGTCGATGCCGGCCTTGTCGTCGAGCCGGCCCAGGTAGTGGCGGCCCTCCTCGCGGAGGTCGTTGGGCTCGACCAGGGCGACCCACGACCGGTCGGCGAGATAGTCGGTGAGATGGCCGAGCCCGTCGACCGACCAGGCGGGCGCGCCACTCAACACGGCCTCGGTCCACTGGCCGAGCGAGCGCTGGGACTCGGGGTCGAACGGGCGGATCGACTCGACGTCGTCGCCGAAGAACTCGATCCGGATCGGCGCGTCGCCGTCGACGGGGAAGACGTCGAGGATGCCGCCGCGGAGGCTGAACTCGCCGGCGACCTCGACGACCTCGACCCGCGTCATCCCCCGGTCGACGAGCCAGCCGGCCAGTTCCTCGACGGCGATCGTGTCGCCGAGCTTGACCTTGCGGGCGCCTCGATCGAGCAGGTCGGGCAGCGGCACGGGTTGCAGGAGGGCCTGCATCGGCGCGACGACGATCCGCGGCGGGGCCTCCGAGCGCAGGGCTCGCAACAATCTCAGCCGTCGGCCGAAGACCTCGTCTCCGGCGGCGACTTCGGTCGGGTGCTTGTCCCAGCTCGGGAAGACCTCGGGGTTGATCCCGGAGAACGTGGCGACGTCGTCCCGGAAGTCGTCGACGTCACCGACGTGGGCGAGGACGATGAGCAGGGTCGGCGAGGCATGGAGCCCGAGCGCGGCGGCGGCGAGGGGCCCGGCCGAGCCCCAGGCGCCGTCGATGGTGCCGCTCCGGCCGTTCTTGAGGGCGGCGAGGACCTCGGGGAACCCCTCGGCGCGCTGGACCTGGCGCGTCAGATCCTTCAGGCCCCGCCCGGGGGTGGTCGCGGCGTGGGCCTTGAGGCTGCTCATGGGCGGCTCGCGTTCCCCGGGCGGCAGGGGTTCGCGAGCGAACCCCGGTCTTCTTGGGGCCTCGGACCGGGGTTGGCAAGCCAACCCCTGCCACCCGGACACAAGGCGCCTTCCCCAATCTTAGGTGGATTGAACCGGCCCGACCACCTCGACACGACGGCCCGCGGCGGGCGCCGGCGGCAGGGCATGACCGGCATCGGCCCGCGGCCCCGCGGCGATCCGGTCGAGCACGTGGGCCAGATCATCGAGTTCGCACGGCCACTCGAGACACGCCGCCGCGCCCGCGCGGCGAGCGGTCGCGACCGTCTCGCGGTCGGCGAAGGCGAGCAGCGCGACGACGCTCGCCGTCCGCGCCCGCCGGGCCATCCGCTCGGGCCAGCGCGGGTCGAGCACGGGGACGTCCCAGA
>DASZMJ010000373.1:0-1647 GCA_035551935.1 Isosphaeraceae bacterium
GGGGCGGTGGCTCATGGGTAAGTATGTCGTCGCGGCCGTCCTGCTCGCCGCGTATGCGGCGGTCGCCGCCTGGGTGGTCGGCCAGGAGGGCGCGAGGTATCGCGCGTCCCTGCGGCAGGTCGACGCTGAGCCGCCGAAGCCGGTCCCGATCGAGGTCGCGGCGACGCCGCCGGGGCCGGCCCCGCCGCCGCCGACCGAGCCGGTCGAAACCTCCGAGCACCGGCCGGCCGAGACGCCGGCGCCCGTCGTCGTGGCCAAAGCGGAGCCGCCCGAGCCGAAGCCTGCTCCGGCTCCCGCTCCGGCCCCGCCCACGTCCCCGAAGACCCCCGACCCGTTCTGGCTCTCGCCGAGGATGAAGGAAGTCTGGGACGTGGCGCACCTCCGCCCCGCCGACGAGCGCCGGCTGGGAGCGGCGCTCAATGCGATGGTGCTCGAGCTCGAGCCGCCGAGGACCGACGGCCCCTACCTCCGCCGCGCCGAGCGCGCGGCCCGGCCGATCCTCGAGACCCTGGCCGGCAAGGACCGGGCCTACACGATCACGGTCCTCGACTCCGACCACCCCAACGCCTTCTCGCACCCCGGCGGCTACATCTACGTGACCAGGGGCCTGTTCGACCTCATCGGCGACGACGAGGACGAGGACTTCGTCCTCCAGTTCGCCATCGCCCACGAGGTGGCGCACGTCGAGCTCCGGCACGCGATCAAGTGCCTGAACGACCCCGACCTGAGCAAGTCGGGCCTGGGCACGCTGCCGCAGTTCTCGCTGTTCCTCTTCCCGCTCGGCTACCCCGACGCGATGGACCTCGAGGCCGACCGCTGGGCCTACGACCGCCTGACGCACCAGCTCCGTCGGACGCCGCACGAGGCCCTCGCATTCCTCCGCCGCCTCGAGGGCTATGCGAAGCGGAACGGCTTCGAGAACGGCCGGCGCCAGCTCAAGCCGATGCCCGACGCGTCGCCGCTCGACAACCACATCCGGGCCCACCCGGCCGCGTACAAGCGGCTCGACGAGCTCACGCAGAAGGCCGCGAAGCCCTCGCCGTGAACGCGGCCGACGCCGAGAGTCCCACGAGCAGGAAGGCCAGCGCCATCGCGGCCCCGCGAGGCCCGGTGCGCCGGGTCTCGGCCGGGAAGTAGCCCTCGGCCAGGTCGGGGCCGCCCGTCGACCGCGCGTCGGATTCGAGCAGGAGCAGCCCCTCGAACGCCCAGCGCGACGGCAACGCGTTCGCCACCGCGCGGGCCGCGGGATTCATCCCCGGCAGCGCCTGCCGCTCGCCGCCGAAGAGCCAGAGCACGAGCATGATCGGCCCCAGCGCGGCCCACGCGACGGCGGGCCGGGGCGACAGGGCTTCGATCAGCAGTCCCGCCGTCAATCCGACGAGCGCGGCCAGCGCGAGCAATCCGACCGATGGGAGCATGGGACCCCTGAGTTCCGCGACCACCGCGGCGATCGCCCAGCACAACGCACACTGCACGACGCACAGGCCCGCGAGCCCGCCGAGCCTCGCGAGCAGCGCCGGCCATCCCTCGCGGAGCCGCTTGCCGTCGAGGACGCCGCCGAGGACCGCGTCCGAGAGCCCGAACCAGACCGCCGCGACGCCGAGCCACGCCAGCAGTGACGGCAGCGACTTCACCTCCTGGCCGAGT
>DASZMJ010000374.1:0-32685 GCA_035551935.1 Isosphaeraceae bacterium
TCGACTTCGGCATCGACGGCTGGCGGCTCGACGTCGCCCGCGAGATCGACGACGACGCGTTCTGGCGCGAGTTCCGCCGCCGCGTCAAGGCCGGCAACCCCGAGGCCTACATCGTCGGCGAGGTCTGGCTCAACGCCGCCCACTGGCTCAAGGGGGACATGTGGGATGCGTCGATGAATTACATCTTCGCCCGTAGCTGCATCGCGTTCTTCATCGGCGAGGAGATCGACTACGGCGCCCTGCACAAGACGCTCACCCCCCCCGGGCCGCCGGGGGCCGAGGCGTTCGCCAAGGCCGTCGCGGCGATGGAGGCGATGTACCACCCCCACGTCGTCGCGGCCCAGCTCAACCTCCTGAGTAGCCACGACACCGCCCGGTTCGTCACCGTCGCCCGCGGCGACCAGTCGGCCTTGCGACTGGCGACCCTCTTCCAGATGACCTACACCGGCCCCCCCTCGCTCTACTACGGCGACGAGGTCGGCCTGGCCGGCGGCCACGACCCGCTGAACCGCGGCGCCATGCCCTGGGACGAGGCCACCTGGGACCACGACCTGCTCCGCGGCTTCCGCCGCATGATCGCCTTGCGCAAGGCCCGGCCCAGCCTGCGGCGCGGCTCGTATTCCGGCGTCTACGCCCGCGACGGCGTCCACGTCCACCTCCGGCGGCTTGATAACGATGTCGTCGTCGTCGCGCTGAACACTGACCGCGTCACCCGCCGGATCGACATCCCCGTGATCTCGGCCCTCGACGACGGCGCGACCCTGGAGGAGGCGTGGGCCAATCGGTCGCTACGGGTCGAGGGCGGGATGCTCCGCGGGGTCGAGCTCGCGCCCAGGTCGGGGAGGGTCTTCCAGACCCCCTTGTGACGACTCTCGGGAATCCCCGTCGCCTCCTCATGCTTGGAGCGATAAGATCCTTTTGCAAGCGTGTGTCGGGTGGTATCGTGGGACCGTTTCCTCACCTCGCCTTCCGGGGTTCGCCCCGGCGGTTTCCTCCCGGCATCGGCCGGCGCAAGCGACACCGAGGGTCTGATGATGTCCGACGCCGTCACCGGTAATGACGCCGCTCACACGATACCCGCCCAGCCGCCCGCGGCGGGTTGCCCCGCCTGCGGCGAGTCCGGGCGTACGCCCGGCCCGGTCTACAACGGCTGGCAACTCGTCCGCTGCACGCGCTGCGGGCTCGTCCTCACGGAGACGAGGGACATCCCGGAATCGCTGTACGATGATATTTATCTTTCTAATAATGCCTATATCAACATGATGGAGGCATCCGATCGGACCGCGGCGGGCACGTGGGGATATCGCGAGCTGTCGTGGTTCAAGCGGACGGCGTTGCGCTGGCTGGAGTCGAACGCCCGGGGTCGTCGGCTGGTGGACGTGGGGTGCGGGCCCGGGACCTTCTTGCTCGTCGCGAAAGGACGCGGGTGGACCGTCGCCGGCGTCGAGCCGACGCAAGGGTCGGCCGCGCGGGCGGACCGGCACGGCCTGGCCGTCCACTGCGGCGTCGCCGAGTCCTTCGCCGAGGGCCATCCGGGCGAGTTCGACGCCGCGACCTGCTTCGAGGTGCTCGAGCACCTCACCGAACCGGTCGAGACCCTCCGTGCCATACGCCGGTTGCTCGTCCCCGGGGGCATCTTCGTCCTCAGCGTGCCGAACGTCGACGACCCGTATTGCCTCAAGGTGCAGATCCAGTCGGCCATGCCGCCGGTCCACATCAACTTCTTCCATCGAAAGAGCCTGAGGGCCGCCCTCGAACGCGCCGGCTTCGAGGTTCTCCGGTTCCGGACGATCCCGATCCCGACGAGCAGCGTCCGGAATCACCTCGGCCCGACGGGATTCCTGGTGCGGATCCCCTGGCTCCTAATCCGGTCGGCGATTGGTCAGGCCGACGGGACGACGCTGCTGGCCATGGCCCGGCGTGGTGCCGACCGATAACCCGTCCGGCGCTCGGGCGACCTCCCGCGGGAGGGACTCCTTCAAACGCCGGCTCGACCACGACGCCGTCGTCGTCGCCCTGAACGCCGACCGCGTGACTCGCCGCGTCGACATCCCCTGGAATCGGCCGTCGCTGACGGGACGATCCTCGACGATGCTTGGGCGGACGGGACAGTCCGGGTCGGAGGTGGGTTCTTGCGCGGGGTCGAACTGGCTCCGAGATCGGGGCGGGTGTTCCTGTCGCCGTTGGGAGGACGGCGCGGCGGTCGCGAGGCCGGTCACACTCGGCAGTTCACGAAGGCCCGGGGCGACCTCGGGCCGCCTTGCGTCTCGGCGTCGGCGGGTCGGATGCCGACCCGCGCCTTAGCTCCCCGGTCGCCTCGCGGAGGACCTCCCGGCTCCGGGTCATGAAGTCGAGGATGGTGGCGAGGTCGCGGTCGCTGTAGCGCTCGGCGAGCTCGGCCGTCACCCGGGAGAGGTGCTCGAAGAGCCGACCGGCCTGGGCGTAGCGAGCCGGGACGAGCCGGAGGATCACCCGACGCCGGTCGCGCGGGTCGTCCTCGCGGCGCACGAACCCGGCCGCCTCGAGGCGGTCGACGACGCCGGTGATCGCGCCGGTGGTCAGGCCGGTCGCCTCCGCGAGCTCGCCGGCCGTCATCGCCCCGGAGAGGGCCACGAGGTCCATGCACTTGTGGTCGGTGGGGTTCAGGCCCAGGCGGTCGGCGATGGCCTGATGGAACATGATCGTGGCCGCGCTGAGCTGCCGACCCGCCATCGAGAGCGCCCCCAGCAACTCCGCGCGACCCCCTAGGCGCCTTGACATGTCCGCCCCTTTCCTTACAATCTCATTATCTCACGATGTGAGATAATCGGTCCGTGAGACGATCCCGTAACGGCGCATTCTAGCGGAGGTGGGGCATGGGGACCATCGCGGCGGCGCGACGACGGAAGGGGCATCGGGGGCTGCCGATGGAAGGGCCGATCGCCCGCTGGTATTCCAGGACGACGGGGCGGGACATGGAACAGTACCGGCGGCTCGCCGCGACGCTGGCCGGGAGGCTCGGGCCGGGCGCCGAGGTGCTGGAAGTGGCCCCGGGGCCGGGGTACCTGGCCGTCGAGCTCGCCGGCCTCGGGTCGTTCCGCGTCACCGGGCTGGACATCAGCCGGACCTTCGTCGGCATCGCCACCGAGAACGCTGCGCGGGCGGGCGTGGCCGTCGAATTCGTGCAGGGTGACGTCGCGGCCATGCCCTTCGGCCCCGACTCCTTCGACCTGGCCGTCTGCCGGGCCGCCTTCAAGAACTTCCCCGAGCCGGTCCGCGCCCTCGACAGGGCGAACGCACGTGTTTCGCAAATCCTTGTCCTGCAAGGATTTGCAATCTAGTGCACGGAATTCAACTAGTCGCAAGTTCTTTGCAGACAAGGATTTGTGAATTAGATGCGTTTGCCCTGGCGCCCTCGACGAGTTGCACCGCGTCCTCAAGCCCGGCGGGACCGCGCTGATCATCGACCTCAAACGGAACACCCCCCCCGCCGAGATCGACGCCTACGTGCGCGCCATGGGCCTCGGCCGGCTCGATGCCATCTTCACCGGGACGGCCCTCAAGTGGTTGTTGCGGTGGGCCCACACCCCGGACCACTTCCGCGCCCTCGCCGCCGCGAGCCGGTTCGGGGCGTGCGAGGTCGAGGAAGCCTCGATCGGGATGGAGGTCCGCCTCACGAAGTTGGAGTGACGGGACGGCCTCCTTCAAGCGACGCCGGGGGTGGTTTATAGTGGGGCCGGCCGCGACGCGAGCGAGGCGAGGCGCGGCCGACGACCCCCAACCACCCCGCGAGGCCGGCGGCAGGACGATGCGCGAGACGATCGATTACCTGGCCCTGGACCTCGGGGCCGAGAGCGGCCGGGGCGTGCTCGGCCGGTTCGACGGCGAGCGGCTGGAGCTCGAGGAGCTGCACCGCTTCCCGAACGGGCCGGTCCGGATGCGGGAGACGCTCCACTGGGACCTCCCACGGCTGTTCGACGAGGTCAAGGCGGCGATCCGCAAGTCGGGCGCGGCGGTCACGAACCTCGACGGTCTGGGGGTCGATGCCTGGGGCGTCGACTTCGGCCTCGTCGGCCGCGGCGAGACCCTCCTCGGCAACCCGGTCCACTACCGCGACGCACGCACGAAGGGCATCCTCGACGTGGCCTTCGGGCTCGTCCCCCGCGAGCGGATCTACGAGATCACCGGCCTGCAATTCCTGCCGATGAACACGGCGTTCCAATTGCTCGCGATGAAGCAGGCCGACTCGCCGCTGCTGGAAGTCGCCGAGACCTTGCTGATGATGCCGGACCTCTTCGGATGGCTCCTGACCGGCCGCCGCGCCGGCGAACGGACCGACGCCTCGACGACGCAACTGCTCGACCCGAGGCGCGGGGAGTGGTCGGCCGAGCTCTGCGACGGCCTCGGCCTCCCGCGGTCGATCCTGCCCGAGCTGATCGAGCCCGGGACCGAACTCGGGCCCCTCCTCCCCGACGTGGCCGAGGAGGTCGGCCTCTCGGGCGTGACCGTGCTCGCCCCCGCGACGCACGACACCGCCAGCGCCGTGGCCGCGGTGCCGGTCCAGGGGGACCTGGAGACGCCGCCGGAGTGGTGCTACATCAGCTCGGGGACGTGGTCGTTGCTCGGCGTCGAGGTGCCGACGCCGATCATCACGGAGGGGACGCGCCGGTACAACTTCACGAATGAGGGGGGCGTCGCCGGCACGACGAGGCTTCTCAAGAACATCATGGGCCTCTGGCTCGTGCAGGAATGCCGTCGCACCTGGGCCCGAGCCGGCCGCGAGTTCTCCTACGACGATCTCATCGCTCGCGCCGCCGCCGCGCCGGCGTTCGCGGCCCTGGTCGATCCCGACGACGCCCGCTTCATCGCCCCCGGCGACATGCCGGCCCGGATCGCCGCATATTGCAAGGAGACCGGCCAGGCCGTACCGGCGGACGAGGGGGGATTCGTCCGCTGCGCCCTGGAAAGCCTGGCCCTGAAGTACCGCTGGACGATCGAGCGGCTCGAGGCGATCCTCGGCGCCCGGATCCGCACGATCCACGTCGTCGGCGGCGGTTCGCGGAATGCCTTGCTGAACCGGTTCACGGCCGACGCGTGCAACAAGGCCGTCGTCGCCGGCCCGGTCGAGGCGACCGCCGCGGGCAACGTCCTGCTCCAGGCCATGGCCCGCGGCCGGCTCGGCTCCCTCGCCGACGCCCGCGCCATCGTCGCCCGCTCCTTCCACGTCGCCACCTTCGAGCCGGACCACTCCCAGGCCTGGCAGGACGCGGCGGCACGCTTCGAGGAATTGGTGAAGTGAGGATTCACCGCGGAGGGCGCGGAGGACGCAGAGTGAAGAGAATAATGATTCCTTTCTTCACTCTGCGTCCTCCGCGGTGAGATTCCTCCTTGCACGACCGGGGAAGGTCGGGGAAGATGGTAGCACATCGACACCGCGGCCCTAGCTCAACGGCAGAGCAGGGGACTCATCAACAAATGGTGGCGCCGGGGGGCGACCCCCGGACGCGATCCGGGTGAATTGCGGGGACCCTAAACCGATGGCGGACGAGGCGATCGGCACGGCGACCCGCAGCCAAGCCTGGCCGGGCTCCGGTGGCCAGGACGGTTCAGAGACTAGCGGGGTGAGCCCCAACGATAATCCCCGCCGACGAGCGCCCGGCCTCCACGGGAACCGGCCTTCGCCGCCGGCCCGGGGAGGGTGAGATAGTCCGAGCCCCGCGGAAACGCGGGGGCGCCTCGAATCCCTTGGTTGCAGGTTCGAATCCTGCGGGCCGCACTCGATCCCGCCGAATCGCCGAGAAAGGTCGCCGATCCTTTGACCCCGAGCCCGGCCGCCCGCGAATCCGCCCCGGCCCCCGCGCCCGACGGGCGCCGGGGCGAGGCCGCGGGCTGGCTCGCCACGATCGCGCTGTGCTCGCTGCACGGCCTGGCGATCTGGACGGCGCTCGGCGGCCGCGCGGGGATCGAGGACGATTGGCCGCTGGCGCGGCACGACCACCCGCTCTACTTGCACAGCGCGATCATCACGCGAACGTTCTTACAAGACACGGGCACGACCGCCGGCTACGACCCGGCGTTCATGGCCGGCTACGCCAAGAGCGTCGTCTTCCCGACCTCGTCGACCCTCCCCGAGGTCGTCTTTTATGCATTCGGCGACGACGACCTCGGCCGGTCATCCCGGCTCTACAAGCTCTATGTGCTGGCCGCGGCGGCGCTCGCGCCGTGGCTGCTCGCGCTGGCGGCCCGGCTCTGGCGGGCTCGGCCGGCGGCGGTCGCGGCGGGAGTGATATTTTATTTGATTTATATATGGACTGATTTTCCAATCACCTACATCATGTGGGGGATGGTCCCCTACTTCGTGGCGATCCCACTGGCCCTGGTGGCGACGGGGCTCCTGGCGCGGTTCCTCGACCGGGGCGGCCTGGCCTGGTGGCTGGCGGCGTGCCTCGGCGCGAGCGCGGCCTTGCTGGCGCACGCGACGACGAGCATGGTCGTCCTGCCGGCGGCGTTGCTGGCGTACGTCGGCGCGGCTCGTCTGGCCCGGCGAGCGAGCGGACGACTGGGCATGTGGAGGCATGTCGGCTTCTGGATGGTCGGTGTCGTCGCGCTGGCGGCCAACGCGTTCTGGTGGCTGCCGGGGGTCTGGCTCGCGGGGACGAAGGGCCCGAGCGACGTGGCCTTCATGCACTCGGGCGAGTCGGTCGCGGGGCGGCTGGCGAACATCGTCGTGGGCAAGGAGCCGGTCATCCAGTGTGTGCTCTGGGCCTTCGGGCTGCTCGGCCTGGCGATGCGGCCGGCGCGGGAGCGGGTGGCGACCCTCGCCCTGATCGGCCTCGCCGCGGCCGGCTTCGCGTGGGGATACCTGGCCGGCGCCTCCGGCGCGCTCGACTTCCTCCAGCCGGGGCGGCACACGTACGCCCTGTATTCGGCCTTGTCGCTGGCCGCGGGCTTGGGGCTGGTGGGCGCCTGGTCGTTGATCCGCGCCGGCGGCCGGGGGCTCGGCCGGGTCGCGGCACTGGCGACGTTGCTCGTCGGGCTCCGGCTGTTCGGGCCGTCGATCGACGGCCTATCGCGCGTTTATCTGGCGATCGACCTGAGGGGTCGGCCGGTCGCCGGGGCCGAGCCGTTCCTGTCGAGCCGGCCGACGGCGCGCCTGCGTTGGATGATCGACCGCGTCCGGCGGCACGTCCGGCCGGGCGAGCGGCTGCTGTACGAGGAGGCGGGCAAGGGGGACCTCGACCCGTTCCAGGGGGGTCGATATAGCGGCCTGATCCCGCATTTCGTGCCGGGGGTGGAATTGCTCGGCGGCCCGTATCTCCATGCGTCCCTGGCGACGAACTTCACCCAGTTCGGCGAGGGGAAGCTCTTCGGCGAGGCGAACTGGGGCCGAGCGCATTTCGACCGCTACGCGCGGCTCTACCGGCCCTCAGCCATCCTCTGCTGGAGCCCGCACGCCCGTGCGTTCTGCCTGGCGAACCCGGACCGGATCGAGGTCGTCGACGACGACGGCCTGATGCTGATGGGCCGGGTCGTCGGCTTCGAGGGGGCGGCGATCGACGGGAAGGCGGGCGTCCGGGCGGAGCCGGGGCGGCTGGTGGTCCGGGGGGAGGGGGGCGGCCTTGACGGTCGGATCGTCCTGCGGTATCACTCCGTCCCGTACATGCGGAGCCGTCCGCCGGTGCGCCTCGAGCCGGTCCCGCTCGAGGGGGACCCGGTCCCCTTCCTCGGCCTGAGTCCCCCCCCCGGCCCCGTGACGCTCGAACTGTCGCCGCCGATCCGGGTCGGCCGCGGTCCCTGACCGCCCGAGAGCGAACCGCTCCAAGGAAGGAGTCGAGCCGTGTCGAACCTCCGCGCGATCCTGCCCCGCGACCTCGACCGGCGTGCCCTCTGGGCGATCTATGCGACGATCCTCGCCGCCTCGGCCGTGGTTTATTCCCACAAGGCCGCCGCCAGCGGCAGCGCCATCGTCCGCTGGTATCCCCAGGTGCGCTCGTGGTACTGGGAGGGGCGGAACATCTACGACAAGGAGATGTTCCCCAACCCGCCGATCTTCCCGATCACGCTGCTCCCCTTCGTCGCTTTGCCGAGCCCGACGGCCTGCGCCATGGCCTGGTTCGCCTTCAAGGTCGCCCTCGTCACCGGCTCCGCCCTGCTCTGCTTCCGCATGGCTCGCGAGGCCGGCCAGGAGCTGCCGGGCTGGGCCCAAGGGCTGGTCCTGCTGCTCAGCCTGCGCACGTTCCTCAGCGATCTCCACCACGGTAACAACAATCTCTTGATTCTATCCCTCGTCGTCGCCGCGCTCGCCGCGTGGCGCCGGGGGTATGACGTCCTCGCGGGCGTGGCGCTGGGGTTGTCGATCGCGTACAAGGTGACGCCGGCGCTGTTCCTGCCGTATTTCCTGTACAAGAGGTCGTACCGGACGGTCGCCGCGACGCTGGCATCGATCTTCGTCTTCCTGTTCGTGGTGCCGAGCCTGGTGCTGGGCGTGCGGTTCAACCTCGCCTGCCTGGAGATGTGGTTCCACCGGATCTTGAGCCCGTACGTGGTCTCGGACTTCGCGAGCCAGCAGGAGATCAACCAGTCGATGGTCGGGGTCTTGACGCGGCTGCTCACGCAGGCGCCGCCGGCCGTCGAGGCGAGCCGGTACAACCAGCAGTTCGACGTGAACTTCGTGAGCTGGAGCCCCAAGCTCGTCGTGCCGGCGATCAAGGTACTGTCGGTGGGGGTGCTGGCGTTGCTCGCCGTCTTCTGCCGGACGAAGACGAGGCGGCGGGACGACGCGAGGCTCCTCGGCGAGTTCAGCCTGGTCGTCCTGACGATGCTGTTCGTCTCGGAGCGGAGCTGGAAGCACCATTACGTCACGCTCCTGCTGCCGTACACGTACCTCGTGGCCCGGTTCGCGATCGGCGGCCTGTCGCGGCGCGAGCGTCGGCTCGTGGCGGTGTCGTTGCTCGCGTCGGTCGTCCTGATGGGGACGACGTCCGACGCGATCGGCGGCCTGTTCGCGCACCACAAGGGGCACAAGTACGCCCTGGCCTACGGCATGTTCTTCTGGGCGGGGCTGTCGCTCTACGTCGCGACGGCCTGGCGGGTCGTCGTCGAAGGGCGGCGGGCCGACGCGATGGCCGCGGCCGACACCTTCCCCGCCCCGCATCGACGCGACCGGCGGCCGCGCCTGCCCCGACCGTCGATTCCTTCAGTTTGACGGCGACCGCCGCCGATACAATCCCTAGAACCGCGCAATCCGACCCGACCCCGGCGCCCCGCGCGGACGCCGGGGCCTCTCGGCGACTTTGGCCAAGGAGGGCCGATGAAACCGACCGACCGCAACGCCCGCCGTCGCCCGAGGGCGCCCCTGGCCGCCGAGCCCCTGGAGTCGCGGTCGCTCTTGACCGGCGGCATGGGCAACACGTTCGCGATCCTGCCCGGGACGATCGCGCAGGCGGGGGGCACGGCCCAGGTGCAGGTGACGCTCGCGCCGAGCCTCTTCACCATGCCCCACAACCACATCGAGCTGGGCATCGACGTCGTCGCCGCCAGCGGCTCGACCGTGCAGCCGATGGTCGCCGGCGTCGTCGGCTCGAACGGGCCCAGCGCCAAGACGCTGCACTTGCAGCGGTCGCGCGGCTCGTACGCCGTCATCATCGACACCGGCCAGCTCCACGCCGCGCCGGGCCAGACCGTGACGCTGACCGTCGCCCTCGCCGCCGCCAAGGGGACCAGCGGCGACTACCTCCTCGGCTTCTACCTGCCCGGCGACGTCAACGGCAACGGCGTCGTCGATTCGACCGACATCCAGTCGATCAAGGGCGCGATGAGGTCGAAGAACGGCGACCCCGGCTACAACTTCAGCGCCGATAACAACCGCGACGGCCGGATCAATGCCGACGACCTGACGATCGCCCGGAAGAACCTCGGGGCCGCGACGCTCGTCAACCCGCTCATCTCGGCCAACCTCACCCCGCCCGCCGGCGCCTCGGCCGCGACCACCACCTCGCGCATCCTCACGACCCCGCAGGCCCAGTTCACCGGCACGGCCACCCCCGGCGCGACCCTCGCCTTCGCCGGCAACGGCCAGACCTACACCGCCACCGCCGACGCCGCCGGCAACTACGCCATCACCGTCCCGCTCGTCCCCGGCTCCGACACCTTCCACGTCACCACCGCCGACGCCTTCGGCCAGGCCATCAGCGGCAACCTGACGCCGGTCGTCTACTTGCCCCAGAAATAGGGAAAAGTGCGGAGTGCGGAGTAACGAGTGCGGAGTGAAGAGATCCTTGCATCCTCTTCACTCCGCACTCAGCACTTGGAGCGAGCGAATCGCCGCGTCGCGGATGGTCGGGTCGGGGTCGTCGCGGAGGCGTTCGAGGGCGGGGATGGCCGCGGCGACGCGGCGCGCGGCGAGGATATGGGCGGCGTTGCGGACCAGGCCGGCACGCCTGGAGCGAGAAAGGGCCGTCCCTTTGAGGAGGCGGCGGAACTCCTCGGGGTCGGCCTCGAGCCAGGCGACGAGGTCGGGGTCGGTCCACTCGGGCCGGGGGGCCAGCTCGGGCTCGCGGCCGTCGGGGGCCTTGCGGTTCCAGGGGCAGACCTCCTGGCAGACGTCGCAGCCGAAGGCCCAGCCGTCGAGCGCGGCGGCGGCCCCGTCGGGCAAGGGGCCGCGGTGCTCGATGGTCCAGTAGCTGATGCAACGTCGGGCGTCGAGTTGATAGGGGCCATCGAAGGCGCCGGTCGGGCAGGCGTCGAGGCAGCGCGTGCAGGTGCCGCAGTGGCCGGATTCGACCGGCGCGTCGGGCGTCAGGTCGGCGTCGGTCAGCAGGGCGCCGAGGAGCGTGTAGCTGCCGAGCCGCTTGCCGATCAGCATCGTGTTCTTGCCGATGAAGCCCAGGCCCGCCAGCCGCGCGAAGTCGCGTTCGAGCAACGGGGCCGTGTCGGCCACCGCACGCCCACGGGCGCCGTGGCATTCGGCCTGGAGCCACGCCAGGAGCGACTCCAGCCGGCGCCAGAGGAGCTCGTGATAGTCGGCCCCGCGCGCGTAACGTGCCACCTTCCCCCGACGCGGGTCGTCCCCGGTCGACTCCCCGCGCCGGCCATAGACGAACCCCGCGACGACGACCGACCGCACCCCTTCCAGCAAGGCCGACGGATGCGACCGGGCCGCGGCCTGGCGCTCGAGGTAGGCCATGCCCGCCGCGTGGCCCTCCTCGAGCCAGCGGAGATAGCTCGGGAAGCCCGGCGGGGCGACCGCCGGGGCGACCCCGATCATGTCGAACCCCAGCCGCGCGGCCTCGGCCTTCAGGCGATCGGTCAGGTCGTTGGGGTCGCTCATCGGTGGAGATGACGGCGCGGGAGTCGCGGGCCGCGGGCGCTCAGGACCGCAGGCCCCGCGAGTCATCGACGCCCAGGTTCTTGTAGATCTGGCGGGTCGCGTCGGACTTGTTCAGGGTGTAGAAGTGGATGCCGCGGGCGTTGTTGTCGAGCAGGTCGCGGCACTGCTCGGTCGCCCAGTGGATGCCGACGCTGCTGATGTCGTCGCCGGCGCAGCGGTTGATGGCGCGGAGCAGTCGGGCCGGGAAGCGTGCGCCGAGGGCCAGGTCGGCCATGCGGGCGAGGCTCGACTTGCGCTCCACGGGCATGATGCCGGCGAGGACCGGCACGTGGATGCCGGCCAGCTCGCAGCGCTCGCGGAAGTCGTAGAAGTCGCGGTTGTCGAAGAACAATTGGGTGCAGATATAATCGGCCCCGGCGTCGACCTTGCGTCTGAGGAAGTCCATCTCCTTGACGCGGTTCGGGGTGGCGGGGTGCCCCTCGGGGAAGCCGGCGACGCCGACGCCGAAGCCGCGGGGGTCGGGGGCGTCGGGGCGCGACTTGATGAACCGGACGAGCTGCTCGGCGTACTGGAAGGCATCGTTGGAGCGGTCGTAGCCGGGCAGGTTGCGGGGCGGGTCGCCGCCGAGGGCCAGGATGTTCTCGACGCCCGAGGCGGCATAGCGATCCAGGATCGCCTCCAGCTCCTCCCGGGTGTGGCAGACGGAGGTCAGGTGCGAGACGGCCGTCAGCTCGGTCTCGCGCTGGATGCGGACGATCAGGTCATGGGTGCGGTCGCGGGTCGAGCCGCCGGCGCCGTAGGTGACCGAGACGAACGAGGGGGCCAGCTCCTGGAGCCGCGCGATGACGGCGAAGAGGTCGGCGGACGCCGCGTCGGTCTTCGGCGGGAAGAACTCGAAGCTGAAGGTCGTGCGGTGGTCGCGGAAGATATCGAGGATTTGCATCGGCTTCGTCCCCTTCGTCCCGCCCTGGCTCGGCCCCTCGTCGCGCCGGGCCCGTCAAGGTCGCCCTTCCAGGATAACGAATCGCCGCCGGTTGGCGAGACCTTCCGCGCAATCGTCGGCCGCCGCTTGAAATGTCGAGGCGGCTTGTCTAATATGGCCGACCAGCCGGGCCGGAGCGGCCTGGCGGATTCCGTCGAGCGAAATCCGGGCGGTCGAGGTCGATCGCCCCGCGTCGAGGGGGACGCGCCACGATGAGACGTCGACTCGCGCCGCCCGTCTGGGACTGGGCCGTGTTGGGCCTCATGGTCGGGTTCGTCGCCTGGGGGGTCTGGCTGCTGGCCTCGGTGCATACGCTCCGTGCCGAGCTGGACCGGCTGGGCGAGCGACTCGCGAGGTTGTCCAACGAACGGCAGGCGTTGGACGATGGGGATACCGATGAGGAGGCATGGGCCCGGCGGCTGGAACGGCTCCGGGCCCTGGCGATCGGGGTCGATCGGGAAGAGCAGGCGGTCGTGATGGAGGCGCGCCGGCTGTCGGCGGCGGTGGCGGTGCTCGCGCGGCTCGTCGAGGCACACGACGATCGACCGGCGTCCGCGACGGCCGACCGGGTCGAGGCCGCCCGCCGCGTCGAGCTGGATCGGGCCCGGGCCGCGATCGGGGGCCTGATGCGGGCGCGGCACGAGCGCATCGGCGCCATCGAGGAGCGGCTCGAGGGCTACTGGGACCGGCTCGGCCTGCTCGTGGTCGTCGCGTGCGTCGTGGCGATCGGCACCGTCGCGATCGCGGCCAAGGCCCGGCTCGACGGCGACCGCCGGCGCCGCGCCGAGGAGGCGCTGCGGGCCAGCCAGGAGCGGTATTATCACGTCTACAACGACAGCCCCCTGGCGTTCGTCGTCTGGGGGCCCCACGGCCGGATCGTCGACTGGAATCGCCGCGCCGAGGAGCTCTTCGGCTGGACGCGGGCGGAGATGCTGGGGCGCACGGGCACCGCGCTGATCGCCGAGGCCGACCGGCCGCGGGTCCGGGCGGCGCTGGAGGAGCTGCGCCGCGGCGGCGAGCCGGTGGTCCTGGTCAACACCAACCTCACCAAGGCCGGCGAGCCGATCGTCTGCGAGTGGCACAACGCCGCGTTGCACGACGCCGACGGCCGGCCGTCGAGCTTCCTGGCCACGGCGCTGGACGTCACCGCCCGGCTCCGCGCCGAGGCCGACCGCGAGTCGCTGCTCGAGGCCGCCGTGAGCAGCGAGGCTCGCTTCCGCAAGCTCTTCGAGTCGAACCTCATCGGCATCACCGTCGCCGACTTCGACGGCCGGATCACCGAGGCCAACGACGCCTTCCTCGCCCTGGTCGGCTACGACCGCGCCGACCTGGCCGCCGGCCGCATCCGCTGGGACCGCCTCACCCCGCCCGAGTTCTCCCACTTCGACGTCCGCGCCGTGGCCGAGCTGCGACGGTGCGGAAGGAGCGCTCCTTACGAGAAGGAATACATCCACAAGGACGGCCATCTCGTGCCGATTTTCATCGGCGCCGCGCTGTTCGACCCGGGCAAGACGTCGAGCGTCTGCTTCGTCCTCGACATGACCGAGCGGCGTCGCGACGAGCTGCGGCGGCGGCGGATGGAGGCCGAGCTCAAGGAGTCGAAGGAGGCCGCCGAGGCCGCCAACCGCGCCAAGGACCGCTTCCTCGCCGTCCTCAGCCACGAGCTGCGGACGCCGCTGACCCCCGTCCTGATGGCCGTCGACGCGGCGCTGGAGGCCGACCCCGAGACGCCCCTGCGGCCGACCCTGGAGGTGATCCGCCGCAACGTCGGCCTCGAGGCCCGGCTGATCGACGACCTGCTCGACGTCTCGCGGATCGGCCGCGGCGCCCTGGACCTCGACCTCCGGGTCGTCGACGTCCACCAGATCGTCCGCCAGGCCGTCGAGATCTGCCTGGGCGCGGTCGAGGCCGCCAGCCTCCGACTCACGCTCGAGCTGGACGCGCCGGAGCACCATGCCCTCGGCGACCGCGCGCGGCTGCTCCAACTGTTCTGGAACCTGATCCGCAACGCGACGAAGTTCGTCGCGGCCGGCGGCCGGCTGACGATCCGGTCGCGGGCCGTCGCCGGGCCCGACGGCCCGCGCCTGGTCGTCGAGTTCGAGGACGACGGCATCGGCATCGAGCCGACGGCGCTGGCCCGCATCTTCGACCCCTTCGAGCAGGCCGACGCCACGATCCGCGGCCGGTTCGGCGGGCTGGGCCTGGGCCTGGCCATCGGCCGTTGGGTCGCCGAGGCCCACGGCGGCAAGTTGACCGCCACCAGCCCCGGCCCCGGCCTCGGCTCGACGTTCCGCCTCGGGCTGGCGACCGTCACCCCCGAGCCCGCGGCCGCGACCCCCGCGCCGGAGCCATCGCCCGAGCCCACGGCCCCCGCGCACGCCGCGTCGCGCGAGCTCAAGGTCCTGATCGTCGAGGACAACTGCGACACCCTGAACTATCTGAGGCTGGTCGTCGGCCGCCGCGGGCATGAGGTCGTCGCCGCCTCGAGCATCGCCGAGGCCCGCGCCGCCGTCGCCGAGGCGGGGCCGTTCGACCTGCTCCTCAGCGACATCGAGCTGCCCGACGGCACCGGCCACGAGCTGGCCCGAGGCGGCGACGTCGCCGCCGCCGCCATCGCCATGAGCGGCTTCGGCTCCGAGGACGACGTCCAGCAGAGCCTCGCCGCCGGCTTCCGCGCCCACCTGACCAAGCCCATCGAGCTCGCCCGCCTCGACGCCGCGATTTGCGGGCTCGCCTTCGAGGAAGTGTTGAGTGCTGAGTAACGAGTGCCGAGTGAGGAGGAGAAACCAAGACTCCGTCGGCTCGACTCTTCACTCGGCACTCGTTACTCAGCACTCGGCACTTTCCAATGGGGCGGCGGGACGGCGCGGCGGTCGGTCATGACTTCGGCGAGGTAGCCGAGCAGGCGGTCGCGGAAGATCGGCGTGGCGAGGGCCTCGGCGCGACGACGGGCAAGGCGGGGGTCGTGGGGCGTGCCGGCGGCCTCCCAGGCGTCGAGCGTCGCGGCGAGGCATTCGGGCGAGGGGTCCGGATAGAGCCGACCGGTGCTCTCGTCGACGGTCTCGGCCGCGCCGCCGCGTCCCAGGGCGATCACCGGCGCGCCGCAGGCGAGGGCCTCGGCGGGGACGATCCCGAAATCCTCCTCGCCGGGGAAGAGCAAGGCCCGGCAGCGGCGGTAATGGTCGCGGATGACCTCGTCGGGCTGCCAGCCGAGAAACCGCACGCTTAGCCCGGCCATCCGCTCCAGCCTCGGCCGCTCGGGCCCGGCGCCGATGACGGTCAAACGACGTCCCGTGGTCGAGCACGCGAGGATGGCGTGCTCGACCTTCTTGTAGGGGACGAGGGCCGAGACGCAGAGATACGGCCCGTCGCGCGGGCCGTCGTCGGGGGTGTAGAAGCCCGTGTCCACCGGCGGCGGGATGACCCGGCTGTCGCGGCCGTAGCAGCGGGCGATCCGATGGCGCACCGTCTCGGAGATCGCCACGAAATGCGAGACCCGTGCCGCGGTAGCTCGGTCCCAGGCGCGGAGCCGATCGAGCAGGATTCGAGCCACGGCCCGCCGCAACGGCCGGCCGGCCCACGACTCGAGGTAGGCGTCGCGGCCGTCCCAGGCGTATCGCATCGGCGTGAAGCAGTAGCAGATGTGCGGCACGCCCTCCGGCACCCGCACGGCCTTGGCGACGCAGTGACTGAGGCTGACGACCAGGTCCACCCCCCTCGGCCGCCACGACCGGGCCGCCAGCGGCATCAAGGGGAGGAGCTGCCGGTAGTGGCGGGTCGCCCCGGGCAGGCGTTGGAGCGGGCCCGGGCGGATCGCCATCCGCTCGATCGCGGGGCTGGTCGACCCGGGCTCGTGGACGAGCGTGTAGAGGGTCGCGCCCGGGAACGCGCGGCAGAGGACCTCCAGGCACTTCTCGCCGCCGCGGAGGCCGGTCAGCCAGTCGTGGACGAGGGCGACCCGCCAGGTGGCCGGGTCGGCGGTCGGTCGCGTGCTCGCCCCGGTCGGGGCCCTGCCGAGGGCCACGGCGTCCATGCCGGTCTCCCCATTGGCTCGTGGCGACGACGGACCCTCCCCGGCCTCGTCCCCGGGCCGCGAACCTTACCCCGACTCGCCACCCTCGGCAAGGTCGAACCGCCGGCCTGGTGCCGCGCCGCGGGCGGCATGCTACACTGGATGCGTCGGCGAATTCCGAGGACGGAAGAACAACCGTGCGATCGTTGTCATGCTCGCAAAACTCTCGTCGTATACGTTGATCGGCATCGACGCCGCGCCGGTCGAGGTCGAGGTGGACGTCTCGGCGGCGTCGATGCCCAAGACGGTGCTGGTCGGCCTGGCCGAGGCGGCGGTGCGCGAGAGCACGCACCGGGTCGAGCGGGCCCTGGTCAACTCGGGATACCGCCGGCCGATCGACCGCGTCGTCATCAACCTCGCGCCGGCGGACCTCAAGAAGGACGCCGGGGGCTTCGACCTGCCGATCGCCCTGGGGCTGTTGCTGGGGACCGGGCAGGCGGGCGTCGACCGGCCCGGCAACTTCGCGGTCGTCGGCGAGCTGGCGTTGACGGGCGAGACGCGGCCGATCAAGGGGGCGCTGGCGATGGCCCTGGCCGCCGCGGCCGAGGGGCGCGACGGCCTGCTCGTCCCCGCGGCCAACGCCGCCGAGGCCGCCGTCGTCGAGGGGATCGCGATCTATCCGATCGGGAGCCTCGCCGAGGCCGTCGGCTTCCTCTCCGGCCAGCTCGACATCGAGCCGACGGCGCTGGACCTGGACGACGTCTTCCGGCGCCTCACGCGTGCCGAGGAGGACTTCTCTGACGTCAAGGGGCAGGAATACGCCAAGCGCGCCCTCGTGATCGCCGCCTCCGGCGGCCACAACGTGCTCATGATCGGCCCGCCGGGGACGGGCAAGACGCTGTTGGCCAAGCGGCTCGGCTCGATCATGCCGCCGTTGACGCCGGCCGAGAGCCTCGAGACGACCCGGATCTACAGCGCCATGGGCCTGCTCCGCGCCGGCGAGCCCCTGATGGCCATCCGACCGTTCCGGTCGCCGCACCACTCCGTCAGCGACGCCGGCCTCGTCGGCGGCGGCAGCACGCCGCAACCGGGCGAGATCTCCTTGGCCCATAAAGGCATCTTGTTCCTGGATGAATTACCGGAGTTCAACCGCAAGACCCTCGAGGTCCTCCGCCAGCCGCTCGAGGAGGGCAAGGTCACGATCAGCCGCGCCCTGCGGAGCACGACCTTCCCGGCCGATTTCGTGCTCGTCGCCGCCATGAACCCATGTCCCTGTGGTTACCGATCGGACCCGCGCCGGGCGTGTACCTGCACGCCGCCGCAGGTGGAGAAGTACCTGAGCAGGATCTCCGGCCCGCTGCTCGACCGGATCGACCTGCACGTCGAGGTGCCGGCGGTGCCGTTCACGCAGCTCGCCGAGGCCCCGCCCGGCCCGACCTCGGCCGAGCTGCTCGCCGAAGTGCTCCGCGCCCGCGCCCGCCAGGCCGACCGCTTCGGCCCCCGCGGCCCCGGCGTCAACGGCCGGATGACGCCGCGCCAGGTCCGCAAGTTCTGCGCGCTCAAGCCCGAGGCCGCCACGCTCCTGAAGGCCGCCATGGAGGAGCTCGGCCTCTCCGCCCGCGCCCACGACAAGGTCCTCCGCGTCGCCCGCACGATGGCCGACCTCGACGCCGCCGACGACATCCTCCCCCACCACGTCGCCGAGGCCGTCGGCTTCCGCTCGCTCGACCGCAGCGTCTGGGCGTGACCTCGCCGGATGGTATGGCCTCGAAGGCATTCCCACGGTCGCAGGATCTGACTGGCCCGGCGCCCCCGCGGGGTTGGCACGCGGCTCGCAACGGAGAAGGATCTCGGGGATCGTGCCCGGTTGCAGGGTCCCGTGGGCTCGCCGAGGGCTGCGATCTCATGCCCCCGGAATGGCTGAGGGTGATCTCCTGGATCACGATCGTCGCGTCCATCGTCTGCGCGTTGATCGTCCTGGCCGACATCCTGCTCGGACGCAGGCAGAAGATGTGGGTCATGGACGTTGTCTGGCCGGTGACGTGCCTCTACTTCGGCCCGGTCGGCCTCTGGGCCTACTGGACGATGGGGCGGCCCAAGGCCGAGGGCGACGACCACGCGGGCCAAGACGGCGGCGAGCACGATCGGAAGAGGTCGGAGAAGCCGTTCTGGCAGACGGTCTTCGTCGCCACGAGCCACTGCGGCGCCGGCTGCACGATCGGCGACACGATCGGCGAGACGGCGCTGTTCCTGACCGGCCTGGTCCTCTTCGGGTCGAAGCTGCTGTCGGCGTACTTCGTCGACTTCGTGCTGGCGTACGCATTCGGGATTGTCTTCCAGTTCTTCACGATCGCGCCGATGCGGGACCTCGGGGTCGGCGAGGGCCTGGTCGCGGCGGCGAAAGCGGACACGGTCTCGCTGGTCGCCTTCGAGGTCGGCATGTTCGCCTTCATGGCCCTGAACCACTTCGTCTTCTTCGCGACGCCGCCGGAGCCGAATACGGCGACCTATTGGTTCCTGATGCAACTGGCGATGATCGTCGGCTTCGCGACGAGCTATCCGGCCAACTGGTGGCTGGTCCGTTCGGGGCTCAAGGAAGCGATGTGAGCATTCGAGTGGCGGGAGGGAGAGGCGCCGGACGGATTCGAACCGTCGGTGGACGCTTTGCAGGCGTCTGCCTTACCACTTGGCTACGGCGCCGCGAGGCGGATGGACGATCTTAGCGGGCGTGCCGATGGGTCGGCAAGCCCGCTTTGCGTTCCTTGTGTCCCCGCGCCGAGCCGGGTAACATCGCCGCCGCCCGGGGGAGCTTCCGGGGACGGTCGACAGGACACGGGGAGGCCGGCGCGTGGGGCGCGGGGTCCAGGTGCTGATGCTCTCGGCCGGCGGGGTGCTGGGGGTCAACGCCCGGTACTGGCTTGGGGTCTGGCTCAGCCAGCGGGTCGGCCCGGGCTTCCCGTGGGCGACGTTCGCCATCAACGTGTCGGGCGCGCTGGCCATCGGCGCCTTGACGGTCGTCCTGGCGCACTGGCTGCCGCACCCGAACGCGAGCCTCCTGCTCGTCACCGGCTTCCTCGGCGGCTACACGACCTTCTCGACGTTCGCCCTGGAAGCGGTGACGCTCTGGGAGCGCGGGCAGCGCGGGATGGCATTAGCTTATGTGTCGGGGAGCGTCGGCGCGGGCCTGGCCGCGGCCGTCGTCGGGATCACGCTGGCCCGTGCGCTGGTCGTGCCGACGCCGTCGCGGGCCGGCCGGCCGCACGAGGCGACGGCGATCCCGGAGCCGTCGAGTTTGCTTCGGCTCTATGTCAACGCGAGCGAACGCCACGAGGGCCGGCCGTTGTACGAGGTCGTCGTCGCCCGGGCACGGGCCCTGGACATGGCGGGGGCGTCGGTCTTCCTCGTGGACCTGAGCTTCGGGGCGCACCGTCGGTTCCGGGATGCGCGGAGCGAGTACAACGCCGTCGCGATCCCGGTCGTCATCGAGGTCGTCGACGCCCCGAAGCGGATCGAGGCCCTCCTCGGAGAGATCGGGCCGATGGTGTCGGCGGGCCTGATGACGATCGAGCCGGCCCGCGTGCTCCACTACGGCCATCACAGCGACCGCGTCGGCTGAGAAAGGGGGCGGAACATCCATGCCGCTCGAAGGGAAGGCACAGCGGCTGACGATCTACGTCGGCAGCTCCGACACCTGGCAGGGTCGGAACCTCGCCGCCGAGATCGTCGAGCGCTGCCGGCGGCACGGCATGGCCGGGGCGACGGCCAGCCTCGGAGTCCTCGGCTTCGGCAAGCATTCCCGCGTCCACCGCGCCCACCTCTTCGGGCTCTCGCAGGACCTCCCCGAGAAGATCGAGATCGTCGACCGCCCCGACCGGATCACCGCGTTCCTGCCCGTCCTGGAGGAGCTGGTCGGCGGGGGCCTGGTGATCGTCGAGGACGTGACCGTGGTCCGCCTCCGCGGCGAGGACGTCCCGGGTTGAGGGCCCCCGGCGCGGGTCGGCTCAATCGTTCTCCTCGGATGCAACCACCCGCGATGCCTCCCCGGCGCGCAGGCGGTCGCGGACCTCCTCGCGATGCACGACCACGTCCGGCGGCGCCGTCACGCCCAGGCGGACCCGGTCCCCCTGGATCCGCACGACCGTCAGCACGATACCCCCGCCGATGTGAATCCGTTCCCCTACCTTCCGGGTCAAGACGAGCATGACGCCCTCCGATGCGTTGGTGCCGTGTCGCGCCCCTGGCCGTGCCACCGCGGCCGGATCTTACTGGACATCCGTTCGCATAGCAAGGCCGGACCTCCGGCCCGGCCGACGCGACCAGACATGCATGGTACGTGGTAAGTAGGCGGGCGTGACGGTGCGGGGTTGACTAGGGCGTGACGGCGGTATATTCTGCTATGAGAGCTTGAATAGCACGACCACGGTTCGGTGTGAACAGGATCGTGATTCAGCCCCTCTCCAACCTTAGCGACCGTCGAGGAGATTCATGGCCGCAACGTCGAAGTCGTCGAAGCAGGGGTCGAACAATCGTCCCTCGGCCCAGATCCGCCAGGCGGCGGACCTGCTCAAGCAGGTCTCCGACCCGACCAGGCTCCAGGTGCTGATGCTCCTGACCGAGAAGGAGCGCAACGTCTCGGAGCTGTGCGCCGACCTGGGCACGCAGAGCCAGCCGGCGGTCAGCCACCACCTGGCGCTGCTGCGGCACGGCCGCCTGATCGAGCCCCGACGCTCGGGCAAGCACAACTTCTACTACCTGACGGAAGCCGGTCGGGAGCTGGCCGCGGTGGTCAACTCGATCGTCGGCTGACCGGCCGGATCGCTCGAGGACGACGGGAGGACGACGCGGGCCGGTGCCTCGCCCCGAGGCACCGGCCCGCGATGCGCTTTCGAAACACGACGCGGTCGGTCGTCAGGGCTTGGCGGCGGGCGTCGCGCCCGTCGTGACGGGCTCGGCGACGGCCAGGTGGTTGATGACCTTGGTGACGCCGAAGGTCTCGGAGGTGAGCAGCTCGGCCTTCGCCTTGGCCTTGGCGGTGGGGACGGTCCCCTTGAGGGTGATGACGCCGTCCTCAGTCCCCTCGAAGTCGAACTTGGTGGTGTGGAGGTCCTTGTCCCAGTGCAGGCGGCCGTAGACGCGGGCCTCGACCCCCATGTTGTGGACCGACTGCTTGGCGCGGGCGAGCCGCTCGCGGACCCCCTCGGCGGCGCGCTTGGCCCCGATCTTGACGTCCTGCGCCGCCTCGCCGACCTTCTCGCGGACCTTGGTGCCGACCTGGCCCGAGACCCGGCCGATCCCGGCCCACGACACCAAGGCGGCCCCGACCAGGGCGACCGCGACGATCCGTCCCTTGCGCGACATGGCTCGACTCCTGTGGCGAACTTCGCTCGTTCCCGGCCGCCCCGCGCGGGGCGGCCCCGAAGAGATTCGCGGTGCAACTTACGAGCCGGCTCACGCCCTGCCCAGGATCGCGCGGAGCAGGTCGAGCCCGGCGCCGATGTCGCGGACGCGGGCGGCCTGATCGCCGACCTCGCGCTCGACGAACAAGGGGCCGCGATAGCCGACGTCCTGGAGTGCCTTGAGGAATCGAGGGATGTCCACCTCGCCTTGCCCGAGCGGGACCTCCTCGCCCCAGGCGCCCGCGACGGTCGGCCGGCGGCCGTCCTTGACGTGGACGCTCCGGATGTCCGGGCCGAGCAGGCCGACGGCGGCGATCGGATCCCCCTTGTCGTAGAGGAGCATGTTGGCCGGGTCGAAGTTGACCTTGAGATTCGGCTGCGACAGGTCGTCCAGGGTCCGGCGGAGTAGCTCGGCCGTCTCCTGGCCGGTCTCGAACGCCAGCGTCACGCCCTTCTCGGCGGCGAGGACGGCGGCGGTCTCGAGGGTCTCCAGGAAGGCCCCGCGGTCGGGGTCGTCGGGCTCGGGCAGGAAGCCGGCGTGGAGCATCAGGTCCGACAGCCCGAGCGTGACCGTCCGGTCGAGGGCCCAACGCAGGCGGTCGAGCCGCTCGGGGCGGGTCGCCGGGTCGCCGAAGCCGCCTGTGCGGCGGATCGTCGCCGGGGAGGTGTAGTCCTCGCCCGGGAAGCCGAGCATCGCCCCGCCCATCCGGAACCGGGCCGACCTCGCGGCCAGGGGCAACGCATCCCCCTCGTCCCAGCTCGCGTGGTGCGGGTCGCCGCAGGCGATCTGCGTCAGGTTGACTCCCAGGCGGTCGAGCAGCCGGTCCAGCTCCGGTACGCTCGCGACCTGGAGGCTCCAGCTACAGACGCCCAGCGCCAGGGGCTCGATCGGGTCGCTTGCCACGGCGTCCTCGGAGGCTCCGGCCGACGGTCGGGTCAACCCGACCGATGATACGGGCCGCAGAGCCCGTGGGAAAGAGGTCGAGGCCCGTTCAGCGGCCTCCCGGCGCGTCCGGCCGGTAGTCCCAATCGAACGCCGCGGTGAACGGCTGCCACCACTCGGCGACGCCCGAGACCGGGTCGTGGTGCCGGCCCATGCCGCCGGAGGAGGGCGGGCGGACGTTCAAGGTCAGGCGGTACTTGCCCGGCTTCGGCAGGGCCACGCCGGCGCCGTAGTGGGGCCCGTCGATCGCGACCATCGGCGCCAGGTCGCCCGTGATGGCGGGGCCACCCGCCTCGGAGGTGATCGTATAAGAGATGGTAAGATAGGGAATAAACGAACCCTTGGCAAACCCGTGCGGGTTCCGCGCGGTCGCCTGGATGTCGGCCTCGAGGTGGATGACGTCGGTCCCCGCGACCACCTTGGGGCCGTCCCACTCGACCGAGGGGAGCCAGACCGTCGTGATCCGCAAGGCGTAGGGCTCCCCCTTCTCGACCTCGCCGATCGGGTGCTCGACGAGGCCGGGGTTGACGGCCGACGTGGCGGGCGTGCCCTTGGGGCCCTCGACGGCGGGCGGGCTGCTCGTCGGCCGTGCGCCGGGGGCGGGGTAATTGAGGTTCGCGAGGAGGACCAGGGCCACGCCGCCGGTGATGAAGAGCGCGATCAGGGGGCCTGCCCAGCGATTCCGCACGATCTCGGCCTCCGATCAGGCGGCCGCCTTGGCGGGCGCGGGGGAGCGCTCCAGGATCAGGAGGACCACGGCCAGTGCGGCCCCGGACAGCAAGAGCGCCTGCACCGCGACGGCCTGCATGTTCGGATAGACGCCGAGCAACGGCAGCCCCTCGCCCAGCCACGACAGGGGCGTCACCCGGATGATCCCCGAGGACTGGAGCTCGAAGACCCCCTTGCCGGCGAAGACGACCGCCATCGCGAACAGCAGCACGCCCGTCGCCTGGAAGAACGGCCGCAGCGGCAGCTTCACCGTGGCCGACCGGATCACGACGTAGAGGACGGCCAGCACGGCCAGGCCCAGACCCAGGCCGGTCAGCAGCCCGAGCACGCCGGGCCGGCCGGGGCCGGCCAGGGCGAGCTGCGCCTGGTACATCAGGGCGGTCTCGGCCCCCTCGCGGTAGACGGCGAGGAAGGCCGTCAGGCCGAGCGTCGCGAACCCGCCGAGCTCCGCGCCGTGGCGGGCCTGGCGCTTGAGGAAGTCCATCCAGCGGCGCGACTCGCTCTGCGAGATCAGCCAGTAGCTCACGTAGAAGAGCAGGCCCGCCGCCGCCAGCAGGACCAGCCCCTCGATCAGCTCGCGGGCCGTTCCCTGCGCCGACGCGACCAGCGCGTTGAGCCCCCAGGCGGTCGCCACGCTGGCCACGACCGCGCCGGCGACGCCCCAGCGGATCGCCGCCAAGGCCCGCGATTGGGCCTCGGTGGCGACCGTCTTGGCCACGAGGGCGAAGAGCATGCTCAAG
Source organism: Isosphaeraceae bacterium (assembly GCA_035551935.1). Lineage (GTDB taxonomy): Bacteria > Planctomycetota > Planctomycetia > Isosphaerales > Isosphaeraceae > DASZMJ01. Next base: position 24,111 of record DASZMJ010000374.1, read on the forward strand.
AGCAGGATGACCTCGACCCCTTCGCGGAGGATGATGCCGAACGACGCGAAGAACGCCGGTCCGAACCCGCCGGTCGGCGTCGCCTCGAGCTTCGCCAGGGCCACGTCCAGGTCGTCGCGGAGGCCGTCGCACGCCCGGGCCAGCGCCTCACCCTTCAGGCCGGCGCCGACCTCGCCCCGGAGGGCCACGTACCGGGCCTCGAGCGTCCGGCCGGTGGCGAAGTCGCGGGCCATCAGCCGTCGCTCGATCGGGTCGAATTGCGTCGAATACGTCTCGGCCAGGGCCGCCGCCGCGTCGTCGGCCTCGCCGCGATCGGCCAGCGTCCGGACCCGCGCGAAGACCCGCTCCAGGCCCGCCAGCGCGACCCGAGGATCGGCCGTGCCCTGGGCGGTCGCGGTCGCCTCGTGATTGAGGTGCGCCGCGTCGGGGACCCCGTGCCGGCCGAGGTCGTCCGCCGCCTTCGACAATGCGATCAATAGGGCCCGCGACAGGTCCGCCCCCCGCGACGCCGGCACCTTGCCCCTCGCGATGGCCTCGATTTCCGGGCCGTAGAATTGCCGGAACTGTTCTTCCAGCTCCGCCTTACGCTCCTGTCCGAGCACCTGCGCCACGGCCACTTCCATGCCCGAGACGTGGAACTCGACGAAATATGTATCCTGCGCCAATGCCCTGGCCCGCTTGAACCCGTCGGGCCGCTTCGCCGCGTCGAGGCTCGCGGCGATCAGGACGCTGATCCGATCGACGACCTCCGGCCAGGGCCGGGCCGAGCCCGGGCCGAGCTCCTGCCGCGACGCCGCCCGGCCCGCGACCGCGATGGTCCCGAGGTCGACCGGCCGGCCGCCCTGGACGTCGACGGTCCGCTCCGGCTTGAGGCCGTCGCCCAGCTCGTGCCAGACCTTCAACGTGTATCGGCCGTCGGGGACGGCGTCGAAACGGAACCGCCCCTCGGCGCTGCAAACCTGGGTCCAGGGCGACCTTCCGACGACCACGAAGCCGCGCATCTGGCTGTGGATGTCGCAGATCAGGCGCAGGACGCCCGGCCGCTTCGGCACGAAGTCGACCGACCGGCCGGGGGCCGTCCCCTGGTTGAGGACCGTCGTGCCGTCGGCGCCGACGATGTGGACGTCGTGCGGCTCCGCGTCGCCGTTGCCGACCCGAAGCGCCTGCCCCGGCACGAGGGCCCGGACCCTCGGCTCGAACCGCATCCCCTTCTGATCGACCAGGACCACCTTCGCCGCCGCGGGCCTCGTCCCCGCCGGAGGCGCCGGCCGGCCCACGGGCTCCAGGCTCACGACCGCCGGGCTGACGCTCGGCGTGCACGCCTCGGGCATCGCCACTCGACCCGAAACCTCCGACCCGACGGCACTCGCGCCGCCGATCATCGCGACCAGGCCGACCATGACCGCTCGCAGCCGACTCCCTCGCAGCATCGCGTCGTCTCGCTCGGGGCGGGTCATCGTTGAGATTGAATCTCAATACACCCGGATTATAGGGACGTCGGGGAGTGGGTGTCAAACATTTTCCATGCCCTCACGCCGGTTCGGCGGCCTCGGCCGCCGAATCGGCCAGCGGTCCAAGCACCGGATCGCCCCCGCATCGTGAACGAAAGCGGATGAGACCCCGCCTCCTGGCTTCGTTCCGCGCCGATTCCTCGAAACCGCAAGAATTCCCCAGAATCCCCATAATCCCGTGGGTTCGTTCGGTCGAGCCTGGACCAAGGCTCGAAGTGGCTTCGTTTCGCGCCGTTGGGGTCGGTCGGTCGAAGTTGCCTCTCCTCCCCAAGCCCCCGTGGGTTCGTTCGGTCGAGCCCGAAGTGGCTTCGTTTCGCGCCGAGGCCACCGGCATCGGCCCTGCCCCCAGGCGACGCAATTCGGTCCTCAAAGACTTCCCATTTTCTCCAAGTTTGGGTTCGTTTGGGGAAAACACGTGTCTGGAGCGCCGTCGCTTCGTTTCGCGCCGAGGCCGATCGTCGGCAAGCTCCGCCCATTCTCTCCATGGCCCCGTTCGGTTCGTTCCGCGCCGGGGTGGGCGCGCGGTGGGTTCGTTTTGCACGACGCGCCGGCATGTGGCGGCGGGTGCCACGAATTCGGCTTCGGACCATGGGGATTCGGCCTTACCGGCGGGATGAGGGTTCGAAGCCGGTCCGGCCGCACCCAGCGTCGTCGTGCCGACGCCCGTTGTGAGCGCAACGGCACGGTGGGTTCGTTCGGCGCCGGGCGATCGCGGCGACAGCGTCATCGAATGCTCGATCCCGACGTGATCCGAGGTCCGCGTCGGGGCGCGCAACGCCCCCCTCCCGCACGCGGCTCACTCTCTCCTTAAGTTGGAAAAACGGGCAAGAACCGGCAGGTTTTCCCGCGAACGATCCAGAAAGTCCCCTCGGTGTCAGCCGGGACCTTGAGTCGTCGAGGCGCGAATCGGGTAGCATGGAGTCCGGACGACCGAAGCGGCGGCGGCGCTGGTGCCGGGCCTGGGAGGAGTCGCGTCGAGATGGCCCACGTGATGGTCCTGGACGACGAGCCGAGCATTTGCTGGGCGTTCCGCAACGGCCTGGGGGACGACGGGCACCGGGTCACGGTGGCGTCGACGGCCGAGCAGGGGCTCGAGAAAGTCGCGGGCGACCCGCCGGACGTGATGTTCCTGGATGTCCGGCTCCCCGGCATGGACGGCCTGGCGGCGTTGGGGCGGTTCCGCGACCTCTGCCCGGGTCTACCGATCGTCGTCATGACGGCGCACGGCACGGTCGAGACGGCCGTCGGGGCCGTCCGCGGCGGGGCGTTCGATTACCTGCCCAAGCCGTTCGACCTGGCACGGGTCAGGCTGGTCGTCCGTCGGGCGCTGGAGGGGCGGTCCGCCGCCGCGAACGGAGAGGAAGGCCCTGCGACGCCCGGGGCGATGATCGGCGGCAGCATGGCGTTGCAGATGGTCTTCAAGCAGGTCGCCCTGGCGGCCCATTGCGCCGAACCCGTGCTGATCACCGGCGAGAGCGGGACGGGCAAGGAGCTGGTCGCGCGCGCGATCCATCACCACGGCGACCGCGCCGGCCGGCCGTTCGTCGCCGTGCACCTGGCCGCGATGCCCGAGGGCCTGGTCGAGCGCGAGCTCTTCGGCCACGAGAAGGGAGCCTATACCGGCGCCGACGCCCCCCGCGCCGGCCTGCTCGACCGCGCCGGCGACGGCACGGTCTTCTTCGACGAGGTCGCCGAGGCGCCGGCGGCGATCCAGGCCAAGCTGCTCCGCGTGCTCGACGGCGGCGAGTATCGCGCCGTCGGCGGGGGCGCGGAGAAGCACCTGAAGGCACGCGTCATCGCGGCGACGAACCGCGACCTCGAAGGGTTCGTGCAGTCGGGCGCCTTCCGCGCCGACCTCTTCTATCGCCTCGCCGTGCTGCCGATCCAACTGCCGCCGCTGCGCGACCGCCCCGAGGACATCGCGCCGCTCTGGGACCGCTTCGTCCACCGGCTCGCCCCCGGCGCCGGGCGGCTGGACCCGGACTCGAAGCTCGGCCGGTTGCTGCGGGCACATCGCTGGCCCGGCAACGTCCGCGAGCTCCGCAACGCCGCCGAGCACGCCGCGCGGCTCGCGCAAGGGGGCCCGATCCACCCCGAACACCTTCCCGGCACCGTCCGGGCCCCCCGGCCCGTGGCCGACGCCGACGCCGACGACCTCGACGCCGCCGTCGCCCGCTGGGCCGCCGCGCGGCTCGAACGGTCCGGCGACGCCGAGGATCGCCTCTACGATCAACTCCTCGTCGCGGTCGAGGCCCCCCTGCTCCGCTGCCTCCGCTCCTGGGCCCACGGCAACCAGTCCCGGATGGCCCGCGCCCTCGGCCTGCACCGGACCACCCTCCGGCAGAAGCTCCGGCAGCACGGCCTCGGGACCGGAGGGGAAGATTGATGGATTGAACTTTCTTTCAAAGAAAACAGTTCCAGTATGGATCGGCGATCACGCCGGACATTTCCCCGCCGATGATGGACAACGGGTCGACACCGGAAGGGCGTCGGGGGAGCCGGGGCACGTCGCGGAAGTCGATCCTGCAAGACACCTTATGCGAATCGGTGTCCGGGGCATTGGCTTTGCCTTGGGAGGGGCTCGGGCCGAGGAGGCCGGCGGCGTTTTGGAGGCTCCATGGGGGCGGTTTCGATGACGAGACGACGCGGTTTCACGCTGATCGAGCTGTTGGTGGTGATCGCGATCATCGGGGTCCTGATCGCCCTGCTCCTGCCCGCGGTGCAGATGGCGCGCGAGGCGGCACGGCGGACGCAGTGCGCGAACAACCTGAAGCAGATGGGCCTGGCGCTGCACAACTATCAGACGGCCATCGGCAGCTTCCCGATGGGCTACGCGGCGGCGGCGCGGTTCGTCGACGGGGCGACCGACACGAGCCCCGGCTGGGCGTGGGGGGCGATGATCCTGCCGCAACTGGAGCAAAGGCCCCTGTTCGACGCGGCCAACTTCGGCTTGCCGGTCGAGGCGCCGCAGAACCTGACGGCGGCCAGGGCGTTGCTGAATGTCTACCTCTGCCCGTCGGACACGCCCGCGGACGCGGCGTCCGCGATCGACGACGGGACGGGCGTGGTGCTGGGCCTGCTGGCGCCGTCGAGCTACGCGTCGTGCGTCGGCGGCGACGAGTCGGACACGACCACCGGGATCAACAACGACGGCAAGGGGCGAGGGGTCTTCTTCCGCAACAGCGCGATCCGCCCCCAGGACATCATTGACGGCCTGAGCAACACGATCGCGCTGGGCGAACGGGCCTGGGCGATCAACAACGGGGTCTGGGCCGGCGCCCTCAACCGCGGGGTCATCCGCCGCGGGCCGATGAACCCCTGCCCGACGACGGGCGCGGCCTACTACCGCGCGGCGACGTTGGTGCAAGCCCATATGAACGTGCTCAACAGCATCGCCGACCCCGACGGCGGCCTCGACGACTTCTCGAGCTTCCACCCCAGCGGGGCCGACTTCCTGTTCGCCGACGGCTCGGTCCGGTTCCTCAAGAGCGTGCCGAGCAACACCGGCGTCGCCGCCGACGGCTCGACGGTCTATTCGCCCGGCAGCCTGATCATCCAGGCCCTCGGCACTCGCAACGGGGGCGAGGTCGTGAGCGCGAACGCTTATTGATGCGACGGCGCGGGCCGGGCCGCGTCGTTGCGGCGGGCGCGGGCCTCGTCGCGGGCGGCCCGGGCGCGGTCGAGCTTCGGGTCGAGCCGGATCGCCTCGTCGAGGTCGGCGATCGCCTCGACCTCGTGGCCGAGGCGGTGGTAGGCCAGGCCGCGGTTGTAGCGGAAGACGGCGGCGTCGGGCTTCAATCGGATCGCCTCGGAGTAGTCGGCGATCGCCTTGTAGAACTCGCCGAGTTCGCGGTAGGCGAGGCCCCGGTTGTTGAGGGCGACGGGGTCGTCGGGGTCGAGGCCCAGGGCTCGGTTGAAGTCGGCCAGGGCGCGCTCGGCGTCGCCGAGCTTCAGGGAAGCCGACCCCCGGCCGAGGAAGGCCGAGGGGGCCTCGGGATCGTGCCGGATCGCCTCGTCGAACGCCTCGAGGGCCCGCTTCGCCTCGCCCCGCGACAGCAACGACCGCCCGAGTCGCTCCTCCACCAGCCCCGGCCGCGGGCCGACGGTCAAGGTCAGTTCCGAGGGGACGACCTCCTTGTCCGCCGCCTCGGCGACGACGCGGACCATCGCCCGCCCTTCCGCGGCCCCGAAATTGGCCGTGAGCTGCGCCTCGACCTGGGATTCCCCCTCGGCGATCGTGGTCGCGGGGGCCGAGACCCCGCGGGGGAGGCCCTCGAACCGGACGACCACCGTCCCGGGAGAACCACGCCGATCGACCCCGACCGGGACGGACACACTCCGGCCGGCGGCGATGTCGAGGGCCGGGGGCACGATCAGGGAGATGGCGCGTTGGGGCACGATCTCCTCGGCCGGCGGCGGCAAGGGCTCAGCGGCCGGGTCCGGCGCCTTGGGAGTGGGGGCCGGGGGCGGCTCGCGACCGGGCTCGGTGGGCCTCGCGATCGGGGCGATCGCCGCCAGCGGCGCCCGGACCTCCCTGGCAAGCAGGGCCAGGCCGAGGAAGCCGATCGCCAGGGCGGACATCAGGATCGGTCGGGCCCCGCGCCGCGACCGGGGCGACCGCGGAGGCGCGACGAGCGGCCGCGGGAGCGTCGACGCGGTCGGCTCACGGAAGGACGAAAAGCTGTCGGATTCGGCCCGGTCGGCGGCGGGCAGGCGATCCGGCACCGGGCCGGCGGCGCGGAGGGCGGCGACGAAGGTTCGACAATCGGGCCAGCGTGCCCTCGGGTCCTTGTCCAGGGCTCGGGCCACCGCGGGCCGTTCGGCCTCGGGGAGCATCGACAGGTCGGGCTCGAACATGAGGTGCCCGGCCGTCATGCCCGCCGGGTTGCCGTCGAACGGCAGGCGACCGCCGCGGAGGTGGCAGTAGGTGACGGCCAGCGAGTATTGATCGGATTGCGCGGCGGTCGTGCCGCGGAAGAACTCGGGGGCGGCGTAGGCGGGGGTCCAGCCGTGGCCGGTGTGGCTGGCCTGGCTCCGGTCCAGCCAGCGCGCCAGGCCGAAGTCGCCGACCTTCACCCCGCCGCCGACCAGGAGGATGTTCCTCGGCTTGAGGTCCCGGTGCTGGATGCCCGGCCGCTCGCGGCCGTCGCGGGTCAGGCCCGGCGCATTCAGGGCGTCGACGGCCCCGGCGGTCGCCTCCATCGCGTCGAGCAGCTCGGCCCTCGGGATGCCAGCCAGGCCGGAGTCGACGGCCTCGACGAAGCGGTCCCAGAGCGTGCGGTCGGCCAGCTCCATGCCGAGGATCAGGTGGTCGCCGACCATCCACGAGCCGAAGCAGGCGAGCAGGTTGGGATGGCGGATCGCCTTGAGGATCTCCAGGGCCCGCAGGTCCGTCCCGACCGGGGCGTCGCGACCGGCCATGTGGATGAACTTCAGGGCGACCGGGAACCCTCCGGGCCCCTCGGCCCGCCAGACTTCGCCCGAGCCGCCGGCACCGATGCGCTCGGCGAGGCGGTAGCCCGGCACGGGCTCCTCGCCGGCCCTCGGCCGGTCGTCGGCGACATGGGCGACACCCAGCGGCATCGGTCCGCTCCGTCCACCCGATCGGCCGCCATCGATCGACGGCCGATGATTCCATAATATCCCGACGCAAGAGGCGCGCCGAGGGCCGCCCGGCGATCGCCGAAGGGTCGATGGATTTCGCTTGCGTCCCGAAGTCCTACGAGGCGTAATGGCCTCGGGGTTCGACGCGCGGTGGGGTTTTCCGATGCCGATCTCGATCCGACTCGCGACCCTCGACGACGCCGCGGGCGTCGCCGCCGTCTACGCACCGTACTGCGAGACGCCGATCTCCTTCGAGCTCGAGCCTCCCGACGCCGACGAGATGCGCGGCCGGATGGCCAGGGTCCTCGAGTCCTACCCGTGGCTCGTGGCCGAGGAGGGCGGCTCGATCGTCGGCTACGCCTACGCGGGCCGTCACAGCGAGCGGGCCGCCTACCTCTGGTCGGTCAACGTCTCGGTCTATGTCGCCCGAGCCCGGCATCGATCCGGGATCGGCCGCTCCCTCTATTTGACGCTCTTTGATATGCTTCGCCATCAAGGCTTCGTGAACGCCTATGCCGGCATCACGCTGCCGAACCCGGGGAGCGTCGGCCTGCACGCGTCGCTCGGCTTCGAGCCGGTCGGCGTCTATCGCCGGGTCGGCTTCAAGTGCGGCGCCTGGCACGACGTCGCCTGGTATCAGCTCCTCCTCCAGGCCCCCCTCGACCCTCCCCCGGCCCCCGTTTCGATCCTCTCCGTTGTGATCTGACCACGCCAAGCAGGTCCGCGGTGGGTTGGAGGGTCCACTCCGAAGAGAATACCTCCGCGATGCCCTCAATCGCCGACCTCGACGGTCACGGCCATGACGACGGGGACGACGTCGTCGGGGCCCTTGACGAACTCGATGGACTCGATGGGCGTCTTGCGATCGGGCTGGATCGAGAGGGAGCGGACCTGCTGGCCGCGGAGGCGGAAGGCGAGCTTGGAGCCGGGGACGTCGACGACGCGGATGTAGTCCGCGATCTCGACGCCGTTCTTCAGGGGGTGGTCCTCGACCTTGCCGTCGGCGTAGTGGAGGCGGACGATCAAGGAGACCGTCCCCTTCTCGCCGTACGGGAAGGCCCAGCCGCCGACGCCGCCGAGGATGTGGATCGCGCGGGCGGGGGCGTTGCAGGGGAGGCTGACGGCGCGGGGCATCCGCCGCGTGATCGGCCCCTCGGGCCCGCGCAGCTCGATCGCGTTGGGGACGCGGTCGCCGCGGGGGTCGACGAGCTGGAACGGCACGCCGTCGACGACCTTCGGCGACCAGTCGGCGAAGACCAGGCGCTCCAGGTCGGCATTCTCGTTGGTGAACATGCCCTTGGTGCTGACGACTGTGGCCGCCTTGCGGAGGTCGAGGGGGAGGTACTTGCCGCGGGCGGTGAGGAAGGCGAGCAGGTCGGCCAGCGCCTCCGTCGGGACCTGCTTCTCGAAGCCGTCGGGCATCAGCGACTTCTTCGACGCCATCAGCTCGTCGATCTCGG
>DASZMJ010000375.1:0-1659 GCA_035551935.1 Isosphaeraceae bacterium
CTCCGCCCCGTCGCCGGCCGGCAGGCGTTTTACCTCTACCTGTTCAACCCGACCGGCCGTGCCCGCAAGGTCGTCGTCTCGCTGAAGGTCGGCGACCTCGCCGTGCCCGGGGCAAGTGCAACCCTGACCGTCGAGCCCGGCAAGGTCGAGAAGGTCGATTTCCCGAAGCCCGGCGCCCCTTCCACGACGCCCGAGCCGGAGTTGCCCGAACTCAAGAAACCGCTCGGCGTGACCGTGGCCGACGCCGACCACGCCGACCGCGTCCTCGCGCAGCGTCTCATCCGCGTCGAGATCGCCTCGGCGGCCGAATACGTGCGGGTGACCGGCTCGAAGTTCCGGCCGACGGGTCCCGGCGGCGGGAAGAACGAGCTGACCGTCACCCTGGGCGCGATCGGCCCGCTTCACGGCCCGCCCTGTCAGGCCGAGCTGATCCTGCCGCCGGAGCGGATTCCGGTCCTCACCGGCCCCCCCGCCGAGGGGACCTTCCGCGACCTCGTGCCGGCCGACGGGTCGGCGATGATCCTCCGCGCCGGCGGCCTCAAGCTCGCCGACTTCGGCAGCGAGAAGGGGACGTTTTACGTCAACGTCGACGGCCGGAAACGGGCGCTCGTCTTCCGCACGACGTTCGCCTCGCACGGCGACGCGACCACCCCCCGGCTCGACTTCGAGCCCGCCCTCCGCCTCCGCGCCGACGACGCCGCGGCCTCCGGCACGCGGTTCCAGGTCGACGTCGAGGTCGACAACCCGCCGCCGTCGACGACGCTCGACGTCAGCCTCGGCCGGATCGGTCCCGGCGGGTTCGAGCCCGACACGTCCTTGCTCAACGCCGTCGGTCCGTACCGCCGCCGGATCGGGTTCGCCGTCCGCGACGGCGCCCTGACGTTCGAGGCGAGTGAGTCGGACTGGACGATCCCGATCGACACGAAGGGGATCGAGGGCCGCCGCGCGATCCGCGCCCGCCTCTTCCGGCCCGACGGCGCCCTCGTCCGCGAGGCGATCCGCCCGCTAACGCTCGACGCCGGCACGCCCTCGGGCGTCCAGTTCGTCGGCCTCCCCGCGCAGGCGAAGAAGGGCACGACGATCGCCGTCCGCGCCTCGGGCCGGCCGAGCGAGTCGGGCACCCGCCAGGTCGTCTTCTTCGTCGGCGCGCCCGCGCCCGACGGCAAGCGCCCGGCCGACGCGAAGGCCGTCGAAGGCCGACCCGCCGACCCCGAGCGCACGGTCTGGTCGGCCGACCTGAAGCTCCCCGACGACAGGAAAGGTCCGACCCCGGTCAGCGTCCAGTTCATCAGCGGGGTCGGCCGCACGACGTCCGCGACGGGCGAGATCGAGCTTCTCGACGGCGACCCGACTTACTTCGGCGACCTCCGCGTCCGCGTCCTCGAAGGCGACCGCCCGCAGGCCGGGCTGGTCGTCTACGTTTACAACGCCAAGGGTGTCTTTCAGAAGGGGAGCGAGACCGGCCCCGACGGCACCGTCCTTCTCGAACACATCCCCGCCGGCCCCTGCCTCATCACCAGCGCCAAGCCCTCCACCCCCTCCGACGCCCGCGTCCGGTCCACCGTCGTCGCCGGCACCACGACGGAGGTGGACGTCCCTTTGCAGTACCGGGTGCGGTCACGGTAGCCCCGTCAGAACTCTTCGTCGGGTGGCCGGCGC
>DASZMJ010000376.1:0-2031 GCA_035551935.1 Isosphaeraceae bacterium
CGGAAGGCCTGGGCATCGCGGACGCCCTGGCCCGCATGGCGCGTGCGATTGGCGGCGAGCCGGGGCGGGATGAGACGCTCCCGGACCTGCCCCGGGCGATCCTCGCCGATATCCTCGCCCTGGCCCGATTCAGGGTCTTCCGCCACGGGACGACCCTGACGACCTGGGAGGTCGCGCACGAGCTGCCGGGACGGGTCCGCCTCCGCCATGAGGGGCTCCGGGGCAACGCCGCGCTGGCGCGTCGGGTCGAGCGCGAGCTGGCGACGGTCCACGGCGTCATCGACGCCCAGGCCCGGCCGCTCACGGCGGGGCTGCTGGTCCACTTCGATCCCGGGGCGACGAGCACCCGGCAGCTCCTGCAGATCCTCGAGGGCCTCTTCCACACGCCGGCGTCCGCGACGTCTCCGACGGCCGAGGGAAACTCGCATCATCATCCCCCGGTGAGCTTCGGGCTGGCGAACGCCTCGGTGGGCCTGGCCGCGGTGGGCGAGTTTGCCGTGCCGGCCCTGTTGCCGGCCAGCGCCTTGCTGCTGGTCGCATCGAACGTGAAGACGTTCCGCGAGGCGGGCCGATCGCTCGGCAAGCGCCGGCTCGACCTGCCGGTCCTGTCCACCTTCATCGTGGTGGCGACCCTCTCGACCGGCCAGTTCCTGGCGGCCGCGTTGATGAGCTGGACGATCAAGTTCTGGCATCGCCGATACCGGGAGCGCGTGCACGAGACGCGGCACCGGCTGCTCTCGGAGCTGACCCAGCACAGGCGCTTCGCCCGCGCCTGCGTCGGGGACGGCCTGGTGGAGCTGCCGGTCGAGACGCTCGGGCCGGGGGACGTGATCGCCGTCGAGGAGCAGGAGCTGGTCGCGGCCGACGGCCGGGTCGTGGGCGGCGAGGCGATGGTCGATGAGGCATCGCTCAGGGGAGGCCGGGGGCTGTCGCGCAAGGGGTTGGGCGACCCCATCTTCGCCGGTTCGTGGGTCGTCGCGGGGGCGATCCGGGTCGAGGTCGCGGGGCATGGGCACGGCACCCGGGCCGCGTCCCTCGGGCGGGCCCTGATGGCGGCGTCGTCGACCGCGCCGGCGAGCTTCGCGGTGACGTCGCACGGCGAAGACTTCGCCTTCCGCGCGGTCGGCCCGACCCTGGCCGTCGCGGGCCTCGGCCTGCTCGTCGGCGATGCCACGACCGCCGCCGCCATCCTCCGCCCCGACTACGCGACCGGCCCCGGCATGGGCGTCGCGCTGCGGTTGCTCCACGACCTCGCCCACGCCGCGCGGCAAGGCGTCCTCATCCGCGATGCCGCGGCCCTCCGCCGATTCGCCGAGGTCGACGCCGTCGTCTTCGACGATCATCCCGCGCTCCGTCGCCCGACGCTCCAGGTCGCGCGGATCCAGGCCAGTGGCGCCGTCGTCGAGGACGCCATCCTCCGGTACGCCGCCACCGCCTACCGCGAACTGGCCGACGAGCGCTCGCGTGCCCTGCTCGCCGAATGCGCGGCGAGGGACGTCGTGCCGCTCGACCTCGATCTCCCGCCCCTTTATCTCGGCCCCGGCATCGAGTTCGTCCACGACGGTGGGCCCGTCCACGTCCGGGAGGCGTTCGGGATCGACGCCTTCGGCGATGCCCCCGAGGACTGCAACTGGCGAGGGACGGGCCGGTCCCTCGAGCCGGGTACGCCGGCGCCGCTCCTGGTCTCGGCCGCCGGCCGCGTGGTCGGCATGGTCCTCTTCGAGCGTACGGCCCGCCCCGAAGCCGCGTCGGCCTTCCAGCAGTTGCGCGACGGCGGGCTCGCGGTCGGCCTGCTCTCGAACCGGCCGGAGTCCGAGGTCGGTCAGCTGGCGTTGGCGCTGGGCGCCGACTTCCATCACGCCGGCCTCTCGGCCGAGTCGCGGGCCGATTGCCTGCGGGCGTGTCGAGTGGGAGGCCTGAAGGTGGCCTACGTCGGCGACTGCCGGCGCAACCCCGAGGCCGCCCGCGAGGCCCACGTGGCGCTCTCCCTGGCCGTTGAGCTGGAGGACGAGCTGGATCTCAAGCAGGAGC
>DASZMJ010000377.1:0-13801 GCA_035551935.1 Isosphaeraceae bacterium
TTGTCCCCCCTGAGGGCGGCCAGGGCGACCTGGGCCTTGAACGCCGCCGTGTGGACTTTCCGCTTGCCTGCCATCTCTCCCCCTTTGCTCGACCACCGGCGTAGCTTAACCGGTGGTCCAGTTTTCGGGGTCCACTATAACCAGCGCAGGTCGGCCTCGAAGACCATATGCGAGATCGGGCTCATCTCCGCGGCGCGCTCGTCCTCGATCCAGCGCCCCCGGGCCTTGCCCAGCTCGTCACGGAGGTCCAGGTAATGCCGACGGATCGCGTCGGCCTCGGGCGGCGTGAGCGCGTCGGCGGCGACGACGTCGTCCAGGGCGCGTCGGAGCAGGGCGGAGTTGACCGCCGGGTGCTTGGACCAGATCAGGATGCGCCACTGGATGTCCTGCCACTGCCTGGCGACGAACACCCCGCTCGCCTCGCCCCGGGCGAGGAGGTGCCGGTTGCATCGCAAGGCGGCGTTGTACCAGCCCCAGGCCTCATCGACCTCGCCGGCTTCCTTTAGCCGCTCCGCCTTGAGCAGGCCCAGCGCGGTCAATTGCGCCATCGCGTCGAGGACATGCCAGCCGCCGGGTCCGATCGGCTCCTCCGTGTCCCGAGGGCAAACCCGCGACCGCTCGGCGCCCCGACGCCAGAGCGCGAGGGCGTCGGCATTGACGTCGAGCCAGGCACGCTCCTCCGTCTCAAAGAACGTCGGATCGGTCGACGCCCTGGACCCGTGCGAGTTGAGGACGTACTCCGGCAGCCCCCTGTCTTCCTCGCCCGTCAATGGAACGATCGGTCGTCGGAGCCGCGCCGCAGCCTGCTCGTAGAGGACGAAGGCGTTCTGGTCGTCGGGGACGTCGCACGTGGTGAAGGCGGCGACGTCGAACGGCTCGCCGATGTCAGGCAAAGCCCAGAGGCTGAAGGCGCGCCAGGTCAAGGCGGCGACGACGACGAGGATGACGAGATAGAGCACGGCCAACGCCAGCCGCCAGCGCCCTCGGGCGCGCTCCAGCCAGGTCAACGGGGCCAGCGCGACGTCGGCCAGCCGGCGGGCTCGGGGTCGGGCGGCGGTCGACATCGGCGGGGTTCCTCGTTCGTCCCGGATCGTCCGGCCGGTCCTCGGACGGCTGTCATCCTAACCCGCCCGTTGTCGCGTCGGAAGGGGAGAACGGGCCGGGGTGAGGGTCCATTCCGTCACGCCTCGGACCCTCACCCCGGCCCTCTCCCGGGGGAGAGGGTGTCGTTCTTTCCCCCTCTCCCCGTCGCCGCCAGCGAGGGCCTGGGCCGCGGCAGCACCTTCACCGTCACCCTGCCGACCGCCCCCCCCGCCGAGGCCGACTCCGACGCCCCCACGCTGCCGAGGCCGAGGCCCGCAAGGCCCGCGTGCTGGTCGTCGACGACAACGTCGGCTCGGCCAACGGCCTGACCAACCTGCTGGCCCTCTCCGGCCACGACGTCCCGGCCCGAGGTCGTCCTGCTCGACATCGGCCTGCCCGGCGTGGACGGCGACCAGGTCGCCCGCCAACTCCGCGGCGACCGCGACCTCGGCGACGCCCTGATCATCGCCGTCACCGGCGACGGCCAGGACGACGACCACCACCTCGTCAAGCCGCTCGGCCTCGCCGAGCTCACCACGCTCATGCAACGACGCCGACCCGAGCTCGAATCCACGCGCCCTTGACCGTCCCCCCTCCTTGCCGGAATGGCCGCGGGGCCGAACAATGCCCGAAGACGGGCCCGCCGCCGTCGCGACGGGCCCGAAGGCCCTCTCCCGAAGGGGTGGTCACGATGACGTCCCCGACGCCCGCCCGCGGCTTCCTCCCGGAGCACGACCCGCTCGACCGGTTCGGCGAGGGCTCGCCGCTGGCCCCGCTCGACGAGCTGGGCCGCGACCTGCCGAGCCTGCTGATCGACCCCGGCTTCCGCGCCTTCGCCCGGGGCCTGGACATCCCCCCGTTGCCCGACGGGGAGGTCCCGCTGCCGGTCCTACGGCTGTACTACGTCCGGCTCGGCTTCCTCGCCTCGGCCTTCGTCAACCGGGTCGGCGACGAGCCGGCCCGGCTCCTGCCGCGGAACATCGCCCGGCCGCTCTGCGACGCCTGCGCCCGCCTCGGCCGGCCGCCGATCCTCAGCTACGACGGCTACGCCCTCTACAACTGGAGGCGCTTCGACCCCGCCGGCCCGATCGCGCTGGGCAACATCGACACGATCCAGAACTTCGTCCACTTATATGACGAACACTGGTTCATCCTCGTCCACGTCCACATCGAGGACCTCGCCGCCGCCCAGGTCGGCGCCATCCGCGACATCGAGGCCGCCCTGCCGAGCGGCGACGCCGCCGCGGTCGAGGCCGCCATGAGGCGGGTCGTCGCGACGACGTGGGAGCAGGTCGGCGTCCTCCGCCGCATCCCCGAGCACATGGACCCGGCGCTCTACTACAAGACCTTCCGCCCCTACATCCGCTTCTTCGAGGGCGTCGTCTACGAGGGGATCGACCTCGCCCCGCTCGACTACCGCGGCGAGACCGGCGCCCAGAGCAGCGTCGTGCCGGCCCTGGTCGCCTTGCTCAAGATTCCCCACAAGCCTTCACTCTTGACGAATCATCTCGCCGACATGCGCCGCTTCATGCCCGCCGACCACCGCGCCTTCCTCGCCCGCGTCGAGGCCCTGCCGCCGATCCGCGGCCTCGTCGATCCCTCGACGTTCGACGACGCCCTCGACGCGCTGGCCGCCTTCCGCGAGGCCCACCTCGCCTTCGCCCGCGACTACATCGCCCGCCACGTCCCCGACCCCCGCGGCACCGGCGGCACGCCCTACCTCCAGTGGCTCGGGCAGCTCATCGATGAGACGCGGGCCTATAAAACTCATAAATAGTATTCATAAATTTTTTTCTATATTTCTCTTCGGAACCCGAGGCGCCAGCGAGGGCCTCCCACACCGCGGGCACGGCCACGCCAACCGAGGGGGTTTGGTTGCCCTCGCTCGCGCTTCGGGTTACGAAGAGGGACCCCGTACCGGCCACCTGCTCGGGATCAGAGCGAATTGAAACATGAAATTGTTGATAATTTATCCTTTCATTGAGTTCATAGGTCCGCCGCCGAGCGGCTGCGGGGCTTCTGGAGGTCGGTGACGAGCCGGCCGCCGCGGAAGATGGAGACGGTGCCGGTGGACTGCGAGATGCTCAGGGCGATGGCGGCGGTGGTCGCGGTGATGCCGGCGGCGGCCTCGTGGCGGGCGCCGAGGCCGCGGGGCAGCGGCTCCTCGAGGCGCCCCTGCGGGACGATGTAGCGGCCGGCGCTGAGGATCACGCCGTCGCCGCGGACGACGAAGGCGCCGTCGATGGCCGAGAATTCCTTGATCGTCTCCTCCAGCCGCGGGTCGAGCACGTTGCGCTCATCCTCGGGGTAGCCGCGGAAGGGGTTGATGACGAGCTGGCGGCTCTGCGACAGCACGGCCTCGCAGTCGCCGAGCACGAACAGCGTGCCGACGGGCCGGCCCTCGCGGCCCTCCAGCCCGAGCTCGCCGGCCAGGGTCAGCACCCGCTCGAAGACCGCGGCGGTCACGTCGGCCGGCAAGGGCTCCGCGGCGGTGTCGGCGAACATCTCCAGCTCGGTGCCGAGGTCCAGGACCATGATCGTGTCGATCATCCCCGAGCCGTCGATGCCCGAGAGGCAGAGGACGCGGTCCCCCTGGTGCACCAGCCCCTCGGCGCCGGCGACGAGCGTGGCCACCTTGATCTGGCCGGCGCGGGTCAGCGGGATCTCGGGGACGCGGACGACGGCGCAGAGGTCGCCCCAGCCGTCGGGCGCGGCGAACGTCGGCCGCCGCGACACGAGGATGACCCGGAAGTCGACGTCCTGGATCAATGCGGCGAGGTCCGCGTCCTCCTCGACGACGTCGGCGTAGAGCAGGATCACCCGCGCCCCGACCTCGCGGGCGATCGCGTGGGCGTGCCGCACCAGGCTCCGAGTGAGTGGCCTCACGGGCGGGCCCCCTCGACGGCTGCGGCGGGGGCAGGCGCGGGCCCGGGGCGGTCGGCGTCGAACTCGAGGGCGACCTGGAGGATGCCGAGGTCGTCGAGCTCGTCGGGGTTGTCCGCCATGCCCGCCTGCTCGAACCGGAACACGTTCCGGCCCGGCCGCAAGGCCCCCGCCGGCAGGGGGATGCGGATGCGCTCGGGCGTCTTGTTGGCCGAGCGGACGTGGCGGTTCAGGGAGTCGATCGGCTTGCCGTTGGCGACCACGTTGGTCCGCAGCTCCCCCTTCTTCACCAGGTCGGCGAACCGGTCGGAGCCCTCCTCGCCCTCGACCTGGACGACGTCGAGCACCAGGGTCGCCGCGCCGGGGGGGGTGGCCGCGAGGTCGAAGGGGACCTCCAGGGTCCGGCCTTCGGGCTGGGGCGGGTCGAGCCGGTCGGGCTCGGCGTCGCCGGGGTCGTTGCCGAGGTGGTGGGCGTTCGAGTCGAGCACCAGCCGCCGCGCCCGGTTCAGGACGCGCAGCTCGATCAACTGGCCGCGGGGGATGGCCAGGGTGCCGGCCCGGGGGGTGGCGACGGTCACGTCGGCGTCGCCGACGGCGACGAGGGCCCCCTCGGCCTGGTCGACGTCGCGGGGGTCGCCGCCGGGGGCGGCCCGCCAGGAGACGCGGACGAGCTGGCCCTCGACCATCGCCGCCTGCGCGGGCCGGCGGCGGAAGTAGAGGCCGGAGGCGGCCGACCAGGGCAAGGTCAGCTCGCGGCCGAGGACCAGGACCGTCACCCCCGAGGCATCCGCGCGGCGGACCTCGCCGAAGAGCTGGTCGCCGCCGAGCAGGCGGACCTCGTCGCTGCCGGGCTCGACCTGGACGTTGGTGGCCGCCTCGACGCGTCGGGTGATGCGGAGGTCGTCCAGGTGCGCCGCGAGCGAGGCCGGCGCCGGCTCCTTGCCGACGGCCTCGGTGGCCAGGCGGACCTCGACGAGCGGGCCGGCCGGGCCGTTGCCGTGGGCGAGCTCGATGCCGTCGACGGCTACGTCGAGCCGGTCGGCGTCGAACCGCACGGCCAGGCGATGCCAGCCGCCCTTGCGATCCAGGCCCTGGACGACCAGCGCCGGCCCGTGCGGCGACTCGACGGCCGGGCCGTCGGCCTCCCAGCCGAGCACGACCCGCACCGGTGCCGGCTCGCCCGAGGGGTCGCGGAACGAGAGGTCGACGAACCAGCGCTGGTCGGCGTGCCGCCGGCCGTCGTCGTGGAAGGCCAGCTCCAGGCGGCCCGACGCGACCGGCTCGGCCAGCCGGCAGGTGAGGCCCGACCCGCCGGCCGGCAGCCGCAGCGCCTTGGCCCCCTCGACCCTCGGCTCCTCGGCCACGACCGGCTCGCCGACCTGCGACCAGCGGGCGCCGTCGACCGATTCGAACCCGTCCTGGAAGGCCAGCACCTCGCCGGGCCGCTGGACCAGGGCCGAGACCCCCGCGCGGGGGATGACCAGCGGCTTGCCCCCGGGGCCGTCGTCGAGCCGCACCGCCTCGCCGTCGAGCCCCTTCAGCCGCGCCGAGAGCCGTTGCCCGGGCCCGAGCACGACCCGGAACGGCGGCGCCACGCGGCCCGGCTCGGGCCCGTTGCCGCCGAAGAGGACCGCCGACCCCTCCGCCAGCGGCAACGTCTCCCCCTTGCCCTCCGTCGCGAACCGGAAGCCCCCCGCCCCGTCGCCGACCAGCCTCCCCGCCACCCGCCGGCCGTCGGCCGTCGCCAGCGTCTCCCCCCCGACGGCCGCCCCGACGGCGCCCGCCAGGAGGATCAGGATCCCGATCGCGCACGTCGCCCATTTCGAGGCAATTGTTAAGGTGCTCATGACCCCCGATTCTACGGCCCCCCGCTGCCGACCGGCAAGCCGACCAGGGGGCCGGCGGAGTTGGGTTCGTTCCGCGCCGCGACGTCCCTCCCTCACTCCCCGACCCCCGATCCCCATTCTTCGGTTCGTTCCGCGCCGGGCTCCCCGTAGCAGGCACGCTCCGCGTGCCGTCCGCCAACCCCAGCGTATGGGGAAGCGGACGGCACGCGGAGCGTGCGTGCTACGGGGAGCAGGCCACCGATACGCTTGGCCCAGCTCCCCCAATGCCCCGTTCGGTTCGTTCCGCGCCGGGGCCGTGAGGCGGTGGGTCCGTTTCGCGCCGCGACTTCCCTGCCTCTCTCCCTGACCCCCGACCCCCGGCCCCCATCCTTCGGTTCGATCCGCGCCGCGTCGGGCCCGCGATACAACTTGCCCGGACGGCCCAAGGCCCCGTTCGCTTCGTTTCGAATCGGGGCCGATCGACCGAATCGCCGGCCCAGACCTCCCAAGGCCCCGTTCGGTTCGTTCCGCGCCGGCGCGGGCCGAAGTGGCTTCGTTTCGTTCGACGAGTCGTCGCGCCCCCGACCCCCGTCCTCGAAGTGGGTTTGTTTCGCGGCGGGTGTCGTCGAGGGGCGTGGGTCGGCCGGGTCGCATGCTCGATCCTTTCGAATCGAGGGGAAATGGTCGGGCCTGGGGAGACTCGGAGATTCGTCGGGCGGAGGGATGCGAGCGCGGAGATCGGGCCGGCCGGGAGCCTGGGGCGCAAGGGACCCCTCCCGGGCGCGGCCTCTACCTACCAAGTTGGAAAAACGGCCGAAAACCGGCGGGAAAAATCGAGAATCCACGCGGATTCAAAGGAGGGGTCGAAGAGCCGAGGGGGTGGCTTGTCACCAGCACGGGTCTCCGATGGCGATCGGGAGTCCCTGGCATGGTCCGGCGCTCTGGTATCGTACAAAAGGTTGATTGCCCTTGATCCGACCGGCGCCGGAGCCGGTGGCATTCACCGAGAGACGTCGAGTCGTCCGCGCGGGGGTGTCCCATGCGTCGAGCCGACATTTGCAACGCGTGGCTGATCGGTGCGGCCCTGGTGACGTGGCACGGGCCCTCGGTCGGGACTTCCGTCGGGCCGGCGGGCGAGCTAACATGACAGCCGTCCGAGGACGAGCCGGAGACGTCGCCCGATCCGCGACGACCCGGAGGGCCCCGCCGATGACGACCGCCGCACGAACCCGACGCCGCCGGCTCGCGGACGTCGCGCTCGCGCCGCTGACCTGGCTGGAGCGCGCCCGGGGGCGGTGGAGGCTGGCCCTGGCCCTACTGTACCTCCTGATCCTCGCCGTCGCCGCCGCGCTGACGTGGCGGGCCTTCAGCCTGTGGGACCTGCCCGATGTCGGCGAGCCGTTCGACGTCGCCGCGTTCACCACCTGCGACGTGCCGGACGACCAGAACGCCTTCGCCCTCTACCAAAAGGCCGCGGCGATGCTCCGGCCGCTCCGCGACCCGTCGGGCAAGGAAGTCTCGATGCAGGATCTCGGCATCAGCAAGCGATGGGCAACGGCCGGGCCGCTCGCCCGCGCGTGGCATGAGCTCAACCGCGGGGCCCTCGAGACCTGGCGTGCGGGTACGGAGCGAGACCGAGCCTGGCCGAAGGTCGGCCCCGACCGGCCGGACCTGGAACGCTGGCAGGAGGTCGAACACCTGCAACTCTTCACGAGTATGGCCCTCGCCGAGGCCAGCCGACTCCAGGACGCCGGCGACGTCGCCGGCGCCTGGGACTGGTACCGGGCCGCGCTCCGCGGCAGCCGGCACGCGACCGCCCGCGGCTTCGGCACGGCCCAGGCCACCTACCTCTGGGAGTGGACCGCGATCGACGTGCAGCAGTGGGCCGCTCTCCCCGGGGTCGATCGCCCGCTGCTCCGCCGCGCCCTCAACGACGTCCTCGCCGCCGACGCGTTGGTCCCGTCCGACGAGGAGACCATCAAGGAATACTATCTCGCGCTGAAGAAGATCCTGGGACAGAGTCGCGAGGACTGGCTGAACCGCGAGCGCGCGGCGGAATTGAATCCGTATCGCACCCTCCTGCACGAGCCGGAACTACGCTGGTTCATGAGGCGCGAGCCCGAGCGGACGGGCCGGATGGCCCGGATCGCAGTCGCCAACTGGCTGGCCCATCGCGCGATCGACCCCGACGCCGGTTTCGACCTGCGGGCCGGGCCGCTCGCGCTCTGGTCGCTCGGCCCCGAGGCCCCCGCGGCGGCCCGCGCCATTTCCATCGACGAGGCCTGGTTCCTCTTCGACTCGTCGCTCATCCTCAAGACGATGCCAGTCACGCCCGTCCACATGCTCGAGAACGTGCTCAACGCCGACCGCCGTAAGCGGGCCGACACGATCGTCTTCCTCGCCAGTCGACTCTACGCGCTCGACCGCGGCAAGCCGCCCGCCTCCGCACGGGAACTGGTCGGCCCCTACTTGAAGCGACTCCCCGACGGCTACTCCGACCCGGCCACGAACGCTCCCGCGCGCGGGCCGGGGGGCACACCCAGGGCAGCGTCGTTGCCGCCGGCCGGATCGTAGGGTCCGCTATTGCGGACCTCTTCCATCGTGGAACGGCGGAGGTCCGCAATAGCGGACCCTACGAAGACGTCCACTACGAAGACGTCCACGCCGGGCGATCCCGGCTCACTCGGGCAAGGGCTGGCCCTTGGTCTCGGGGGCGAAGGGGAGCGCGAGCAGGCCGAGGAGGAAGACGGAGCACATGGCGATGCCGGCGTAGCGCATCGGCTCGGGGTAGCCGCGGAAGACGCGACTCGTGAGCAGGCCGAGCGTGAGCGGGCCGGTGGCGGCGACGAGGCGGCCGACGTTGTAGCAGAACGAGGTGCCGGTGCTCCTCAAACGGGTGGGGAAGAGTTCCGGGAGATAGATCGCGTAGCCGCCGAAGAGGGTGAGCTGGCAGAAGCCCATCAGGGGGATCATCCAATAGATGTCCGACTGCGACCGCAACGACCAGAAGGTGAACGCCGTCGCGCCCATCGCCAGCAGGAACGAGACGGCGAACGCGGGCCGGCGGCCGACGAGGTGGGTGATCCGGCTGAAGGCGTAGATGCCGAAGAAGCCGCCGATGTTCTGCAAGA
Source organism: Isosphaeraceae bacterium (assembly GCA_035551935.1). Classification (GTDB taxonomy): domain Bacteria; phylum Planctomycetota; class Planctomycetia; order Isosphaerales; family Isosphaeraceae; genus DASZMJ01. Next base: position 8,924 of record DASZMJ010000377.1, read on the forward strand.
GCGACGTCAGGCCGGAGAGATACGTCAGGCGGCCGTCGACGAACTTGTCGGCCGCCGCACCCTCCAGGCCAAGCTCCTTCGCCTGCGCCACGAAGCCGGGCTTGAAGATCGTCCGGACCAGGTCGAAGCTGAAGAAGCCGATCCCCCAGAGGCCCACCACCCCCGCGAACGCCAGCGACATGCCGACCAGCGCGTTGCGGCGCCAGCGCGGATCGCCGAAGAGCTCGCGGACCGAGCCGAGTTTGCGGACCTCGGCCGTCGTCGCGGCGGCGGCGCCGGCCTCGGCGCGGGTCGCGGCCTTGGTCCACTTCTCGGGCTCCTTGAGGCGACGGAAGACGAGCAAGGCGAGCAATGCCGGCGCGACGCCGACGAGGAACATCGCCCGCCAGGCGCTGCCGATGGAGCCCGATTCCTCGAGCCGGCCCAGGACGATGCTGACGAGCGCCGCCGTCACGTTGCCGATCGCCGAGAGCGCCTGGAGCCATCCCAGCGCGAACGGCCGCGCGCGGTCGGGCATGACCTCGGCGACCAGCGCCACGCCGACGGCGAACTCGCCGCCGACGCCGAGGCCGGTCAGGAAGCGATAGAGGGCGAAGTCCCAGACCCCGCGCGACAAGGCGCTCAGGCCGGTGAAGGCCGAGTAGACGAGGATGGTGACGATCATCGTCTTGACCCGGCCGATGCGGTCGCCCAGGATGCCGAAGATCAGGCCGCCGATCGCCCAGCCGATGAGGAAGATCGAGGTCGCGTCGCCCCCCAGCTCGGCGACCCTCCCCGCGCGGTCGGCGGGGTTGGTCGAGGGGGGCAACAGCGCCTCGATCGCCGGCTTGCGCGCGAGGTTGAAGAGCTGCTGGTCCATCGTGTCGAACATCCACCCCAGCGCCGCCACGACGAGCACGAACCAGTGATAGCTGGTCAGTCCTCGATACCAGGGGGCTCGCCCGTCCTCGGGCGCGGGGGCGTTCGGGGCGTCGAAGTGCATCGGGTATTTCCTCGGCTCGGATGTCGGCTTCGCGGCGAGCGCTCGCGGTGGGTCGCCCGAGGATACCACCCCGCGCGGGGCAATTCACGGTGGTGGCGGGAAAAAGGTCCGCCTCTTCCCGGAGCAGGCACGCTCCGCGGGCCGTCCGCCGAACCATCAGGTCCTTGTGTTCGGGCGGACGGCACGCGGAGCGTGCCTGCTATGGGGAAGAGTGACGGCCGGCCCGGCTTCGTAGCAGGCACGCTCCGCGTGCCGTCCGCCCGAACACAAAGCTCTTGGGTCCTGGCGGACGGTACGCGGAGCGTGCCTGCTCCGGCGCGCGAATTGACCGGAGGGGGAGGGGGGGACTAGGATGGGGCTTTCCGCACGAGGATGACCACGGAACCGCCCGAATCGAGGTCGCCGAGAATGACGCAAATCGAAGAGGCACGCCGCGGTACGATCACCCCGGAGATGCAGTACGTCGCCCGTCGCGAGGGCTTGCGGCCGGAGTCGGTACGGGCGGAGGTCGCGCGGGGTCGGATGGTCATCCCGGCGAACAAGCAGCACCTGCGTCAGGGGCTCGAGCCGATGGGCATCGGCCGCGAGGCGACGTGCAAGATCAACGCCAACATCGGCAACTCGGCCGTCACCAGCGACATCGACAACGAGCTCGCCAAGCTCCGGATGGCCGTCGGCCTGGGGGCCGACACGGTGATGGACCTCTCGACCGGCGGCAACATCGACGCCATCCGCGCCGCCATCATCGGGGCCAGCCCGGTGCCGGTCGGCACGGTGCCGATCTACCAGGCGATCCAGGGGGTCAAGAGGGTCGAGGACCTGACCGAGCGGGACCTGCTCGACATGGTCGAGCACCAGGCGAGGCAGGGGGTCGATTACATGACCCTGCACGCCGGCATCCTCCGCGACTACATCCCCCTGACGACGCACCGCGTCACCGGGATCGTCTCGCGGGGCGGGTCCTTGATGGCCATGTGGATGATGGCCCACGGCAAGGAGAACCCGCTGTATACCCGGTTCGACGACCTCTGCGACATCATGCGCGAATATGACGTGACCTGGAGCCTCGGCGACAGCCTCCGGCCGGGCTCGATCGCCGATGCCTCCGACGCGGCGCAGTTCGCCGAGCTGAAGACCCTCGGCGAGCTGACCCGCCGCGCGCGGGCGCGAGGCTGCCAGGTGATGGTCGAGGGCCCCGGCCACGTGCCGATGGACCAGATCGCCATGAACATGGAGAAGCAGGCCGTCGAGTGCGACGAGGCGCCGTTCTACGTGCTCGGCCCGCTCGTCACCGACATCGCCCCCGGCTACGACCACATCACCTCGGCCATCGGCGCCGCCCTGGCCGGCTGGCACGGGGCGAGCATGCTCTGCTACGTCACGCCCAAGGAGCACCTCGGCCTGCCCGAGGTCGAGGACGTCCGGCAAGGCGTCATCGCCTACAAGATCGCCGCCCATGCCGCCGACCTCGCCCGGCACCGCCCCGGCGCCCGCGACCGCGACGACGCCCTCAGCCGCGCCCGCTACCGCTTCGACTGGAACGAGCAGTTCCGCCTGGCGCTCGACCCCGAGACCGCCCGCCGGATGCACGACGAGACCTTGCCGCAGGAGGCGTTCAAGACCGCCGCGTTCTGCTCGATGTGCGGGCCGAAGTTCTGCTCGATGCGGATCACCGAGGACCTCCGCAAGCACGCCGGCGCCGCGCTCGAGGTCGTCGGCCTCGAGCCGGTGGCGGGCTGATGCTGATGATCTGTCGAAATGTTCACTTCTGTGAGATATAGACCTTCGGGTCCTTGTGGACGAAGTGGATGTCGAGGGTGCGGAGGAAGGTGTGGAGGCCGGCGTCCTGGATCGGCATCAGGTGCGCGGGCTCGTCGGTCTCGTTGTGGTGCGAGTGCCAGAGGCCCGGCGGGGTGACGAAGGCCGAGCCGGGCTTCCAGTCGGCGCGCGTCGGATTCTTGATCGTGCCCCCCTCGTCGATCTCGCGGCCGATGAGGGTGTAGCAGCCCTCGGGGCAGTCGATGATGAAGTCGAGCGCCACCGACTCGTGGTGGTGCGGGAGCTGGACCGAGCGTGCGGGGAGGACGCCGTACATCGCCCAGATGACGTGGGTGATCGTCCGCGTCTGCGGGAAGTTGGCGTTGGCCAGCAGCACGCTCACGCGGCTCCGTTTCGCGGCCTCGGGGTCGCGCTCGACCTTCTCGAGCTCGATCATGGCCCGCTCGCGCGGGTAGAGCGTGGCGCGGAAGCGGGGCTCGGCGGCACGGACGCCGAGGTAGCGGAGCAAGGGCTCGTCGTGGACCCAGTAGAAGGCGGCGTCCTCGTCGGCGAGGTGCTCGGCGCGGCTGAGGGCGGGGAGGGTGAGGAAGTCGCCGGATTCCCATGCGATCTCCTCGCCGTCGAGGCGGGTGCGGCCCCGGCCGCGGATGACGTGGTAGAGCTCGGACGTGGCGTCGGGCTGCGTGACGACCCGCTCGCCGGGGCGGATCCGGATGAAGTTCGCCAGGAGCGCGGGGCTGGTGGCCGGGCCGGGGCACTTCAGCTCGGCGCTGAGGTCGAAGGGGATGATCCGCGAGGGGCCGTCCTCGTGCAGGTGGCGGGGGAAGTCGGCCAGCGGGACCGGCGGGATCAGGCCGGCGCCGATCGGGTTGGCGGCCTTGCTATACTCGTAATACTGGCCGTCGGCGGTCCCGCGGCGCGAGCCGCTGCCGTCGGTCGCCCGGGATGGCTGCGACATGGGGAATCCTCCCTGGTGGCCGGTCGCGCGGTTCACCCGGCCTTCGCGGGATCTTCCACGAATCGGCGCGGCCCGGCGGTAGGATCGGGTCGGGGCATCGACCGGTCGAAGCATGCAAAGGAGAGGCCGTGATGATCGGGCAACGTTGGCGGGCCGCGGCCCTGGTGACGCTCGGATTGGTGGCCCCTGCGCGGGCCGAGGGCCCGCTGGAGAAGGTCCAGGCGATCGCCCTGAACGGGCCGCCGGGCAAGCTCGACCACCTGGCGCTCGACGCGAAGCGCGGGCGGCTGTTCGTCGCCAACACGGCGCACGACACGCTCGACGTCGTGGACCTGAAGTCGGGCAAGCTCGTGGCGCAGGTCGCGCTCCAGCGCGGGGTCCAGGGGGTCGCCTACGCGGCCGACCTCGACCGTGTCTTCACCGGCAACCACGCCGGCGGGACCGTCGGCTTCATCGGCGGCGAGACCTACGCCCTCCAGCGCCGGCTGCCCCTGGGCGGCGACGCCGACAACGTGCGCTACGACCCCAGGACCGGCCTCGTCTACGTCGCCCACAATGACAGCGACCTGACGATCATCGACGGCCGCGCCGTGCTCCGACGCGGCGCGATCGACCTGCCCGGCGGCGCGCTGGGCGCCTTCCAGCTCGAATCGGGCCGGCCGCGGCTCTACGCCGACGTGAAGGGGTCCGGCGAGGTCGCCGTCGTCGACACGAAGGCGGCGAAGGTCGTCAAGCGGATCAAGCTCGGCCGCGCAGGCGAGAACGCCGCCTTGGCGATCGACGAGGCCGACCACCTGCTCTTCGTCGGCTGCCGCAAGCCGGCGAAGCTCGTCGTCGTGGATTCCGAGTCGGGCGACGAGGTCGCCGACCTGCCGATCGCCGACGACGTGGACGACGTCTGGTACGACGCGAAGCGGAAGCATATCTACATGTCGTGCGGCGGCGGCGCCCTGGTCGTCGCGCGCCAGGCGGCGCGCGACTCGTACGAGGAGGTCGCGCGGGTCGAGACGCCCAAGGGGGCCCGCACCTCGCTGTTCGACCCCGAATCGGGCCGGCTCTTCCTCGTCGTCCCGAGGCAGGGCACGATGTCGGCGCCCGAGGTCTGGGTCTACCGTCTGAAGTAGCAGGCACGCCCCGCGTCGCCGTCCGCCGACACACC
>DASZMJ010000378.1:0-25884 GCA_035551935.1 Isosphaeraceae bacterium
CCTTGTCTGCAAAGAACTTGCGACTAGTTGAATTCCGTGCACTAGATTGCAAATCCTTGCAGGACAAGGATTTGCGAAACACGTGCGTTCGCCCTGCGATTCTTGCCGATCGCCTCGCTCAAGATGGCCTCCGCCTCCTCGACACGCCCGAGCTTCCAGAGCGCGACCGCTTGATTGCCGAGGAGGTCCGGTCGGCGTCCCCCGAGACGGATCGCCTCGTCGAACGCCGCGAGCGCCTCGCCCCAGGACTCGCGCAACGCGTGGAGCAGGCCGATCCCGTTGAGCCGCTTGGCCGACGGCCCCTTCGTCTCGATGATCGCGCGCAGCTCCGCGATCGCCCGCTCAGCCTCTCCCTGCTGGACGAGCGCGATGCTCGCGTTGACATCGCGATCATAAGACTTAATGTAATCATACAAGAATGTCAATGAAAACAATCCGATGGAAAAGGCCGCGGAGGCCCCGACCGCCTTCAGGAACCCCATGGCTCCGTCGCTGACGGGCATCCCGAGCAACACCCGGACGAGGATCCCCAGGGCGGCGACGAGGAATGTGCCGAAGACGAAGGCGCCGAAGATCGTCCGGACGGGCTCGTACCAGGGCCTCCCGTTGCCCTCCTTCCGCCCCGACTTGCGCCGGAGACGAGCGACCCAGCGATCCTTGACCAGCAGGATGAGGGCGGCGGCCGCCACCATCGACGCAAACATGAGGATGACAATGAGAACATCGATGTTCATCGTTACTTTCCGGAGATTGCCCGGGGCGGGTCCGCGCCATTGGAACGGCGCGGACCCGCCCCGTCAACGACCGGAGGCGGCGCTCAGATCACCGGCCCGTTGGCCGACTCGGGCTCGGCCTTCGAGAGGGCCTGCTGGCGGAGGGCAGCGGCGCCCATGAGGCCGCCGAGGCCCATCGACTCGACGGCGGTGCTGGGCACGAGCATCAAGGCGCCCTTCTCCTTCAATCCTTCGTACAGCATGTTCATCGCCCGGAGGTGGAGGGCCGTCGGGTTCGACTGGTACGAGTGAGCGGCCTGCTCGAAGAGGTGGGCGATCTCGACCTCGGCCTGGCCGAGGATGATCCGCGCCTCCTTCTCGCGCGACGCCTGCGCCTCGCGCGACATCGCGTCCTGCAACGACGTCGGGATCACCACGTCGCGCATCTCGACGGACTGGACAGAGACGCCCCACGGCGTCGTCCGCTCGTCGATCAGCTTCTGCAACTCGGCCTCGATCTGCTCGCGGCCGCGCAGGAGGACAGTCAGGGGCGTCCGGCCGATGATGTCGCGGAGGGCCGTCTGTGCGGCCCAACTGATCGCCTGGGTGTAGTCCTGGACCTCCAGAGCAGCCTTCTCGACGTCGTGGACCATCCAGAACAGCACGGCGTCGACGTTCACCGGGACAGTGTCCGAGGTCAGCGACTCCTCGGCGGCGAAGCTCGTCGTGATCGTCCGCTGGTCGATCCAGGTCGTCACCGAGTCGATGAACGGGATGATCCAGAAGAGCCCCGGCCCTTGCAGCCCCTTGTAGCGGCCGAGCCGCAGGACCACCGCCCGCTCCCACTGCTTGGCCACCTTCGGCGACTGCATCAGGACCAGCCCGAGCACGGCGCCGACGATCGCATACGTCGCATCCTTCGTGGAGACCGTGCCCGCCAGGCCGATCCCGAAGGCGCCGAGGAAGAGGAACATCGCGACTACGTTGACGCGCGGCTGGGGGGCCGCCGTCTTGTACGTCTTGCTGTTCATGTCAGGCATCGTCGTGACCCCCTCGTCGTTGTTGGAGATGCCGAATCACGTCCTCGACCGTATATCCGAGCACGGCGGCCTCGGCCAGGAACCGCTGGGCCAGGGCCGCCAGGGCCGCACCGTCGGCTCGGGGGACGTCCGCCTTGTCCTTGACGAACGTCCCCACCCCGCGCCTCGTCTCCAGGACGCCCGCACGCTCCAGGGACCCGTACACCTTGGCCACCGTGTTGGCGTTGATCTTCAGGTCCTCCGCCAGCCTCCGCACCGTCGGCAACTGCGCCCCGACGGCCATGTCCCCCGTCGCGATCGCCGCCCGGATCGCCCGCTCCAACTGGGCATAAAGAGGCGTCGGGTCGTCCGCGTCGAGCCAGATCATCGCCGGGGCCCATCTCCCATTGTTCTAGTAGAATAGTACAAAGAGGGTGAGACGGAAGTCAAGTCGGTACACCGCTTGCTGTCGGCAGTTGGCCAGAGGAGGTGCGAGTGATGGCGAAGCCGCAGGCAAAAGGGAAGGCAAGGCCCAAGGAACGGCGGGCGACGTGGCGGGAGGTCCTGAAAGCGGAACAGCCGGTGCTGTTGCCGGCGGCGTTCGACGCGCTGTCGGCGCGGATGATCGAACGGGCGGGGTTCGCGGCGTACCAGATCGGCGGCTTCGCGCTGTCGGGGGCGCAGTTCGCGCTGCCGGATGTTGACCTGCTCCACTTCGGAGAGATCAACCAGGCGGCGCGGGGGATCATCGAGGCGTCGAGCCTGCCGGTCCTGATCGACTGCGACGACGGCTACGGCGACGCCAAGAACGTCACCCGGACCGTCCGCGGCCACGAGGCCATCGGCGCCTCCGCCCTGTTCATCGAGGACCAGCAGGCGCCGAAGCGTTGCGGGCACATGGGGCACAAGAAGGTACTGCCCGTCGAGACGATGGTCGCCAAGATCGAGGCGGCCGTCGCCGCGCGGACCGACCCCGAGACCTTCCTCATCGCCCGCACTGACGCCCTCGAGCCGCTCGGCGTCGACGAGGCGTTGCGCCGCGCCGAGAAGTGCCTGGAGGCCGGCGCCGACGGCGTCTACGTCGAGGAGCCGACGACCGTCGAGCAGCTCGAGAAGATCGGCCGCACGTTCCGCGGGGTGCCGCAGGTCGCCAACATGCTCGAAGGGGGCGGCAAGACCCCCTGGCTCTCGCCCAGGGAGCTGCACGACCTCGGCTTCGCGATGGTCCTGTACCCGACGACGCTCCTCTTCCGCGTCGCCCGGGCCCTCCAGCGCGGCCTGGCCGACTTGAAGGCCGGCCACCCCTTGCCGGCCGACGACGCCGTCCAGTTCGACGAATACGAGCGGATCGTCGGCCTCCCCGACTGGGCCGCGATCGAGGAACGCTTCTCCACGGCCCACCCGCACGGCGAATGAATGAATGTCGCGGAACATGCCGTCTGTGCCGTAGACCATCGTTGCATGAGGCGATCGAAACGATCATCGCGGCCGTCACTTCGCGAAAAAAGGCCGGCAGGAGCGGGGCTGGGATTGCAGCTCGGGGACGATCCGTGTTAAGGGGGGACGATGCCTCGGGAGACGTCGCTCTCTCAAGAGTGTCGGCCCATCTCCGACGGCCCATTTCTCCGCGGCTCCCCGCGCCGGAAGGATCCGGATAGCTCCAAGGACTGGAGGCTCCAATCATGCTCTTCTCCTACCTCGACCCCATGACGACGATCCCGCTGACTTCGGTCCTGGTGACCGTCGTCGGGTTCTTCTTGCTCCTCGGCCGGATGGCGATGACGCTGCCCGTCACCGCCGCGCGGCGGCTCGGCCGCGGGTTGGTCCGGCTCCGGGTCGCTCTCGGTGTCAAGGCCGATGGTGATCGCCCGGACGAGGGTGCCTGAGCGGCATTTCACGCGGCAAGACGCCGCTCCGAAGGCAAGGAGGCCGGTCATGTCCACGATGACGAGGAGAGTGCCCGCGCGTGCCATCGCGACGCCGAGGGCGATCGACGACGGGGAGATCGGCGGCCCGCCGGCGATGCTGGGACTGGCGACGTGGCTGGGCGCGATGACCGGCCTGCTCGAGCTAACAATCTTGACGAGCTGGCACCGGATCCAGGGAGATGCGGTCCTGGGCGCCCTGCTCATGAACCGTCACTTCCCCTGGATGATCCCGGTGACGCACCTGTCGATCTTCCTCGGGGTCGGCCTCCCGCTCTCCCAGGCGACGCGGCTCTGGCCGCGATGGGCCTGGAAGGCCGGGCCCCGGTTCCTCGGCTTCCTCGCCGGCTTCGCCCTGCTGGCGATCGTGACGGGGCTGCACCCGGCCGCGTCGGCCGTGCTGGCCGCGGGGCTGTCGTGGCGGCTCGTGCGGCGACTGGAGGGTCGGGCGCGCGGGTTCCGGACGTTCGTCGCGGCGACCTTGCCCGTCGCGCTGGTGGTCGTCGCGATCCTCGGCGTCACGACCTTCGATCGCCAGGTGCTCGCCGAGCGCCGGGCCATGGCGGCGCTGCCGACGGCACCGGCCGGGGCGCCGAACGTGCTCCTGATCGTCCTCGACACGGTCCGCGCCGACCACCTCAGCCTCCACGGCTATCCGCGAGAGACCTCGCCCGTCCTGACTCGGCTGGCGCGCCGGGGAGTCGTCTTCGACGAGGCCCGGTCGGCCGCGCCCTGGACCCTCCCCTCGCACGCCAGCCTCTTCACCGGCCGCTGGCCCCACGAACTCGGCGTCTCCGAGCAGCGGGCCCTCGACGACACGTACCCGACCCTGGCCGAATTCCTCGCGACTCGCGGCTACGCCACGGCCGGGTTCATCGGCAATACCTATTTCTGCAACTCGTGGTACGGCCTGGGCCGGGGCTTCGCGCACTTCGAGGATTACTACGAGCCGAACGTCGTCATCTCCCCGGTCGAGACCCTGTGCTGTACGGCCATCGGCCGCCTTCTGGTCACGGCGATCGGCAGCGCCTACAACGTCCGCCCCGACACCGCGAACCCGATGAAGGACGCGCCGCGCGTCAATCGCGATGCCTTCCAATGGCTCGACGACCACCGCGACCGGCCGTTCTTCGCCTTCCTCAACTACATCGACGCCCACGACCCCTACCTTACGCCCCCCGGCTTCGACCGCCACTTCGGCGTGCACCCGGAGTCGGAGGCCGACTACGACATGCTCAACGACTGGTATTACCACCCCAGGAAGGACCCGACCGGGCGCGACGCCCGCCTGCTGGCCGACAGCTACGACGATTGCCTCGCCTACCTCGACGAGCAGCTCGGCCTGCTCTTCGACGGACTTGAGCGCCGCGGCCTGCTGGCGAACACCCTGGTCATCGTCACCGCCGACCACGGCGAACACCTCGGCGAGCACGGCCTCTATGGACACGGCAAGAGCCTTTACCGGCCCGAGGTCCATGTGCCGCTGGTCGTCTTCGGGCCGACGGGCACCCCCGCCGGCCGCCGCGTCGCGGCGCCGGTGAGCCTCCGCGACGTGCCGGCGACGATCGTCGAGCGGCTCGGCCTGGCCGGCTCGTCGCCGTTCCCGGGGCATTCGCTGGCCCGCTTCTGGGGGCCGTCGCCCGCCGGCACCGACGGCGACGACGGCCCCATCCTCTCGGAGCTGGACATCGTCCCGAACCCGCCCAAGCACCCCGACCCAAGCCTCCCGAAGGCCCTGCTCGGGCCGCTCTCGGCCGTCGCCGACGCGCGGGCGATCTACATCCGCGACGCCCTCGGCCGCGAGGAGCTCTACGACCCCGTCGCCGACCCCGGTGAGGCCCACGACCTCGCCGGCTCGCCGTCGTCCCGACCGGCCCTCACCCGATCCCGCGCGGTCCTGGAACGGGCGCTCGCCCCGCCCCGGCGGCGCTGAACGGACGGGTCGTCGCGGATTGCCGGCAGCAAGTCGCGGCGATATCGTGGGCGGCTCGGGTCGTCGCGGTCCTGGTCCTGGTCCGAGGGGGGACGTCGGTATGCGACTCTGCCGGTTCGAGGTCGATGGCTTGACGCTGTCGGGGTTCTATCACGAGGACGGTGTCTTCGGCGTCGAGGCCGTCGCCGAGGCGTTCGAGGAGGCCACCGGCGACGATCTTGGACTGCCGGAGCCCGAGGGCCTGATCGACGACCTGATGCCCGGCACCGCCCGGAACGCGGCCTTGCGGCGGCTGTCGGGCTGGCTGGCGGGGCTCGACGGCGACGAACGGGAGGCCCTGAGGATCGACCCGAAGGCGGAGGGGGTCAAGCTGCTCTGCCCCCTGGAGCGCCCGCGGTCGCTGTTCTTCCTGGCGGGCAACTACGCGGCCCACGTCGTCGAGCGGGGCGGGGTCGCCGCCGAGCGGGCCGAGACGTTCCCGTACGTCTTCATGAAGCCGACGACCACGCTGACCCACCCCGGCGACCCGATCGTCCTGCCCGCGGTCACGCCCGACCACATCGACTGGGAGGCCGAGCTGGGCGTCGTCATCGGCACGCGTTGCCATCGGGTCCGCGAGGCCGAGGCGCTCGCGTACGTCGCGGGCTACACCGTCGTCAACGACGTCAGCGACCGCAAGTTCACCCCGAACCCGGGGCGCAAGCCGCGCGAGCGGGACAAGTTCTTCGACTGGCTGCACGGCAAGTGGCACGACACCTTCTGCCCGGTCGGCCCCTGCCTGCTCTCGGCCGCTGCCGTCGCCGACCCGCAGGACTTGCCGGTCCGATTGACGGTCAACGGCCAGGTCCGCCAGGACGGCACGACGGCGCAGATGGTCTTCCCGGTCGCGGCGGTCGTCTCGTTCCTCTCGCAGTTCGTCACGCTCGAGCCCGGCGACCTGATCTCCACCGGCACCCCCTCCGGGGTCGGCTCGGCCACCGGGACGTACCTGCGCCCCGGCGACGTGGTCGCGGCCACCGTCGGCGGCGTCGGCAGGCTTGAGAATCCGGTGGTCGCGGGATAAAATGGATCAAATGTCAAAAATCAGATGACAGATGCTTGCACCCGCGGCCCGGATCGTGCCGCGGGGAGATGGGCATTGTCAGGCGGGGCGGTCGTGATCCATAATGGTGCCCTGGTCGGTCATGCCGGCCGGGCGGGTCGCCCGGCGGGCGGGTCGGACCGGAAGGGCATTCGATGCCGGCAGCGATCATCAACCTGGACGATCACGACGAGGAGCTGGCCGTCTTCGGCAGCCGAGACCAGTTCCTCCGCCAGGTGCGGGACACGCTCGGGGTCAAGGTCCTGGCCCGGCACGGGGCGGTCCGCGTCGAGGGGGCGAGCGACCGGGTGGAGCAGGCCCGCCAGGTCTTCGAGGGCCTGCGCGCCCTGTACCGCCGGCAGCGGGCGATCTCGGCGGGGGACGTCTCCGAGGTGCTCGACGCCACCCTCCGACAGCAGGGGGACGACCCCGCCATCGGCGACCCGGTGGCCTTCCACGAAGGCGGTCGGGTCGTCCGGCCGCGGACCGACGGCCAGGCGCGGTATCTGAAGGCCCTGCGCGACCGGGCGATGGTCTTCTGCATCGGCCCGGCGGGGACGGGCAAGACGTACCTGGCGGTGGCGATGGCGGTGGCCGCCCTGCGTCGGGGCGAGATCCGCAAGCTCGTGCTGGTGCGGCCGGCGGTCGAGGCGGGCGAGAACCTCGGCTTCCTGCCGGGGGACCTCGAGGCCAAGATCAATCCGTACCTGCGGCCGTTGCTCGACGCCCTGCACGACCTGCTCGGTTACGACCAGATCCGCCGCTACATGGGGAGCGACCTGATCGAGATCGCCCCCCTGGCTTACATGCGCGGGCGGACGCTCAACGACGCGGCGATCATCCTCGACGAGGGGCAGAACGCGACGGTCTCGCAGATGAAGATGTTCCTGACGCGGATGGGCCGCGACTCGCGGATCGTCGTCACCGGCGACATCACGCAGGTGGACCTGCCGCCGGGCACCCCCAGCGGCCTGGCTGACGCGGTGGTCCGGCTGCGGGACGTGCCGGGCATCGCGGTGACGACCTTGGACCGCTCGGACATCGTGCGACACCCACTGGTCCAGGCGATCGTCGACGCCTACGAGGTCGAACCGGAGGCCGGCGACGGCGACAGAGAAGTCAACGGCCTGGCGGCGGTGGCCCTCCCGGGGCCGGATCGACCGCCGCCGGCCGACCCCCCCGCCCCGGAGTAGGGCGAGGCCGGAGGGCGCCCGCTCTCTTCCCAGAGGGCGCCCCGAGGCCGCAGCCGCGCCCGCGTGGGCGCGGCCTGCTCCCCGAGGCGCGACGCGGGCCCTTGCCCCGCCGGTCACGCCGGTCGAGACCCTTTCCATGCTCCCCGGTAAACGGAAGTCCAAGCCCTCCCGGGCCCAGTTGCGGCCCTCCAACTCGATCGCCATCGGCCAGGGGCGCGTCGCCCGCCAGCGCGAGCGGCTCGCGCGGCTGGCCGTCGTCGCCGTCAGCGTCCTGGCCGTCGCCGTCATCGTCCACGGCCCGGGCCCGGCGTTCACCTATCGGCTCGGCCAGCGGCCGGGCCGCGACTTGCCGGCCCGCGCCGAGTTCCAGCGGATCAACCAGATCAAGACGATGATGGCCCGCCAGGCCGCCGCCGAGAAGGTGGCGCCGTTCCTGGTCAACGACCCGACGGCGATCAAGGCCCTGGCCGAGCGGCTCGGCGACCTGGTCGACGCCGTGGCGACGGCCAGGACGCCGGCCGACCTGGCCGCCGGCCTGGCCTCGTCGTGGAAGCTCGACGCGGCGACCTTCGACGAGCTGAAGGCGGCCACCGCAACCCCCGAGCGCCGCGAGGACCTCCAGCGCCGGCTGGCCCGCGTCTTCGCGCCGATCGTCCGCGACGGCGTGCTCGGCTCCCTGCCGTCGATCGAGGACAACAGCCGGACCCTCCTGATCCACGACGTCGGCTCGCCGACGTCGAAGGCCCGGCCGGTCGAGCGCGAGCGGGTCGCCCGCGAGCGGGTCGCCAAGCCCGACGGCCCGGTCCACAACGAGTTCGTCGCCGCCTTCCGCTCGCCCCGGCTCGGAAACGTGCTGTTCAACCCCGTCGCCGAGCGGCTGACGCCGACCCTGACCTACGAGGACCAGGCCACTGACCTCGCCCGCAAGGACGCCTACCGGGGCGTCGCCGACGTCATCGACACCTACCGCCGCGGCGTCGTGCTCGTCGAGCAGGGCCAGGCGATCACCGAGGAGCAGCTCGCCCTGCTCCGCCTCGACCACGAGGCCGCCGTCGCCCGGCTGGGGCCCTCGGCGCGGCTGCAACGGGCCGGCTCGATCGTGGTGCTGGTGGCGGCCCTCTTCGCCCTGATCGGCTACTACGTCCACCGCCACGAGCCGCAGATCGCCCGCAGCACCCGGCGAATCGCCGTGCTCTGCGGCCTGATCGTCGTCGCCGTCGGCATGGCGCGGCTGCTGGCGTTGCAGCCCTGGGACGCCGAGCTGATCCCGGTGGCGCTGCTGGCCATGACCCTGGCGATCGCCTACAACCCGCACTTCGCCCTGATGGTCACCTTCGCCCTGAGCCTGCTGACGTGCCTGGCCCTGGGCACCGGCATCGGCGAGTTCCTGGTGATGATGGGGGGGACGGCCGCGGGGGTCCTGACCTTGCACGAGGTCCGCACCCGGACCAAGCCGATCAAGGTCGGCGCCACGGCGGCGCTCGGCTACTTCGTCCTGACCTGGGCGGTCGGGCTCTGGCAGAACCAGCCGGTCGGCCTGGTCCTCGGCGACAGCGCCTGGCGCGCGGGCTGGGGCCTGATGGCCGGTTTCTTCCTCGGCGGCATCCTCCCCCTGGTCGAGAGCGCCTTCGGCATCGTCACCGGCATCAGCCTGCTGGAGCTCGGCGACGTGACCCACCCCTTGCTCCAGGAGCTGGTCCGGCGGGCGCCGGGCACGCACAACCACTCGATCACCGTCGGCACGATCGCCGAGGCGGCGGCCGAGCGGATCGGCGCCAACGCGCTCTTGGTCCGCATCGGGGCGTACTTCCACGACATCGGCAAGATGCTCAAGCCGCACTACTTCATCGAGAACCAGGCCGGCGCGGTCAACCGGCACGCCAACCTCGCGCCGGCGATGAGCACCCTGATCATCATCGGCCACGTCAAGGACGGCGCCGACCTTGGGCGGCAACACCACCTCCCCGAGCGGATCATCGACCTGATCGAGCAGCACCACGGCACGACCCTCGTCGAGTACTTCTACCGCGAGGCCGCCCGCCGCGGCTGCGACGACCCGACTGCCGGCCCGATCCTCGAAAGCGCCTTCCGCTACCCCGGCCCCCGGCCGCAGACCAAGGAGGCCGGCATCCTGATGCTGGCCGACGCCGTCGAGAGCGCCAGCCGGACCCTCTCCGAGCCGACCCCGGCGCGGATCGAGGGGCTCGTCGGCGAGCTGGTCGAGAAGCGGCTCGACGACGGCCAGTTCGACGAGTGTGGCCTGACCCTCCGCGAGATCGCCGAGATCCGCGAGAGCCTGATCAAGTCCCTGATCGGCATCTATCACGGCCGCGTCAAGTATCCCGAGCAGCGCACCGCCTGACCGGACGACTCCACACGACCCGCGCTGGCGCCGGGCGGGCGCCGCCAACGTCCCGAGAGAACCAGCCGAATGGAGAGCGACACAGGAGCCCTCGCCGTCGAAGTCAGCGACACGCAGGGGCACGTCCAGGTCGAGCCGGGGGCCCTCGCCGCCCTGGCGCGCCGGGTGCTCGCGGGCGAGGGCGTCGGTCGGGCCGCGATCTCGGTGGCCCTGGTCGACGACGCGACCATCCACAACCTGAACCGCCGCCACCTCGGCCACGACTGGCCGACCGACGTCATCAGCTTCGTCCTCTCCGAGCCCGGCGAGCCGGCGCTGGCCGGCGAGCTCGTCGTCTCGGCCGAGATGGCCGCGACGACCGCCCGGGCCGCCGGGGCCGACCCGGCCGCCGAGCTGGCGCTGTACGTGGTCCACGGCCTCTTGCATCTCTGCGGCTACGACGACCGGGACGAGGCGTCCGCGGCCGCGATGCGCCGCCGCGAGGCCGACGTCCTGGCCGCGGCAGGCCTGCCGAACACGTTCCGGATCGTCGAGGCCGCCGCCGAGGGGCGGGGGGGTGCGCGATGCCCGGCCTGACCCTCGACCTGACGCTCGGCATGGCGGCCCTGGTGCTCGTCCCGCACCTGCTGTCGGTGACGTTCGCGCGGGCGTTGCGGACGTACTCGCGGAGCCGACTCGAGGAGTATTGCGAGGCCCGGGGCCACGACGGTCGCGCCGACGCCGTGGCCCACCTCGACGAGCCGACCGAGCGCGCCGCCGAGGCCCTGGCGGTCCTGACCGGCCTGGCCCTGGCGGCATTGCTCGGGGTGCTCGCGGCCCGCGCGGCCCCGGGCCTGGCCGTCGGCGCCGTGGTGGCGATCGCCTTGGCGCTGGGGGCCGTCGGCTACGTCGCTGCGGGGATCGCCGGGCGGGTCTACGCCGAGGCGGTCATCGACACCGCGTGGCCGGTCGCCGCCCCGTTGCGAGCCCTGATGGGGCCGTTCACGTTCGTCTCCAGGCAGCTCGAGGCGGTCCTCTACCGCTGGGCGCGGCGGTCGGTCGCGACCCCGAGGCCGCCGAGCGTCGAGGTCGAGATCCGCTCGACCGACGACATGCCGGCAGACCTCGAGGCCGACCTGCCCGAGGCCACTCGCGGCATGCTCGAGCGGGTCGTCGAGCTCGGGCGGCTCGACATCTCGCAGCTGATGACCCCTCGCGCCGCCGTCGTGGCGTTGCCGGCGACGGTCACGGCCCTGGAGGCCGCCCGCACCTTCGGCGCCTCGGGCAAGAGTCGAATTCCGCTCTTCGGCGAGCATCGCGACGACATCGTCGGCATCCTCTACGCCAAGGACCTCTTCCCCAGGCTCGTCGAGGCCGACGACCCCGACGCCGTCTCCCCCCGCAAGCTCGCCCGCCCCCCCTTGTTCGTCCCCGAGACCAAGGGGGCGCTCGCCTTGCTCGACGAGCTCCGCGCCCACCGGCTCCAGCTCGCCGTCGTGCTCGACGAGTATGGCCTCGTCGCCGGCCTGGTGGCCCTGGAAGACCTCATCGAGCACGTCGTCGGCCCGATCGACGACGAGCACGACGAGCCGACATCCCCCGACCCCGTCGTCGCCGTCGGCGAGGCCCGCTTCGAGGTCGACGGCCTCGTCGAGCTCGAGGAGCTCAACGAGCGGCTCGGCCTCTCCCTGCCGACCGACGCCGACTTCGAGACCGTCGGCGGCTTCGCCTTCAACGCCCTCGGCCGACTCCCCGAGCCCGGCGACTCGTTCCGGTTCGACGGCGCCGAGTTCACCGTCCTGAACGTCGCCGACCACTCCATCCGCCGCCTCCGCGTCGACCTCAACCCCCAGCCCGTCGGCAGCCCGTGAGGGCCGGGGCTCGAGGGCTACGCCCCGACAGCCGTCCGTCGACTCACCGTGTCGAACGAAAGTGATGAATCGAGTATGCAGGGCCTTGAAAGCGATTGGATGATGTCATAGTCTAAGTGGACCGCTCGAAGTCGAGCGGCATCATCCCTCCCCTCGCTTCAGGAGTGTCCGATGGCTCGACCGCCCCAACGCCTCTGCACCGCCCTGGCCGCCGCGTCCTTCCTCGGCCTCGGCCTGATCCCGCTTGTGGCCCAGGAGCCCAAGGGCTCGACGAAGCAGCCCGATCCGCCCGCCGCCCGCAGCACGGGCAACGGCCACCGCGTCCCGGCCTACTTCGGCCAACTCGGGCTGACCCCCGAACAGCGGGAGAAGATCTACAAGATCCAGGGGGACTCCCAGGCCAAGGTCGACGCCCTCCAGCGCCAGATCGACGAGGTCAAGGCCAAGTCCTTGACCGAATGCGAGGCGGTCCTGACGCCCGAGCAGAAGAAGCTCCTGGAGCACCGCCGCGACGCCGCGAAGTCGGCCAGGCCGGCCCCGAAGCCGACCGCGCCGGCCACGGGCTCCGAGAAGAAGGCGGGCTGAACGGCCGGCCGGGTTGTCTTGCGACGATCCCCGGGGCGCCGGGCCATCGGCCGGCGCCCTCGGGCTTGCTGCGCGGTCGGCATGCGTCAATGCGGGGGTTCTGCGCAAAGAATTCCAGTTCCCGGGCCCGCCTGCCGCGCCGTATGCCCCGATAATCCCCCGTTTTGCAACCGATTGCACTTGATCGATTCTCCGAACCGCGCTTAGGATGTCGCGCCGAACGGATTGGCCCGGCAACGGTGAGGCGCCCCCGAGGTTCGTCGAGTGCCGGGGAGCAATCCGAGATCCCCAAGGAGAGGGACCTGGATTCCATGATCGCCAACACGGACGGTGGCTCGCATGGAGGCGGCCCCGGTGTGCTGTCCTGGCTGGCCGCCCTGCGCGGCGGCAACGGTGTCGGAGAGTCGCTGGACCGGGCCCTCGAAGCCACCCGGCGCCGGCTCCTCGAGGACCAGCACCCGGACGGCTACTGGGTCGGCGAGCTGGAAGGGGATACGATCCTCGAATCGGAATATATCCTCCTCTTGGCCTATCTCGGCCGCGAGCGGACCGAGGACTGTGCCAAGATCGCCCGCTACATCTACGAGAAGGAGCTGCCCGGCGGCGGCTGGGCGATCTACCCGGGCGGGCCGGTCGACCTGAGCGGCTCGGTCAAGGCGTACTTCGCCCTGAAGCTCGTCGGCGTGCCGACCGACGACCCGGTGATGGAGCGGGCCCGCCGCTGGATCCTCGAGCTCGGCGGCGCGCAGGCCTGCAACAGCTTCACGCGCTTCTCGCTGGCCCTGCTCGGGCAGATGAGCTACGACGAGTGCCCGTGCGTCCCGCCCGAGCTGGCCCTGGTGCCGGCGCGGATGAACTTCAGCCTGTATGCGATGTCGTCGTGGACGCGGACGATCCTCGTGCCGCTGTCGATCCTCTCGGCGTTCAAGCCGGTCCGGCCCCTGCCGCCCGAGCGGGGCGTCGCCGAGCTCTTCCGCGACGACCTGCCCCGCCAGCCGGCGCGGCGGACGGCGCGGACCTTCACCTGGACGAACTTCTTCCTGGCCGTCGACCGCGGCCTGAAGTGGTTCGAGTCGTGGGCGCCGGCCTGGCTCCGCAAGCCGGGGATCTCGGCGGCGCACCGCTGGATGCTCGAGCATTTCGAGGACTCCGACGGCCTCGGCGCGATCTTCCCGCCGATGATCTCGACGGTCATCGCGCTCGACTGCCTGGGCTACGACCGCGACTCGACCCTGGTCCGCTGGGCGTTGAATCACCTCGAGGACCTCTGCATCGAGGAAGGCGAGACGATCCGGCTCCAGCCCTGCGTCTCGCCGGTCTGGGACACGGCGATCGCCACGATCGCCCTGGCCGACGCCAAGCTGCCCGACTTCCACCCCGCCTTGCTCCGCGCCGCGCGGTGGCTCTTGCGGAACGAGGTCCGCACGCCCGGCGACTGGCAGAAGCGGCGGCCGGGGGTCGAGCCCGGCGGCTGGTTCTTCCAGTTCCAGAACGCGAAGTACCCCGACATCGACGACACGGCGATGGTCCTCCTGGCGTTGCATCGCACCGCCCTGGCCGACGACCCCGCCGTGCGGGCCGCCACCCGGCGCGGGATCGACTGGATGCTCGCGATGCAGAACCGCGACGGCGGCTGGGCGGCCTTCGACGCCGACATCGACAACGAGATCCTGACCAAGGTCCCGTTCGCCGACCACAACGCGATGCTCGACCCGAGTTGCGCCGACATCACGGCTCGAGTCCTCGAAGTGCTCGGCGGCCTCGGCCACCGCGCCGACCACCCGGCCGTCGCCCGGGCCCTGGACTACCTCTGGCGGGCCCAGGAGCCGCAGGGCTGCTGGTACGGCCGCTGGGGGGTGAACTACATCTACGGCACCTGGCAGGTCCTGCTCGGCCTCCGCGCCATCGACTTCCCGATGGACGACCCCCGCGCCGCCCGCGCGGCCGACTGGCTTGAGTCGGTCCAGCAGGCCGATGGCGGTTGGGGCGAGAGCTGCGCCAGCTACGACGACCCGACGTGGATGGGCCAGGGGGCCCCGACCGCCTCGCAGACGGCCTGGGCCGTGCTCGGCCTGCTCGCCGCCGGCCGGACCCGCTCGCAGGCCGTCCGCCGGGGCGTGCAGTACCTCCTCGACACCCAGCAGGCCGACGGCACCTGGGACGAGGACAGCTTCACCGGCACCGGCTTCCCGCGCGTCTTCTACCTGCGCTATCACCTCTATCGCGTCTACTTCCCCCTGATGGCCCTCGCCCGCTACCGCGCCGCCGCCGGCCGCCTCACGCAGTCCCCCCACCAGGCCAGCCGCATCCCGGCGCTGCCCCGACCGCTCGAAATCTGAAGAGGGGAACTCTTGCCACAGAGGACACAGAGAGTACAGAGAAATAAAGAGAAATTCAAATTATTTGATTTGAATTTTTAGATTCCTCTCTGTGCCCTCTGAGATCTCTGTGGCAAGATTCCCTCCCCTTCCACGGAGGTGCTCCGATGGGATTGAGGTTCCCGCTGGCGATGACCCTGGGCATCGCCGGCTACGTCGGCCGCAAGAAGCTGGCGCGGACGAAGCGCTTCCCGATGGTCCTGATGCTCGAGCCGCTCCACGCCTGTAACCTGACCTGCACGGGCTGCGGCCGCATCCGAGAATATGAGTCGACGATCAAGCAGAAGCTGTCGATCGACGAGTGCCTGGCCGCCGTCGACGAATGCGGGGCGCCGGTCGTCTCGATCTGCGGCGGCGAGCCGATGATCTACCCCGGCATCGGCGAGCTGACGGCCAGGATCCTGGCGCGGCGCAAGAGCGTGTACCTCTGCACCAACGGCATGTTCATCCGCAAGAAGCTGAACGAGTTCAAGCCGTCGAGCCGCTTCTTCTTCAACGTCCATCTCGACGGCATGCGCGCCACGCACGACGTCGCCGTCGAGCGCGAAGGGGTCTTCGACGCGGCCGTCGACGGCATCAAGGCGGCCAAGGAGGCGGGGTTCCTCGTCTGCACGAACACGACGGTCTTCAAGGAGACCGACATGGGCGAGCTCGAGGAGCTGTTCGCCTTCCTGACCGACCTCGGCGTCGACGGGTTCATGATCTCGCCGGGATATGAGTACTCGGCGGTGCAGGACAAGGAGATCTTCCTGACGCGGGCGATGATCCGCGAGAAGTTCCGCGCCGCCGAGGCGATGTTCCGCAAGTACAAGTTCTGCACCTCGCCGATCTTCCTCGAGTTCCTCCAGGGCAAGCGCGAGATGCAGTGCGCCGCCTGGGCGAACCCGACGCGGAACATCAAGGGCTGGAAGGGCCCCTGCTACCTGATCACCGACGAGCACCACGCGACCTTCGACGACCTCTTGAACAAGACGCCCTGGGAACGTTACGGTTACGGCAACGACCCCCGCTGCGAGAACTGCATGATGCACGCCGGCTACGAGATGTCGGCGGCGATCGGGGTCAACGCCCAACTGGGCGACACCTTGAAGATGATCAAGTGGCAGTTCACTTGAGCGTCGCCGGATCGAAAGCGAAGCTCCCTCGATGACCTCCATGCCCCCGCCCGGCCGGGCGCCAGCGCCGGCGCCCGAGCCGGTCGACGTGGGTGTCGTGGTGGCGTTGCCGATCGAGGTCGGGCCGCTGTTGCGGCGGTTCGCCGACGTCCGCCGGTACAAGGGGCGGCGGCACACGGTCATCGAGGGCCATTGCGGCGGCCGGCTCGTCGCCCTGGTCGTCGCCGGCCCGGGCCGACGGGCCGCCCGTCGCGGGGCCGAGCTGTTGCTCTCCGGCCATCGCCCGCGCTGGCTCGTCTCGGCCGGGTTCGCCGGCGGCCTCGACCCGACCTTGCCGCGCGACGGGGTGCTCTTGCCCCGCGAGGTCGTCGACCCCGAGGGTGGCCACTTTTCGATCGACGTGACGGTCCCTCCGGAGGCCGACGGCCCCGCCTTCGGCACCGGCCGGCTCGTGACGGTGGACCACGTCGTGCTGACCTCCCGCGACAAGGCCGCCCTCCGCGCCCGGACCGGCGCCGACGCCGTGGACATGGAGACCTCCGCCGTCGCCGCCCTCTGCGCCGAGCGTTCGGTCCGCTTCCTCTCGCTCCGCGTCATCAGCGACCCCGCCGGCACCGACCTCCCTCCCGAGGTCCTCACCGTCCTCGGCGCCACCGGCAGCTACCGCCTCGGCGCCGCCTTCGGCTCGATCCTCCGCCGCCCCTCCAGCCTCAAGGACCTCCTCTCCCTCCGCGACCAGGCCCACACCTCCGCCACCCGCCTCGCCGAGGTCCTCCCCGCGGCGATCGGGCGGTTGCCGTGCTGAGTTGCCTCAATGAGACGCGGGCATGCCGGCCGACTTGCGGATCGCGTCGAGCGTCGCCCGGACCTTGCGGCGGAAGAAGGGATTCGGGTGGGAACGAAGCTCCTCCAGCCGCGGGATCGCCGCCCGGGCGCCCGGGCCCAGGTCGGCGAGATCGTCCAGGATTTGCTCGATGGGATTTACCTGGTCGAGGGGACCGGCATGCCACCCGTCCACCCGAGGAATCCAAGGCTTGAGTGTCTCGAGTCGGAGTCGCGTCATGGCCTCGGCCTCCTTGGGAGACCGGCCGACGGCCGAGGCGACCAGGGCCCGGGTGTGGAAGTTCTCGCGGATGTCCAGGATCGATTCCACCCGGGCGATCGAGCTCGGGTCGATGTGGACGAGGGCGACCGCCGCCTCGTGATAGATCTCTTGATGGTAAGTCGATGCGAACCTTCCCGGCGGCTTGAGGTTCCGGGCCTCGAACTCCAGGGTCTCGAAGAGCGCGGGGACGGCCCGACCGGCCGCCGGACCGATCCTCCCAAGGGCGTGGATCACCTGAGCCCGGAGCTGCGGATCGGCCCTCGCGTCCTCGACGAGCGACCTGAGCGTAGGGACCGCGGCCTTCGCCGCCGGACCGATCGCGCCGAGGGCCTTGGCCGCCAGCCTGCGCCGCTCGATGTCGCCGCGTTGCAGGACGTCGAGGAGGGTCGGCAACGCCGGGGCCGCTCTCGGGCCCATGTTGCTGAGTGCCGCGGCGACACATCCGATCGGGTGCCAGTCCGAACCGTAATCCTCGGTCAGAACTTTCTCATCCCGGAAGACGCGGGCCAGCTCCGGGAGGGCCTCGATAGGGATCGGATCGAGCCGACCGAGGGCCGTGGCGCCAAGGCCACGGACCTGGTAATCCTCGTCCTTGAGGGCGCGGAGCAAGGACGGCAAGCAGCGACGACCCTCGGGATCCAGGGTGATCACTGCCAAGACGACGGCCTCGCTCGGGTCTCGCTCCATCGCCTCGATCAAGTCCGGGAGGGCCCGACGGGCGACCGGACCGAGCTGGCGCAAGGCGCGGGCGGCATCGTCCCTCGTCTCCTCATCCCGCAACGCGCCCCTGAGTACGTCGAGAACGTCCGCGGCATCGGGGTCGATCGCGACGATCGCCGCGGCAGCCAGCATACGCCGTTCCGCGAGCTTGCCCTTCAAGACGACGAGCAGGGCCGGGAGGGCCGGCCGGGCCGGGGGGCCAATCTGTCGGAGGAAGTCGATCGCACGATCGGGATGGCTTCCCTCATCGCCCGACTCGACCACCTTGATGAGCATTCGGAGCGGCGGCGCGCCGATCTTCGACAGGCCGAGGATGATCGCCTCGAACTCCGTGGATTCCCACCGCATTCGGTTCAATCGATCGGCGGCGAGTGGGATCGCTGCGGCGGTTTCGGGATTCAGTCCGAGACGAACGATGGCGCGAAACGCCGTTGTGAAGTCTTCGTCGCGGGCCAGCATCCGCATCAGAGCCGGTCCCGCGGCCCGGGCCTCGGGCCCGATCTCGCCGAGCGCCTCCGCGGCCAGATAACGCACCCCGGCGTCCTTGCTGGACAAAGCCGGAATCAACGCAGGCACGGCCGCGGGGCCGATCCTCACCAGTGCCGCGCTCGCATAGCGGCCCACGAACCTATCGCTGAGCATCACGACCAACGCGGGGACCGCCGCCGTCGCCCCGGGCCCGACCTCGCCGAGGGCATGGATCGCCGCGTAGGAAACCTGGGGATCGTCGAGCGCCCGAATGAGGTCCGGCACGGCCCGTTTTGCATCCGGGCCGATCAGCGCGATGGCCCCGATGGCCCGAGAACGAACGACTCGATCCTTATCCTTGAGCGATTCGATCCAGCGGCCGAGCCTCTTCCCCCGCGATGCTCGGCTCCTGCCCGACCACGCGGATCAGGAGCGCCGACAGGGCGACGAGGATGAGCAGCGTCCGCACCCGGATTCGCATCGCGTGCCATCCCCGAAGTGGCCCAGGAAGCACCGGCATCCATCAGGGATGGACGTCCGACGGGCCGCTTTTATTCATTCCATCCGCGTGCGAGGGAGGCCAATCCTGTGGCAGAATGGCGTCGAGTCGAACGGGGAAGGCCATGGATCTCGTCCGGAAACCAGCGGATCAGTCGCGCACCAAGGCCGCGTACTCCCTCCAGTGGGACCGCTTCCGCATCATCCGGCCGGAGGAGGATCGGGCCACTTTTCGCAACAGGACGGGGCTGTCGGACGCGGATCTGAAGGACGCCCTAGTGCTGGATGCGGGCTGCGGGATGGGTCGATATCTGAGGGTCGCGGCGGAATCGGGGGCGAGAGTCGTCGGGATTGACCTGAGCTGGGCGGTGCGTGCGGCGCGGGAGACGACCGGCGACCGGCCGCCGCTGGGGTTGGTGCGGGGGGACCTGTTGAGGCCGCCGTTCGCGGAGGGCATGTTCGATCATGTCTACTCGCTCGGCGTGCTCGACCACACGCCCGACCCGAAGGCGGCGTTCCTGGCGTTGGCGAGGCTCCTGAAGCCGGGGGGGCGGATCGTGGTCTGGGTCTACCGGCGGGAACGGCCGTTGCTGGAACGGGTCATGGACGCGCAACGGGCGGTCTCGACGAGATTGCCGCTGCCGCTGCTGATGGCGTTGAGTCGATGGTCGGCGCCGATCGGCGGGGTGAAGCGGAGGCTGATGGCATGCCGCTGGAGGCCGGTGGAGCGGCTGGGGGTGGCCTTGAACGTGCTGACGATCGGCGTGTCGATGCACCCGGACCCGGAGGTCAGGGCGTGTGATACGCTCGACTGGTATGCGCCGAAGTACATGTCGAGACATACATTCGAGGAGATCGCCGGCTGGTTCGAGGAGGCGGGATTGGTCGACGTGGTCGACCTGTCGCGGGGCCAGGTCTTCTACCACGAGGGTCAGGGCAACGGGGTCAACGTGGCGGGGCGGCGGTCGCCGGCATAAGCCCGAACGGCGGCAGAACCCGACGCGGGGGCCGGTCGGCCGCGGGGAACGGCGGACGAGGGCCCGGCCGGAGGGCCGATAGTGAGGAAGGTTCACGGGCCCGACCGTCGCGTCGCGGAGGATCGAGAGATGAACGGAGATCGCAGGGGGCGACGGCCGCAGTTCCGGCCGACGCTCGACGGCCGCCTCGAGTCGCGCTGCCTGCTGGCAAGCCACCGACCCGTCCTCGCGCGGACGGCGCTCGAGGGGCGGGGGGTCATCATCACCGACTCCACCGGCGAGCGGTTCCGGGTCTTCGTGACCGACTTCCCCTTCACCTCCGACGGCGGCCCGACCATGCAGGCCAGGCCCGCCCCCAACGGCCAAGTCGACCTCTACATCTACGGCGCGACGCCGAACACGACCCTCGAGGTCGACCCGTTGCCGCATAACGGCGTCCAGATCAGTCCCCAGGGGATCCAGAACGGCACGCCGCAATTCGGCCTGACCTACACCCGCATGTTCCTCCGCAACTTCCCCCAGGGGACGAAGAACCACGACGGCCTGCTCCACATCCGCAACATCATCGTCCCCAACGGCACCCTGGGGAGCATCCTCGCCTACCGCACCGCCAGCCTCTCCGGATCGTTGATCCTCCCCGGCACCACCCCGGTGGACCGGATCGCGCTGGAGGCCGTCAACCCCGGCGCCACGATCGCCACGGGCGGAGATATCAACACCCTCGACATCTTCGACAACCTGTCCCTCTCCGGCGCCGGCACCGGCCTCTCGGTCGGCCGCGACCTGAACTGGATGAGCGTCGGCGGCAACGTGACCGCCACCGACGGCGCCAACTTCCTCGTCGGCCGCGACGTCGGCCTCGTCGCGCAGCCGGCCAAGGGGACCGACACCGGCGGCCAGGGCGGCCTCATCGGCGGCGACCTCGCCATCGTCGCCCCCAGCGTCTTCGCCGTCGGCCGCGCCCTCGACGCCCCGCTCCTCGTCCGCGGCCACGCCGCCTCGATCACCCAGTTCTCCATCCCCAGCGGCGGCCAGAACCTCACCGCCCTCGGCGGGTTCAGTTGAAAAAGTGCCGAGTGCTGAGTAACGAGTGCTGAGTAAAGAAAATACATGCTTATTTTCTTTACTCAGCACTCGTTACTCAGCACTTTCTCCTACTTCTCCGCGTCGCTGGCGACCGCCGGGGGCCGGTCGAGGGCCTTCTCGACCTCGGTGACGGAGCGGAGGTTGCGGTTGACGACCTTGCCGTCGGGGCCGACCAGGAGCATCGTCGGCGGCGAGATGATGCCGAAGTCGTTGGCGAGCGGGCCGTCCATGCCCTTGGGGTCGAAGACCTGGGGCCAGGGCAGGGGGTTGGCCTTGAGGTACTGGTCGCGGGCCGCGGCGTCGGTGTCGAGGTTGACGGCGAGGACCTGGAAGTTCTGGTCCTTGTGCTTGTCGTACGCCTTGACCAGCTCGGCCAGGTCGTGGCGGCCGGCGTCGTTGGCGACGTTCCAGAAGATGACGAGCAGCGTCTTGCCGCGGAAGCGGGCGGCGTCGACCGGGCCGGCCGGGCCCTCGCCCTTCAGCTCCAGCGGCTTGCCGACGAGGTCGAGCCGCCGCAACGCGCCGACGGCCTTCTTGCCCGGCTCGGTGGCGGCGTGGTCGCGGGCCAGGCGCTGATACGCCTCGCGGGCCTCCTTCTCGTCGCCGCTGAACTCGCGGAGCACGGCGAGCTGGTAGAGGGCGTCGGGCTCCTCGTCGCTCCCCTTGTACTCGACGAGGAAGGCCTCGAGGCTCTTGATGAACTGGTCCTGGAGCTTCATCAGGTTGGCGCCGGGCTGATTGGCGGCGATGTCGTTGTCGGCCGAGAGTTTGCGCAGGGCCGTGTACGCGCCGAGCTTGCCGCCGGCCTTGATCAGGTTCTCGAGCACGCGACGGCCGGCCGGGTACTGGCCGGTCTGATACATCGCCACGACGCAGTCGATCCGCTGCTTCTCGTAGGCGAGCTTCTCGGCCGCGTTCTTGACCAGCGGCACGACCTTGCCGAGCAGCTCGCTGCGGTGGCGCTGGAAGTTGAGGAACCCGTTGGGCTGCGCGGCGGGGTCGGGCACGCCTTGCTTGTCGTGCTCGGCGAGGGCGGCGAGGGCCTTGTCGAGCGCGGGGTCGGCGGCGGGCCGGTCGTTGCCGGCGGGCTGGACGCGGAAGAGGGCCGCGCGGAGGCCGTCGCGGGCCACGACGGGGGCCGGGTTGCTCGGGTCGATGGCCGTCGGCAGGCCGACGAACTTCCAGACCGTGCCGAGCTGGACGAGGTCCGTGGCGTTCAGATACGCGACCTGCGCCGCGTTCGCGCCGGCCGGGGTCGGCGGCCCGGCCAGCAGGATCGCGTTCTCATACAGGAGGAGGTCCTGCTTCAGACCGAGTGCCGGGTCGGCGGGGATGGCGTGGGGGAGCTTGCCGTCGAAGAGTGTCAGCACCGTCCGCTTGTCCCAGCCGTTCTTGAGCAAGGTCGCGCGGAGGTCGTCGAGCTGCTTGGGCCGGTCGGCCTTCGCGCCGGCCTGATCGACGACCGTGCGGGGCAGGCCCAGGCGCTGGATCTCCTCGGGCGTGGCCAGGACGGTCTCGAGCAGCTCAGGGTCCTTGGTGGCGATGGCCTGGACGACGACCTTGGCCGCCTCCTCGGCCGAGAGCCGCTTCCACGCGACGATGTGGCCCCGCTTGACCTCGGCCACCCGCGTCCCGCCGGCGTTGAGCCAGCGGCACTCGTCCGGGCTGCCGTCCTCGTCCAGGTCCACCTCGCGGTAGACCTCGAAGCCGTCCTTATAGTAGCTCCACTGGTCCAGGTGGGTGTGCTTCTCCTTGTCGCGGGTGCCGTTGGTGTCGAGGAACCTGCGCAGGAGCTGGCCCTGGCCGTCGCGGAGGGCGAAGCCGATGCCCTCGCCCTTGGCGTTGGTGATCCGCTCGACCTTGCAGGCGTCGACGGCGTCCTTGCCGGCCGGGCTGTCGTACTCGACCCCGCGCTGGGTGGGCCGGAAGTTCTCGAGGATGACGCCGGGCGTCGCCTGCTGCCCCGATGCCGCCGGCCCCGCCGCCGCCGCGACGGCCCCGACGACCAGGGACGCGGCCCAGTTGGTCCGCCATTGCCGCATCGACCGTCTCCTTTCTCCGAGTCGATTCGTCCCACATGGCCCGCCCGGATCGGCGCGACCGTCATCCTCGTCATCATCGGCCACGCCCGCCCTCCCGCTCAAGGCCGCTTCCTCGCCTCGCGGGGTCGGGGGATCTTGGGTTCGTTCCGCGCCGGGGCGGGTCGCCGGCAGAGCTTGCCCAACGCCTCCAAGGCCCCGTTCGGTTCGTTCCGAATCGGGGTGTCGCGGCGATAGAGTCGGCCCAGGTCCCCCAGTGCCCCGTTCGGTTCGTACCGCGCCGGCGCATCGCCCCTCGACCGACCCCATCCCCTGCCCCGTTCGGAAGTGGGTTGGATTCGCGGCGAGCCGAGGTCGTCTCGTTCTTCCCCGACCCCTGACCCCTCGACGAAGTGAACCAAACCGTCCGGTGGGTTCGTTCGGTGGGCGTCGGGCCTGGGGTGGCTCCTGGGTTCGTTCGGCGCTGAGGGCTGCCAACATCCAACACCCGTCCCCCAACCCCCATTTCCCCTCCGATCCCCCAGATCGCCCATTGTTGGGTTCGTTCGAGCGACGTCGAGCTGGAATTGGGTTCGTTTTGGCGGCGCGACCCCCGAATTGGGTTCGTTTTGGTGGCGCCGGGGCCGGAACTGGGTTCGTTTTCGCCGACGGGGCCATCGAAGTGGCTTTGTTTCGCGCCGCGACAGCGGCCGAAGTGGCTTCGTTTCGCGCCGCGACGCCCTCGTTCATGGACTTCGCTTCCTCGGGTTTCCCAATCCCAATCCCGACCCCGGCCCCTTTGTGAACATAGTCGGACAGACGGGCCGGGCCGCGACGACGCCGGACGATCGCCGTGGCGACAGTCCGGTTGTGGAATTCGGGGAGTCGTGATTCCTGGTGGTTCATCGGGGCCATCGTTCGTTGATCCGAGGTCGTCGCCGCGCGCAGTCCGCCCCTCCCGCGAGGGACGCTACCCCCTCAGTTGGAATCCGCGCCGAAAACCGGCGGGGTTTTCGAAAAAAAACTCCGGGTCCCACGGGTCGAGGCCAACGGGACTGGGTGCCGCGGGTTCGGCTTCGAACCCGTGCCCCACCGGCGTCGCCGACACCACACGGGTTCGAAGCCGAACCCGTGGCACCCCGCGCCAGCGAGGGCCCCCTCTTCGTAACCCGAAGCGCCAGCGAGGGCCTTCCACACCGCGGGCGAGGGTCGGCCGGATCGAGACAGATGGTCGCCCTCGCTGGCGCTTCGGGTTCCGAAGACGGCCGCCGACCCGCGGCCGCGGGCGATTTGGACGGGCCGATGCCTTGCGATGGGGGCGTGGGCATCCTATCATCAATTCGCCCGCCGAGGTGACGGGCGGGGCAGGGATGGCGAAGGGGCGGGCATGGCGACGGCGATGAAGGGGTCGCACAAGGCGATCGGCGCGTATTACGAGCGGCTGCGGGCCTTCGAAGGGCAGGGGGTCGGCCACGAGCTGGCGGTGCGGTCGGCGTTCCAGGACCTGCTGGCCGAGGCGGCGAAGTCGCGGGGCTGGACCCTGATCCCGGAGCTGACCCTCAAGGTCGGCGGCAAGCTCGTCCGGCCCGATGCGACCCTCCGCGACGAGTGGCACCTGCCGCGCGGGTACTGGGAGGCCAAGGACTCGGCCGACGTCCTCGACGACGAGGTCCGCAAGAAGATCGAGCGGGGCTATCCGCTCGTCAACACCATCTTCGAGGACACCCGCCGCGGCGTCCTCTTCCAGAACGGCCGCGAGGCCCTCCGCGCCGACCTCCGCCAGCCCGACGACCTCAATTTTTAAATATGTATTTATTTTAATTAATAGGAGCCTGATAAGGGGGCGTTTGCCCTTGCAATACCGAACCATGATGAACATGACCGAGGTTGTCATCGACCTGCCGGGTGTGTCGGAAACGGCCTTCGAGGCGGTCGGAGAGCTGATCGAAAAGGCATTGGCGCGGCCCCGCGTAAAAAACCGCGATGCGATCAAGGATGCATTTCTCGTCGCAGTGAAAACATGCCCTACTGCTAATGCAAGTGATCTTTGGCACCACGTCGTCTACCGGCAGTATCTCCAGGTCCTCAACAGGCATCGCCCCCAGAACCCGGACCAGAGCTGGAAGCGGTCCTCGGGAGAGGCCCTCGAACTCGCGGTTGAGGAGATCTACGAGGCGGTGCTCGCCGAGAATAACGTGCGCATCCAGATGTTGATCGGCAAGCCGAAGAAGCTCGCGGCCCTGAAGGCCATGGGGATCGATGGCGTCGTCGGCTCGGACAAGCTCGACGTGGCCCTATATCTCGACGATACCGACGAGATCTTCGGCGGGGTCCACGTCAAGGCGAGCCTCGCCGAGCGGATCTCCGATGACGTGCCATGTAGCCGTGAGATGATGGCGAAGGGCTTCTTCTCGCCGCTGTGGACGCTTGACGTGAAATCCTTCCCGCCCCCGCATCCCGAACCGCTCCTCAACCGCGGCGAGCTCGGGTCGACGAACAAGCCGTCCGAGAAGCGGAAATATGTAGAGCTTCATGGTAACTTCGATCACTTGTTCAGCGCGAACGCCCGGTCTGTCCCGAGTGCGGACATGACCATCTCAGGCAAGCGCGTCTTCACGATCGATCTGTCGAGCCAGCCCGACCTCTTCGCGAAGGAGGTGATCGCGCGGTCGAAGAGATTCCGCGAGAGCAAGAGCGCGGCGTACCCGCCGACGCATCCCTAGAGCGGTTTACCCATGAGCTGCATACAGGCCGGCCTGTTGGAACCAGCCGATGATGTCCTGGTCGGTTACCTCTCGCAACGCGTCACCGATGGCGTCGTAGAGATCCCCTCTGACCCGAGCCGCGACCCGGCGCAG